>NZ_JBSUQM010000002.1:0-450938 GCF_054065835.1 Nocardia citri
GACGAAACTCTCTCTGGCGGTGTAGCACTCATGACGTGGTTGGCATTGGAGATCGGCCCACAAGGATTCGCGGCGTGTCAACTCTCCGAAGATTCGGGCGAGGACGACATCCGGCGTAGCCCGATTCCGGTCCGCGCGGTCTGGGACAGTTGCCGCGATCTGCTGGTCGAGGTGGCGGGCTTCGGTGAGGTTACCGCTGTGGGTATCGCCTGCACGGGGCCGATCGATATGGCGGCCGGTGTGGTGGCTCCGCCGGGGATCGCCGAGTGGCGGACGGGTTTCGGCATTGTCGAGGCGGTGCGGAAGCTCTTTCCGACAGCGCAGGTCCGGTTGGCGCTCGATGGTGTCTGCTCGGCTTTGGCCGAGCGCAACTTCGGCCACACGCGCGAGGTGTTGGATTCGCTGACGATGACGGTGTCGGACCGGATCAGCGGCGGCGTCATGGTCGGCGGCCTTGTGGTGGTCGGGCGCACCGGAAATGCCGGGCAGCTCGGACATGTGCTGGTTCCGGGCTTCGGTAATGCCTGCGAATGTGGGGGAAGAGGGTGTCTGGAGGCGGTGGCGGGCGGACGGTCCGCGCTGAATTGGGCACGCGCGCAGGGGTGGTCGGGAAAGTCTGTTGACGACCTGTTCGAGACCGCGCAAGCCGGTGACGAGATCGCGCGCGCCGCGCTCGGCAACGCAGGTACGGCCCTTGGCCGGGCGATCGCCTCGATAGCCGCTGTGCTCGACCTCGATCTCGTGGTTGTCGCCGGTACCATGGCCCGGCCCGGCACTGTGCTCTGGAAGGCGCTCGGCGCGGCCGTCGTGACCCATGCCCGGCTGAGCTTTCTGACTGGATTGCGCGTCGTACCGTCCGAACTCGGGGAGGCTGGTGTACTCGCGGGGGCCGGAGTGTTGGCCGTGACGTCACACGGCTGATCATCCGCTCTGTCGCGGATTGCCGGTATGCCCGGCGATCCGCGACTTGTGGCGTTCTCGGGTGGAATTCAGACAGATCACTACCGCTTCCTCAAGCAAGTGTTAAGAAACGACGGCTCGGTGAACTCGCGGTGTCAGCGTGATGCAGACTGCATGTGATGTCGACATCGAGAAATCTATTGAATGAGCCGTTGGGTAGCGGTACATTGTTTGAGTCACATGGTGTCGCCCCTTGGGTGGCGGCTTCCGGAAGAACGGCTGGTACGGGCAAGAGCGATGACGAGTGGCGCAGTGATTCCTTGGGTAACGATCGAGACGTTGACGCCCGAAGCAATGTCGGTGGCGTCGGTGGGGGAAGCGCCGCGGAATTTCGCCGACTGGCAGCGCGTGCTGCAGCGGCTGCTGGCGAGGACGCCAGCTCTCTATGACAGTCTGAAGACTCGAAGTCTCGTCGATGCCTTACGTGCGGCTCGCGATGGCGCCGAAGATGTGGATCTCATGATCAAGACCGGATCGGGGCCCCATCTGCTGCGGATCCGGCCGGTGTTCGGACCCGGCGGCGATGTACACGCGGTCCGCCTATGGATGGGCCCGGTCAGCGCGAACTGCCCGGTATCTTCGGCCGCGGTGGGTGCGATCTGGGACCTCGGCTCCCAGACCATCCAGCAGCCGGTCGGCGCCACGCGGCTGACCGGGAATTCGCCCGAACAGTATGCACCGGTGATGTCGATCGCCGAGCTGTTCCACCGGATCTCGGGTTTCAATCGGCATGCCGAGGTGCTCGATCTGCTCTATGGTCCCCGGCCGGGGGACAAGCTCCAATTCGATGTCACGGTGACCGACGGGCCCGAGCGGCCGGGGCGCTGGCGCATCACCATTCGGGCCCGGGACGACGAGCGGACCAGCGGCGCATGGTTGCTGATCGAGGACGTCACCTCGGATGTCGAACTGTCGGAGTGGCCGACCCTGGAACGCGTTGGATTGCGCGAAGCCCACCGCCGCGCCGGAACGCATCTTGCGATCGTGCAGACCGAGCACGCCAGCATCTCGCACTGGCTGACGGATCCGGCCCCGTGGATTCGGTGGGACTACCTGTTCCGGCCGGTGGATGTGTTCCATCCGGATGACCGCAACCGTCTGGTCGGACTCACCGACCGCTTGCAATCCGGGGATACCGCGGGTGTCACGCTGCGAGCGTTGAACTATGGCGGCGGCTATACGCCGACGTCGATGCTGCTCTATCCCTATCCGGGGTATCCGAACCGCCAGCTGGCGATCGCGCAACTCGTTCGGATCGCCGACGATGTTCCCGTGCTGGAATCCGGGCGCCATGCACCGGAATCCGTCCAGGGGGCCGTGCCGATCGGTTACGACGATCAGCTGCGATATCGGCTCGCTCATCGGATGAAACGTAGTCCGGTCTTCTGATCCCGCTGTCCCCAATGCTGGGAATGGTTGGGCGACCGGAAACGATTGTGCTCTCTACCATTTCGGAAGTGCGGACGATGGCTGGCAGATCGACGGATTCGGGCGAAGAATTACTTCGCCGAATGGTCGCACGCCGCCGCCGCGACAATGTGATCGTCGGTGTACTGGCCGTGCTGGCTGTGCTCGGCGGTGGCCACGCGATCCTCGATTGGTTCTCCTCGGATCCACCGCCGCCGTCGGACAGTGCCACGCCGGCGACCGTCGGGCGCGCGCAGTTGGCCTCGTCCTTCGCCGAGCAGTTCATCATGACCTATCTGGGCTCGGTTGCCGGACAACAGGATCGGCTCGGCGAATATGTCGGCGCCAGTGCACAGCAGGTTACGCTGCCGACGACGGCGCGGCAGGTGTCGGAGCCGACCGTGGTGTATGTGGCACGCATCGGGAGCTTCGATTCGCTCGAGGTTTGGTCGGTGACCGTATCGGTACGGGTGGGTAAATCCGCTCCGGCCGCCGGCGGCAGTACCGGCGCCACCGCCGGCGCGGACACCCGTCAGTTCTATCGGGTGGGGATATCGGTGCTCAACGGTCGACTGCGGGCGCTGTCGCTGCCCGCTCTGGTCGAGCCGCCGAGTCGGGGTGCGGATCTGGCGCAGGCGTATTCCTCGCCGTGTACAGCGGATACGCCATTGGCCCAGGTTGCTTCGGGATTCTTGACCGCGTACCTGACCGGTACCGGAGATGTCGGCCGCTACGTCACCCTCGACGCCGGGATTGCCGCGTTGCGTCCGGCCCCCTACACCACGGTCGAGACGGCAGCGGTGGTTTCCGATGACAACAGTTGTGGCACCACGCGATCGGCGGCGCAAGTGCTGACGACGGTCAACCCCAAGGGGGACGGTGGCACGGCCGCGACATTGGCCTATCCGCTCACCATGGTGCGCAACGGCGGCCAATGGCAGGTCCAGTCGGTGGATTCGGTCCCTGCCCTGACCAATCCGCCAGCCGTTGTCGCCGAACAGAACTCGCGCGAAAGCAGCGCACCTGCGTCGGCCACTTCATCCTCGGCGCCCTCGTCGGTGGTGCAGATTCCGCGGGCTACCCAGAACTGATACGAAAGAGGCAGGCTCATGGGTAATTTGAGCGCCATCCTGTACGGCGTGCTGATCTTCGTCCGATGGGCGGGGTTGATCCTGATCACCATCCTCAGCATGGGCGTGCTGATCTCCGAGGCGGCCAAATCTCGGCTGTCCCCGGCGAAGATCCTCGCGGTGACGGGCTCGGCAATACTGGCCGCTGTCCTGTTCTGGGTATTGCCCACGCTGGTCAACTACGCGCGCACCGACTCCAACATCATCGTCCCGGACCACCCCATCGGCGGTTATCGATGACCCAAGTGATCAAGGTTTTCACGCCGATCAAGCGCGTGCCGACCATGATCGGCAAGGCCCAGAACGGTCAAAAGCTCCCTTTCGGGCCATATACCCTGCCCCAGGTCGCAGGTGCAGTGGTGATGATGGCAATTACTTCGGTTTGCGCCATGACATTTCCGGTTAATCCCGCAGTCACCTTCATCGTCGGTCTAGTGCTGACGATAGTGATCGTCTTCGCTCTCGGTCTGGTGCCATACACGGGGGTTCGGATGATCTCCCGGGCGATGTGGGTCGGTCGACTCATCGTCTATCGCAAACCAGTCTCCGCTTCCGGCATGCCGATCGATGCGGATTCCGCGCGCCTGGCCATGTTCGTCGAGGAAACGGTTGTGATCATCCTGCCCGACCCTGTCGGCGCGGAAAAGCCGTCCGGCAGCACGGTTGTACAAGAGCGCATGCTCGCGGCACTCGACGCGGGCGCGAGTGCGGCTGATCTGAGCGCCCGGTTGAACGGCAATGGGCACCACCAGGTGGAAGGACGCGGCTGATGGCATTCGGACAGGACCTCCAGCCCACCGCCGCGATTCGCGGGAATCTGCAATTCACCCATTCGGGTCTCGTCACCGCAACCTATTTCATCAACCCGCTCGGCTACGGTCTGCGAAAGGCCAGCGACAAGTTCGACGTGAAGGCGGCCCATCACTCGCTGATCAACAACCTGCCGAACGGTTCGCTATTACTGGGTATCCAGGCGCAGCTCAATACGATCGACGTGCTGACCAAGATGGTGGAAGGCGTGGATCTCGACGAGTGCGAGGAATACGCCGATGAAGTGGTCGCTTCCTACGAGCGGGTGCGGGCTATTGTGCCGCAGACCAGGATCTACCTGCTGTCGATACCGGTCGGGGCGACAAATCCGGGCATTTCCGCACTTTCGCGAATATGGCGAGGCAGTACCACCACAATAGATGCCACCGCGATCTCGCGTGCCGAACTCGACAGCTTCGACGAGAAGGCGAATGAAATACTGTCCCGGGTCGGCGGCGATTTCGATCCGACTCCAGTGCCCGCAGCGTTGTTCCAATGGCTGTGGGACCACTATCTGGCCCGCGGAGCGGCAGGTGATCCGGTTGCGCCCACGCGCGCCGGCGCGCTCGACGATGTGACTTCGGCGGTATTCCGCTCGGCTGCGCTGGACGAGGGTGCCCAGGCGGATAGCAACCGCCGCATCCGACCGTCATTCGTTCCGGTCATCAAGGTGGTACAGCCGGACTCGATATATCAGTCGTCCTACCAGGCAATGCTTACTCCTCGCTCATTTCCGTATTCGGGGATGAGATTTCCCGGTGGCAGCGAATTCCTCAATGTGCTCGAGGGTTTGGGTGATGTCACGGTCGACTGGGGGATGCGAGTGTCGACGAGGCCCGCGGAGCAGGTGCTGAAAAACAATGAGCTGAGCCTTCGGCGGCTCGGTGAGCAGATGGATCAGCGTGACCAAGAGGTCTCCTTCGCACAGAACACCTTGATGTCCAAGGCTCAGATGCTCGGCGAATACAACCAGCACTTCGAGATCAACGGTGGCGAATCGGAGGTGTCGTTCACCACGGTGATCGCCGTCGGCGGGCACTCTCGGGATGTCACGCTGGACGCGGTGAATACGATCAAACGCCGCTACAAGCGCTTCCAGGTCGAGATGACCGCACCGGTCGGCGCTCAGGTCGACCTGTGGTCGATGCTGATTCCTGGCAGTCCGTCACGGCGGGCCTTCGACGATTTCGCGCATATCGTCCCGTCGGATATGTGGGCAGGCTTTGTGCCGTTTACCACCAGTCAGATCGGTGACGACAGTGGCCCGGTGATCGGGGTCAATCTCCTGTCCGGAAATTTCGAACCGATCCACTTCGGCATCATGGAAGCCGCGTTGCACGACCTGTCCGCATCCTTCGCGGTTACCGGCGAACTCGGGTCCGGCAAGTCGTATTTCCTGAAACTCATGGCTGCTCTCGTCCACGATCTGGGCGGACAGTTCCTTGCCATCGACCGCAGTCAAGTCGGCGAATGGGAGCATTTCGCCTCGTCGATCGATAAAGCTGTCATCATCGACTTGGCCGATCCGACGGTGTCCTTGGATCCGTTGCGCTTATTCGATCCCAGGGTTGCGGGAGAGCGGGCATTGGACTCAATCCTGCCGCTACTCGATCTGTCGCCGACCTCCGGGGCAGGTGCTGCCGCCAGCAATCTGCTGACGCCCAAAGGCATTGCCGAGCACAATATCCGGAGTCTGCTCGATCTGTACCGCGTGGTCCGAAGGCTTCGTGATCAGGTAGGGCGTGAGGAAGAATACGCAGATCTGGCGGCGCGGCTCGGCACCATTGTCGAACGGGTGCCGGTGCTCTTCGATCCGAAGCTGCGTCCATTGCGGCTCAACGCTGCGGCGACGGTCATCCGCAGCCACCAGCTGGCGTTGCCGTCGGCGGAGGAACTCACCACTCCACACCTGTACAACCGATTGCCGCTGACCAAGCGGCTCGGCACTGCGCTATATGAGCTGGTCGGTGTCGCGGCTCGGGAGGCATTCCTCACCGATAACGGTCGATTCGGATTGCTGGTCGGTGATGAGGCGCACCATTTCACCCAGACCCAGGTAGGTTCGTCGGTGACCTCGGATTTCAGCCGGGACGGTCGTAAACACCTCGCCGCGATCGGGCTGGCCTCCCACGATCCGGCAACCGACTTTCAGGGTGCGGCACACAATCTGATACCCAACCGGTTCGTCTTCCGGCAGCGCGATGAAACCCTCGCCCGCAACAGTCTGGAATGGCTCGGCGTGGATCTGGAGGAAGCGCCGTTCCTGTTGCAAATATTGCGAGAAGAGACCTCCCCGCCGGTCGGTTCGGGGCGGCAGGTGCCGGAGGAACGGCGTGGCGAGATGTTCATGCGTGACGCGCTGAATCGGATCGGGCGCGGCAAGGTGCTCGGCCCGGCGCGTCCCGACCGGGCGGCGGCGATCACCAGTACCCCGACCACGGCCGGTGGTGCCCGCATCACCGGCTCGGAGCGGCAGGCGATCCGATGACCGGGGGTGCCGCTAGAGGTGTCGCCCTGGCCGATTGGCGGACGCCCGCACTTCGCGCGCCGGATTGGGATCCGGCGCATTGGTCGCCGAAGGTGCTGTTGCGACGATGTCGTAGGTGGGTCGCCGCGACTCGCCGTAGGCGCTGGACAGCATGGGTTCTGGTCACGGTCTTCGTACTGTTCGTATTTCCGGGTTTCGTGAATGCGATGGCCACCGCGCAGTCCGGCACCGACACCGCGGGCTCGTCGGTCAATAGTGCGACCAGCTGGATGAACATCCGCGACTCATCAGGGGTCCCGCTGTCGAACTATACGTTCGTCACTAATCATGGCAGTGTCTTCAATCCCGGATATGCCGTGATTTCGCTGATGATTTTCATTATTTTCGAGCCCTGGATCATCATTGAGACGACCGCCAATTGGATGGTCGGTAATGCGTTCGGCTTCCAATGGTTGGATTTGATCGGCAAGCCCGTGCAGGCGGCGGCGGAAAATCTGTCGCATACGATTGCGACGCCCCTGCTGGCGGCTGTTGCGATCACTATCGGCGGAGTCCCGTTGGCCGTATTCATCATCCGCGGTTATCATGCGAAGGCGGCGATCGGCGTCTTGTTCATCGGTGGGGTGGCGGTGCTCAGTCCACTATTTCTAGATCATCCGGTGGAAGAAGTGATTTCGTCGAATGGGTTTCTTGCGCAGGGCCGAAACCTGGGTATTTCGGTGGCCGCAGGGCTCAATGGTAACAGCAATCCGGACACCACCCAACTGGTAGCTACGTTACAAGAGGGTATGGCGGATAATTTCGTGCGGGCCCCGCTGCAGGTGTGGAATTATGGGCACGTCGTAGACCAGCGACCAGCCTGTAAGTCGGCGTGGTCGGCTGGAATGCTGGCCGGTAGCGAGGACCAAGTGAAGAGCGGCCTCAAGTCCTGTGGGGACAGCGCCGCATACGCGGCGACGGAAAAACCGAGCTGGTGGCAGGTCGGCGCCGGGTTCATCATAATCGTATCGGGGGGCGTTACGGTTGTTTTCTGCGTATACATGTCGTGCAAGGTTGTCTTGTTCGGTATGGACGCGATGTACTACGCAGTATTGGCGATATTCGGGTTCGGTGCCGGGGGATACATCTACGGAGCCACTCAGACATGGACGATCCGTTGTGTGGTGCACGCTGTCTACTCGGGTTTTTGGATGGTGTTCAATATTATTTTTCTCGCCATCTATATGCTGATCCTGAACGGTCTGTTCGCGCAGGCGGTGGGCTGGTGATAAAGATCCTCGTTATCGTTGCAGTCGTCCAGGTCATTGCCGTCATTCAGCTCAAACGTCTCAACTTGAACCTGGATCGTGGCAACGAATGGATTGCCAACCGGTTTGCGGTGGCGGTGCAGAATGGCGGCGCCAGGGCTGGCTCGGGTTCGGGATCAGGGAGTGCGACAGCCTTGGGGATGGGCAATGCGCACGCCGGAAATTCGATGCACGGAATTGGAATGCTGGCCACGCTGGGAGCTGCCAGCACTATCGCGAACTCGCCCTTGACGGAGTGGGCCATGCTGGGCATCCCGGGGTCGTGGCATCCCCAGTCGAAATTGAAAAGGGATATGGCCAGGCACCAGGCTGGATTCTGGAACAGGAGGGGGGGCGACCGAGGAATATTCGATGTCCTACCAGAACCGCTCACAGTTTATGCGTGCCGCGCGCAACGCTGCCAGGGAATATCCGGTGTGGGGCCGCCGCAATACCTTCAGAAGCGCCGCTGCGGCGCTGCGAGGTTTGGAGGATGCGGGTGGCGGCCGGGGTGATGCGATGGGTGCTCTCACGGGCGCCGGATTCTCGAGGGACAGGATGAAGGACATCGCGATCAGAACGTGGGGGATCGTAGATGACAATGCTGAGGACGAGACGCTCGCGAACAAGCAGCTCGGTCACGTAGTTGCCGCCGTGCAGGAAGCCCAACGCCAGGCGTACCGCGTCGTCAACGGAACAGGCGGCAGCTCCGAGGACGTGGCGGCTGCCTACTCGACGCTCGAGCAGAGCGTATTCAGGTATCGAAGGGCCAACTATGGCGGTGTCCGTCTCGACGGTGGAAACGTCACCGGGGTTGAACGAGACTTCGTCGAAGACTACATGAACGCACCCACGAAAGAGAAGATCAAAGCGTTGCAAGAGTTGCGCGATGGCGGCGGCCCGATCGCAACAGCGAACCCGATGCTGAACGGCATCACTCAGGACCAGGCTGGGCGCATGATGGACTGGATCGGTAATGAACACGCCCTGCGGACTGAGCGGGCTGTCTCGGCTCTCCTCGAGGATCCGACTTCCCAGCAAGCCCTTCGAGATGTCCGAGAGCAGGTTGTCCGGGCCACCGACACCGACCAATGGCAGTCCGGCGCTCCCAGAACATCGTGGAACAACTTGGCACCACCCGACCCGCGGACTCCGCTCAATCAAGCGCTCTGGACCAGGCGGCTCAGGGGCGTGACGCGACTGCTGAATTATTAAGACTTCGACGATCGCAAACGTGCGGCACCGCGTCAGTCGATCAGCCATCTCGTAGGAAGGGAGCAATTCGAATGATCCAACGTCTCATGATCCTCGCGATGATCCCGGCCTGGCTATGGGTGTTGTTGGCAGTCGTGGGAGGCTGCGGCAGCATGCTGGCGGTGGTAGTGCTATCGGTCGGCGGGGTGACATCGCCGGCCGCCGCCGATCTGAACTACCAGTGTGACAGTGCGGTGGGGCCGGATCCGGCCAGCACGGCAACGCTGGTTCCCAGCACGACCGCCGCCGCGAGTGCTGGATCCAGGACGGGTGGTGCTGACTCGGCGAGGTCGCCGGCGGTACCGACCACCAACCCCTATGCGGAGCTGACCATCGCCCCGGACGACACCGACGCTTCCGAATGGCAGCGGGCCTGCGTCAGCGCATTGAAATCCGCGCCGTACCAGGCCCCGCCGCTGCAGACCGCCAACACCGGTTTCGTGGCCGAATGCGCGCAGAAGCTGGCTCTCGCACAGCTCGGACCACCGTCCGGGACGACGGGCGACAGTTCGGGTGGCGTGGTCGCCGACCTCGCCGAGATGGGCCGGTCGGTGATCTACCAGGCGTCAGCCGCGTCGGCCACGGGCCGCTGTGACCTACCCAACGGCGCCGCTGCGATCAATGGTGCACCCGCATCGTCGCAGACCGGTGATGCGGGACAAACGAGCGCGACGACTCGCAAACCGTGCGGGCAGCTCAGTGCGGCAACGGGCAACGTGGTATCTGGCCTTGTGGTCCTGCCGAATAACATTGCCGGGCAGGCGAGTTGCGGTCAGCGGGTCGACCCGTCGGCAGTGTCCGCAGGTGATCTGGTGTTTTGGAATTACCGGAACAACGCCCCGATGCGCTCCGGAATCGCGGTTGGTGCAACGCAAATCGTCACCGTCGATCCGGCCTCGGGGCGGACGGTTCAGGAAACAATGCCGACCGGGCGTGATGTCCGGGTCAAGCGTGTGTTGGGTGGTGGGTTGTGACGAGTCCGGTGGATGTGGGGGTTGATGTCGGGGTTCCGGCTGGGGGTGCTGGGGCGGAAGGGGATGCGCCCGTTGCTCCGGTGACGCCGTGGTCGGGGAAGGGGCAGGAGCAGCGTCGGGGTGGGCCGTCGGTGGCGCCACCATCTGGTGCGCCGGGTCAGAATGGTTCGGGTCAACAGGGTTCGGCGCCGGCCGCGCCGGGGGCGAGTGCTGGTGGTGGGGCAGCGAATCCGGGAACCGCGCCGGGTGGTGTGGGTTCGGGTGCGGTGGCTCCGGGGACGGTAGCGCCACCGGCTGGGGCGAGCGCGCCACCGGCCGGGGCTGGTGCGGCTCCGGCGGGGCAGGTGGTGCCGGATCAGCGGTCGACGACCGCTGCTGCCGAGCAGCGGCCCGAGCAGGGGCCGGGGTTGGATCCGGATCTGATCGCGGCGGCGGTCCCGGCGATGGCGATGCTGCCGATGATGATCGCCTCGGCATTGTCCGGACTCGGTGGCAGCGGTGGTGGCAGCGGGAAGGGTTCGGGTTCGGGATCGGGTGGCTCGAGTAGTGATACGGGTACCTCGAGTGGGTTGACTCCCGAGGCCGAGGAAGCGTTGAAAACCCTGAAACTGCTGGCGGCTGTCTACGGTGACGGTGACAGTAGTGATCCCGAGGTCAAAGAGCTACGCAAAGAGTTGGGCGTCAGCGGATCCGGGAACACCGCGGGCGCGATCAAGGCCAGACAGTTGTGGCAGGCCAACGCCGCCGCCGCGTTCAACAACCTCGACAACCAACTCGCCTCCTACATCATCGGACTCGCGGGCAACCACACAATCGACAAGAAAGCCGTCTCCGCACTCATCCGCGAAGTCAACGTCGCCCTCGCCGAACTCGGCACCCAGGCCTACACCAAAGCCGGACAACAAAAAGTCCACCAAATCCTCACCACCGCACTCCACAAAGCCCAACGCATCGTCACCGGCACCCACGCCAGCGCCAGCGACACCGCCAAAGCCATCAACCGCCTCACCGGCCAATACCTCTACAACCTCAACGGACAGCAATACCCAAGCAGCACCGGATCGAGCAGCGAGGCCGCCAAGGTGGCGATGAAGGTAGCGCTGGCCCAGCTCGGCGATCCCTATGAGTGGGGTGCCGAGGGGCCAGGCTCATTCGACTGCTCTGGGCTCATGCAATATGCCGCGGCCAAATCGGGTGTGCGGATCCCACGCACGGCCGCAGAGCAGTACCGACAGTTGCCGAAAGTCAATCCGGCCACCATTCGTCCCGGTGACTTGATCTTCCCCGACAGCGAATTCAATAACGGCAATCCGCAGCACGTCATGATGTATATCGGGAACGGTCAATGCGTGGAGGCACCGCGTACCGGTTTGAACGTCCGAGTGACGTCTCTGCCGAAGAGTTACCACGCCTCTCGGTACGCCTGATCCTGTTCAGTCCCCTACGAACCGCCTTCGTGCAGATTGGCCGTGCCAGGGACATCGCTGACCGAACCGTAACGGTGGATGGCGTAGCGCACCCCGGCGACGATATTGTCGACCGGATTCCAGATATCACGATGTCCTGGAAAGGAATACGCGTTGAAGGTCGGGTCGATGGTCTGCATCAGCCCCTTCGACGGAACCCCTTGCCGGCATTGCCGTCCCAGAGATTGATCGCGTCGGGATTGCCGCCGGACTCGTGCTGGATGATGGTCGCGATATCCGCGGCGCTGATATGCCGTGTGTCGTAGCCGTTTTCGCGAAGAACGCGCAGCGCCTCGTTGATCCACTGCCCCTGTTGACCGGACGGCAGAGTGCGCGGTGGGCCCCCCGCGACCGACACGGGTATCGGGGTGACTGCTTCGACGCGGCGACCTGGGCCGGGTGGGCGGTGAGTTCTGCAGATAGCGGACGCCGAGAGCGGCGATCCGGTCCGCGGTGAGTGCGGCGGCCACGTCATCGGCCCGGCGGATTGTCCGCTGTTCCAGCGCGGCTTCGTGGACATCGACGTGCTTCTCCCCCGAACAATCCTGACCGGTGCGGCCTGCATGTATGTTCCCATTGATGGGAATCCTCGACAATGGGAGTGTCGAAAGGAAGTCTCGCGCATGGCTGGTGGTTGCTTGCAACGCGCAGATGACCACACCTCGTCCGATGGGTGATTGCTATGGGCTTGTTCGGTATCAGTTGGGGAACCATCGCTACCGGTGCGGCGGTCGCGACATCGTTTGTCGGTGGCCCCGTTCTGGGAGGCATCGTCGGTGCGGCCGCTGGCGCCATACAGGCAGCCGCAGACGGCAAAGGTTGGGAACAGATCACCGAAAGTGCCCTGGTCGGCGGTGCGCTGGGGGCGATACCAGGTGGGTTGGTGGGCGGCGCGACCAAGGGGTTGTTCGAAGGTGGGGGTAAAGCGCTCGCGGCAAGCTTCAAGGACGTCCCGGATCTGCTTTCCAAAAGCTCCAATCTCGGTGGGTTTGCGAGCAGGCTGGGCTTCGCGCGAGCGAATATGGCACGCCCGGTTCTGGGTGCTGTCACCGCTGGTGTCAGTACTGCGGCGGGTCTGGCGGGATGGGACAAGCTGCAGGACAAAGTGCACGCCTCTGCCCCAGCGCCTAAGCAGGAGAAGCCGAAGAAAGATCTGCCGGACCAGTTGCCGACCAGAATAATCAGTTCTTCGACTGGCGATAGTGATAATACTCCGGAACCAC
Source organism: Nocardia citri (assembly GCF_054065835.1). Lineage (NCBI taxonomy): Bacteria > Bacillati > Actinomycetota > Actinomycetes > Mycobacteriales > Nocardiaceae > Nocardia > Nocardia citri. The sequence goes on from NZ_JBSUQM010000002.1 coordinate 12,999, forward strand.
GTACCTCTGCGGCCTGAGGCTGATGTACGATGGCAGAGAAAAAGACGACGGTTCCGGATATTGAAATGCACAAGATGTTGATTCCGGATATGGCGGCTCCGAATTACCCGCACGAATATGACTTCGCTCCCATTATTGCGGAAAACTATTATTTGCTCTGGGATTTCTTCGACACAGTCTATAAAAGTTTGGGTAAGGGCTCCAAGACCGACCCTCCGACGAACGATAATTTGCCGCTACTCCCCAATACCGTGCCGCACGGGCAGAGTCGTTTCTTCGAGAGTTACGCGGTGTTGGTGCTCCGATTCAACCAGAAGATGACCGATCTCAGGGACAAGGACATTGTCCTGGCGCCTATCATTCAGGCCGCAAAGACGACCATCGATGACGGTAAGAAGGCGATCAATGCCACGATCGACGAAGTCAACGATGCCGCACCGAAGTATCCACCCAAGGGGATATCCGAGAGCGATTATATCGTTTCTTATACCACCAAGGCGTTCGAGGACGGCGAAACGGCGCTGGACAGAGTAAAGACCAATATGGAGCAGGCTGCCAAAGACATCAAGAATCCGGATGATTCGAAGGATGATTCGGGTAAGACGCCCTCGCCTGACCCGAAAGACCTCAACACCGGTAATTACGACGATAATGATCCTGGCAACAGTAACGCAAACGATAATGCGTACACGCCGCCCCCTATCGATGCGGGCACCGGTACCGGCAGCGGCACCGAAGCCGGCACCGGCACCGGCACCGGAGACGGGACCCGCGATACCGCTTCCGGCATCAACAACGCCGACCAGAAACTGCAGGATGCGATAGACAAGCTGGGGAACGGGAGCACCGGGTCGGGGTCGACGACGACACCCAACAACCCGGACAACTATTCCGGTTCGGGAATGGATTCCGGGATGGGCAGCGGGTTGGATTCGATGCTGCCGATGATGATGATGCAGGCTATGCAGCGCAACCAGGCCGACCCCGATCTGAACGATCGTCGCGACGAAGTCGATCCGAACCGCTACAACCAGTACCCCGGTGCGGCTGTCCCGGTCAACGCCTCCCCGACAGTCGCGCAACCCGCGGCGGCCACCACTGCGGCCGCCGCCGCGAGCACGCCGCCGTCCAACGCGACCTCCACGCAACCGGCAGTGGCGCCGGGGCGCACGCCGGATGCCGACGGCAGCGTGCTCTACCCATTCCCCAACGGAAAGACGCAGAAGGTGTCCGCGATCGTCGCCCAGGGGCTCGACGCCGCATTCGGCAATGCCAGCGGCACCGATGCGCAGCAGGCATACGAGAAGACCACCGCCAAGTGGTCGGATAAGAAGCAGATCGGAACCAAGATCGATCCGTACCAGGCGATGACCGGCGACGTGGCCATCTGGGACAACCGGACCGCGATCGTCGTCATCTGGCCCTCCGAGGACGGCGGCACGATGGACGCGATCGTCAACGGGCAACTCGTGCCGTTGGTATCGCACATGTCCGATAGCGCAGGCGACTTCGGAACGTTCAACGGATTCGCGCACCCGAACGGTATCGAGCTCGCCACGGGTGACAAGGGCGCGGCACCCGCGGTTCCCGGCACGGGCGATCCGTCCGCGGCTGCGGTTCCGGTGGTCGCGGCCCCGGCCTGATCGGGAGATCGCCTGGTCGGGAATCGAGGGTGAGAGGAGACAGTATGGTGCTGAATGTCGATCTGGGGGAGCTCGTCGCGACGGCGGCGGAGCTCGCCGAGATGGCGCGCGGCACCGGGGCCGCGCTGCCGAAGGGCTGGGTGGTTCCTGCGGGCGCCGATCCGATCTCCGCGCAGGCGGTACCCCAGCTCAACGCTCACGCGGCGAATCTTTTCAACGGAACGCTCGGAGTACTCAACGAAGTACAGCGGACCGCGCACCATATCGGTGCCGCGGCTGTCGACTACAGCACCGGAGATGACGAAGGCGCCCGGGATATCAATGGTTCGGGCGCGGATCTGGCGGTCAATCCGGTGGGCGAGGTGCAACCGTTCAGCCCGCGGAAGTTGCCGGATTTTTCATTGCCGACGCCGGGTGGTCCGGTCGATCCGTTGGACTTCGCGTATCAGCTGCGCGCCGGGCCTGGGCCGGGGCCGGCCGCCGGATTCGCGAATTCGGTCCGCACGTTCCTGACCGACTCCCATAACCAGGCCACCGGCGGTCTCGATCGAGCCGCGCTGACGATGCAGAACTGGACACCAGTCGGCAGTGCCGCGGCCGGCAAGCTCGCTCAGCATCGCGGCTGGCTCGACCAGCTCGGCACCAGCCTCGGCCAGCTGGCCGAGGGGATCGACACATACCACAGCGCGTTCAGCGAGGTGAAGGCCAAACACCCGACGCCGGAGGAGATCATTGCCGCGCGCAAGGAACTGATCCAGGCCATGCGGTCCAAGAACCAACTCGCGATTTCCAAGGCGCTGGCCAAGTTCCAGGATCAGAATGCGCGTTCGCTGGAGGCCATCACCGGCTATTCGACGGCGGTCAATTCGAAGATCGGGACCGGCTCGGGCTCCGGCAATGATTCCGGTTCGGGTTCGAACTCGGGTGGCAGCGGCGATTCCAGTGCCCTGATGCAGATGTTGCCCGCCTTGATGAGCGCGATGGCTTCGGGTGCCACCGGATTGTCGTCGGCGAATTCCGACTCCGGTGAGGACCTCGCGGCCAACCCCGAGATGCTCGAGGATATCGGCGGCGGCTACGGCTATCCGACCGGCGGCGTCGGCGGCGGTGGCGGCGCTTCGGGCATACCGATCAGCGCGGTCGAGACCAGCGCGTCCAGCCCGACGGTTCAGGTGGGCGCGATGCCGATCGTCGCGACGGCGGGTACGGCGGCCAGTGCACTGCCTCGGACATCGGTGATCGAGCCGTTGCAGACTTCGACAGCCGCTGGGCGCGGCGCCGCCACGGCCGGTGGGTCGCCGTATATGCCGCTCGGGCCGATGGCACCGGGAGCCGGTGGCGGCGCCGGAGGCAGCGGCGACCGCAATCGCGTGGTGGCCTGGCATCCCGATCGACTGATGTATGTCGACGACACTCCCCACACCGAGGCCGTGATCGGTGAGCGACCCACGATCGCACCTACCGTGACATCGCCGACGCCGAGCCAGCACCAGGCACCAACTAATTCCGGAGGTACCGCATGAGTGATATCCACCCCGACGTGCAGGCGGCCCTCGATGCCGCGCGCGATCTGCGGCACCGCATCGCCGATCTGCGCGAGAAGATCGACGGCATCCGCGCGCGGCGGCCATCGCCCAGTGGCGCGGTCGTGCCCGAGGTCGACGCGATGGGGAAGTTGACCAATCTCTATCTCGCCCCGGGAACCGTCGACCGGCTGGAGAGCGCGGATTTGGTCACCGAGATCATGGCCGCCATTCGGGAGAGCACCGCGGACGCGGCACGTCAGTACGAGATCATCATGGATTCCGATACCTGGCCGGATTCGGGCGAGTCGAACTCGGCGACCGTGGCGGAGCAGAAGGTATGACCGAGACCGGCGAGGTGACCGTCGCCGCCACCGTTCGGTGGCTGCACGACGAAGGCCTCGTGCGCTTGGCCGGGGTCGGCGGGCGCGTCCCCAATCCGATTGCGGCCTATACGATCGACGTCGCCACCGGTAGTGTCGGCGCCCATCCGGCGACCGGGGTGGGCGTGGGGTCGGACGTGATAACGCTGGCCGCCGACGATCTGCCGTATCCATCGGGTACCCCCAAGCGGCTGGTGGTCGTCGGCGTCACCAGTGCCGAATCGGTGCTCGTCGTCGATCTCGCGATCACCCATGCCATCGCGATCAATGCCGACCGTCCCGAGACCGCGGCCCGCGCCTGGGCGACGCAGCTGTTGCTCAATCCGGAGATCACCATCAGCACCAACAGCGCCGATATCGCGATCGCGACCAGTCCGCGCTATCGGCACCAGTTCATTCCAGGCGGCAGTGCGACGGTGCTGAATGTCGATGACCAGCACCCCCCGATCACCACGGTCACTCTCAACCCGACGGTAGAGGGGCCGGATCATCTCGATATCGCACCGGACGGTACGGGGGAGATGTATCTGGGCGCCCGGTTCTGGCAATTGCGTCAGGTATTGAGCATCGAAGATGCCGTGTGGACCGTACTTTCCGCGCGGCTGGAGGACCCTGATGACTAGGACGGATATGCACTCCACGGACTTGGACGATTTCGACGACGACCGCGCCGCCGCACCGGACTGGCGCAAGTTGCTCTACGAGGTCTTCAACCCCGACCACACCGTCGGGGTCGCCTGCGATCGATCCGGTGAGATCGTCGGCCTGCATATCACCGACGATGCCCGGGACAACGGCGATACCTGGCTGGCCGCCGAGATCGTTCGCCTGGCCCGGCTGGCGCATCTGAAATCACGGGTCGGGCTGCGGGCCGAGATGGAACACAACGGCACTCGCCCCTACACCATCGATTCGTTCGACCTGCCCACCGAAGCCTCCTACCGGGCTGTCGAAGAAGCCGAGTTCGGCCGAACTCCCTGACCGCACTACCGCAGCGACAGAACAGGACTCGATATGGATAATCTGGACATCGATGCCCCGCACGAGGTGATCGCGCGGGCGGGCCATTTCACTACGGCAGCCGCCGATATCGGTACCCAGGTCGTGCAGTCGACGACCGGTCTGCGGCCGCACCATCGTCCGGAGTCGTCGCTCGATCACGAACTCGTCGCCAAGACACAGTGGATCTCGACCACATTCGCCAATGCGGTGGCGGCCAGCGCCCGTCGAGCCGATGCGACCTTGCACCACGCGACGCAAGTCGCGCACGCGCTCGGCAACGGGGATGTGTCCGGGGGGAACCACATCGACCGCTACCGATCGATCTGATCACCGGATGGAACCGGAGCGCGAAAGTCCGTACTGGCATGAGATCGTTCAGAAAAACTGGCCCGCGATCCCGCCAGGGGACTGGAGCGCTCTGGAAACGCGGGCTCGCGACCGGGCGGCGGCGCTCGACCTCGACAGTCTCGAACGTGCACGGCGCGGGTTCGAAGACAGCGCCCGCTCGAGTATCGGCATGCAGTCCATCAAGGACGATATGCGCGCCCAGCAATGGCATCCCCAGGCCTTTGCCGACGCACTGAGCGCCGCTGCCGACACCTTCGGGGAATTCGCGGATCGGGTGCGCCGCACGCGCAACCATATCCTCGATATCGTCGATCGGGCAGACCGCCGTATCGCGGCGGTGCCCAAGGCGGTGGCGTCGGACGAGGAGGATCTCGATGCCGCCGAAGTGCGTCGGCAGCAGCGCATTTCCGACATCATCGCCGAGGCCAGGCAAGAGGTCGAGGACGTAGTCCGCACGGCGCTGCAGACGTTGAGCCCGACCGGATTGCCCACACTGGCCAAGATCGCCGATGAGCTGGGGGAGCCGGGTCCGTGGGATGCCGGACCGGGGGGTGAGCGGGACACGCCGTCACGGCACGGACCGGATGGCCATCATCCCAACTCTCGCCATCCCGGCTCTTTCCATCCCGACGCTCGCCATCCCGGGGACGCGCGGCATCCGGGGGTTCACCGTCCCGATGTGCCACTGCCTGGGCTGCCGAGCTCGCTCGACCCGGAGTTGGATCCCAGCCGCACGGCTCCATATCCGGCGGGGGCGAATCCGGTCGCGGACGAACCCGCGCAGCCGCCGGATGGTCGGCAGATCCCGGGCCCTACGGCACCGGCCCCGACGAATTCGGAGTATGGACGGGTTTCCACCGGATCACCGGATGACGTTGCCGCGGTGAACTATTCACCGTCCATGGCGCCGGGCGCCGGGCCCGACGTATCGACGGCGGGTAGTTCGCATCGTATGGCGCCGGCTGCAACGGCGGGTGATGCGGTCGGCGACGGCTCGACGAGCGAGGCGAATACGCACGCGGCTGGCGATTCATCCGAGGTGGGAACAGGATTCCGAGCGGCGCAATCCGATACGGACCGAGCGGTTCCAGATGCGCAGACATCCTTCGACTCGCCACTATTCGCGGCCGGCGCCATGGCGCCACCGGTCGCAGCGACGGGTTCGACCGCATCGGGTTCGTCTCCGACCGGTGCGGCAGTGTCCGCGCCCGCATCCCAGACGCGCCAGCCTGTGTCGATGGCCGACTCGCGGGGTGCGGTGGCGGATGCGCGGGGGGCGGTGACCGATACGCGGAGCCCGGCGCCGGACCAGCGCGCCGCTGCAGCGGGACCATCGAAAGTGGCTGCAGCAGTGGGAAATTCGTCGGGCATATCGGCCACACAGACCAAACAGCCACTGCCGCAACGTAATACCGATCAGCAGGCGGCCCGCCCACCGTCCGGACCAGCCGACACCGGTGGCAGTGACGAGCTGATCCGCAACGCCGTCGGAGCGGCCATGCTGTCGGCGGCCGCACCGACATTCGTGCTCGGTGACCGCGTCGACGGCGACCTGGTACTGGCGCGGACCATTCTGGGCGGCATCCTCGCGGCCGTCGATTCGTCCGCGGTGGGACTGTCCTGGGCGGTATCGGTGCTACGGCATACCGGCGGGGTGAGTGCCTTCGTGACGTCGAACGAGGGACGCGGCTGGATCCCCGCCGGACTGTACCTGCCGCGCGAGATATCGACGCCGTGGCTGTGGTCGGAATCCGACGGCGCCGCATGGGAAGGCCTCTGCGATCCCGGCCGGGTGCTGGTGGAGTTCGGCTTGGCCTGGGGCCGGAAATCGGGTGCCCGGCTGTCGGCGCTGGCTTCCACACCGGCGATCGACCCCGAAATGCGCAGGCAGTTGGGGGATGTGCCGATGGCAGGGGAAGTAGCGGCATCGACCGCGATGGACCTCGGATCGCCGGGGGCTGGTTTGGTGGATCGGTTGGGGCTGGTGGCCGCCCCGCAGTCGGTAGAACGGATATCCGGATTACCGCCCACGCAGATCGGGCCACGCTGTGCCGAACTGGCCGCGGATGCTCATGTGCGCGTTGGCAAGTCGCAGGTGGGCGGCGCGGCGGCCGCACTGGGGGCGCCGCAGCTGCGCGAGCAGATCCTGGTGGCGATCCAGCGTAATACAGCGGTTGCGACGCAGTTGTGGGACGAGTTGCGCGACGTCGATGATTTGCTCGCGGCCTCCATGCTGGCGCTGCGCGCAGATGTTTCGCGAGTCGCCCTGGGGGAGTTGCGATCCGAACATGTCGACGGCCGATCCGGCACCGACGCGGCCACCCTGCGTTCGATGGTCTTCCAACGACGCTGCAACGAACTGGTGTTACTGCTCGCCGAGGAGCCGACACGTCAGTGCCTGCGCGACGCCGTGTACGCGCACTGTCAACTGGTCGAGCACCCGCACTTTGTGCAAACACCGACCGCCGTGCCGGATCACTCGCGGCGATCCACCATCTCGGCGGGACCACCAGCGCATTAGGGGCGCTTGGACCTGCGGTCGAGCGGTTCCCAGCCATGGGAAGGATCGACAATGGGGAAGTCGGTGGAGGGAAAGGACTGATTACGCATGCCCCAGATGGACATCGACCCTGCGGTGCTACGTCAGCTTGCCCTTCAACACCGGCAGATCGCCGATGACACACGCGAATGGTCGAAGCAGCCAGTCGATTGGCTGGCGCAATTCCCGTCGACCTATGGATCAATCGCGGCTCCGGTCCATGAGGCCCTGATGAGGTACTACGCGGCCCGTGAGCGTGCCGGCAATGCGCTGGCCGATGAGCACGACTACACCGCGAAGTCGTTGCTCGAATCCGCGGACGCATACGAACGCGCCGACCACGATATGGCGTCGCAACTCCTCGATAACGGAAGGGACATCAGCGATCTGAGCTCCCCGCCGTCCGGCGGTCCGTCCGGTGGCCCCACCGGCCTGTCGGGGTCGGGGCCGTTCACGCCGCCGCCCGGTGGTCCGAGCGGCCACGATGGCGGACCTACCTCGGGCGACACCCCGTCGACACCGGTTGGGCCCAATGGCACGGCGCCCACAACCGGTGGTCCGGGTACTCACGGTGGTCCGCCGGGTCCGGCGGGTGCGGTTGCCCCCGGATCGACCGAGGGAGCTGCCCCACAGGTGGGCGCCGGTGCTGCCGCCGCATCCTCGCCTACCGCGCCGGTCGGCAGCGGCGTGATGCCGCCTACATCGGTCACCCCAGGTCCGGTCATGCCCGGTGTCGGTGCCGGATCGGTCTACAACGGGTCGGCGGACGGTCAGTCCGGTCCGCCGCCCGCGGCCCCGACCGCGGACGGGATGCCCGTGCCAATACTGACTCCTTTCGCGGCGGCGGTCGCGGCGAACAAGGCGAAGGAGGCCGAACCCGCCTATATGGTGGGCGACGTGGTGAACGACGATCTGGTGCTCGCCAAGACCTTGCTGAGCAGTGTCCTGGCGGCCGCCGAGTCGGCGATCGGCACCGCCTGGGCCGCGGCCGTGATGCGCGGTCCAGGGGGCATCGGCATGTTCATCACCTCGAACGAGGGCCGGGGTTGGCTGCCTGCCGGAGTGTTCCTGCCGCGTGAGGTTTCCACGCCGTGGCTGTGGGATGAGGTGCTCGGCGGTGACGGGGCGGGATCGCCGTGGGAAGGCATCTCCGATCCGGCGCGAGTTCTGGTCGAGTTCGGGCTGGCCTGGGGACCCAAGGCCAATGCGAAGCTCTCGGCGCTGGTGTCGTCGGGACCGATCGATCCGGGCCTGCAGTCGCGGCTCCCCGATATCGCGATGGCGGGGCTCGTCGGCCCGGCCTACGACGTCGATCTGCGCGAGCCGACCCAGGGCATGACCGACCGGCTCGGCCTGGCCGGCTCCATTTCCGCACTGGAACACGTTGCGCAGGTGGCGGATTCGCAGATGCGGGACCGCTGCGTCGAGTTGGCGGCAAACGCGCACGCCCAGGTGGGGCGGTCGCTGTCGGCGCCGAGCGCGGCCACCGCATCCGCTCTGCGGCAACGAATCCTGGCGATGGTGCAGGCCGGGCAGCCGGTATCGCGCGAACTGTGGGACGAATTGCGCGACGCCGATGACCTGCTGGCTGCGCAGATGCTCTCTCGGCGCGTCGATGTGGGCCGGGTCGGACTGGGTGAGCTGCGCCTCGACAGCGAAGTATCGGATTTGCGCGCAATCGTTTTCGAGCGTCGGTGCAATGAATTGGTCTTGTTCCTCTCGGGCGAGGCGACCCGGCAGTCGCTGCGCGATGCCGTCTACGCGCACGAACAGATCGTGGAACATCCACTGTTCGTGGCGGTTCCGGCGGCGGTCTCGGCCGCGGAGGTCGACCGGCCAGTTCGCCCCGCGGTCGTCCCGGGCGCGGTCTCGGCGCCGGCCGTCACCGCCGGCCCGCCGAACGGCGCGGTGGTCGCGCCGCCGACGGTCGCGCCGTCGGTCCGCCCCGACCAGCGGTGACGGTGCGCCGAGGGCGAAGGTGCCGATGTCGGACAGCCGCGATGGCGTTCGGAAGTTCCATCGGTGGGGACGATCGACAATGGGAATCGGCGGAGGGAAAGGATTGATACGGCATGCCACAGATGGAGATCGACCCTGCGGTGCTGCGTCAAATGGCCCTCCGGCACGAACAAATCGCCAAGGATGCGCGCGCGTGGTCGGTGCCACCGCGCGATTGGCTGGCGTCCTTTCCCACGAGGTACGGGCCGATCGCCGATCAGATCTATCACGAACTGGAGGACTATTACTCGGCACGTGAGAGCGCCGGTCTTGCATACGCGGCCCAGCATGATCAGCAGGCGAAGTCGTTGCGCGAATCGGCGGATGCCTTCGAGCGCGGCGATCAACACATGGGTTCGCAGATCGGCCGAAACGGTCAGGACATCAGTGACACGCTCGGCACGCCATCCAAACGTCCGGGACCGTCCGCGCCTCCGCCTGTGCCCCCTGGGCCGACTGCTCCGCCCGGTGATGGGCCAATCGCTGCGCCGCCCGGCGGCCCGACTGCTCCGCCGGGTGGCGGGCCGACCGAAACCCCCACGGCACCGCGCGAGCCGAACGGTACGGGGCCGACCGGCGGTCCTCCGGCCGCGGGCCCGCAGCCGAGCGGTCCGGGGCCGGTTATGCCTCCGGGGACGACCGTTATGGCTGCACCGCCGAGCAGCGTGGCCACGCAGTCGTCGCCGCCCGCGCCTGTCGGCAGCGGCACGGTGTCGCCCGCATCGGTAGCCCACGGTCCCGCTTCCGTCGCACCCGGCGAGGGTGTCGGACCGATCTACGGCAGGTCGCCGGACGATCGAATCACCGCACCGACTATCGGTGCGCCACCGATGTCGTCGGCTGCTCCGGCACCATTCGCGGCGCCGCTGGGCCCGAAGGACACGGAGCACGAAGCCGAACCCGCCAATGCGGTCGGCGATGTGTTGAACGAGGATGTGGCGCTGGCCAAGACCCTGCTCGGCGGCGTGCTCGCGGCCGTCGAATCGTCGATGGAAACGGCCTGGGCGGTCGCGGTGCTGCGCGGACCGGCGGGCGGCGGCGTATTCATCACCACGAACGAGGGACGTGGCTGGCTGCCTGCCGGAGTATTTCTGCCGCAAGAGGTTTCGATGCCCTGGCTGTGGGATGACATGCTCGGCGCGGACGGGTCCGGGTCGCCGTGGGAGGGCATCTCGGATCCGGCGCGCGTATTGGTGGAATTCGGGCTGGCCTGGGGACCCAAGGCCGATGCCGCGCTCTCGGCACTGGTGTCGTCGGGACCCATCGATCCCGGTTTGCGCACGCGGCTCGATGGTGTCGCGATGGCGGGCCTGGTCGGTCCGAACTACGACATCGATCTGCGCGAGTTCACTCCCGGCGCGACCGACCGGCTCGGCCTGACCGGCTCCGCCGCGGCGCTGGATTACGTTGCGCAGGTATCGGATTCGGAAACTCGGTCCCGCTGTATCGAGCTGGCGGCCGACGCGCACGTGCGGGTCGGGCGGACTGCCCTGTCCGCGACCTCGGCCTCGCTGCGGCAGCGGATACTGGCGATGTTGCAATCCGGCGAGTCGGCCCGGCGCGAAGTATGGGATGAACTGCGCGAGGCCGACGAACTGCTTGCGGCACAACTATTGTCCCAACGGCTCGATGTCGGCCGAGTCGGATTGGGCGAACTACGCGTCGAGGACGCGGCATCGGAATTGCGCGCGCTGGCTTTCGAACGCCGATGCAACGAATTGGTCTTCCTACTGGCGGGCGAGCCGACCCGGCAGACCCTGCGCGATGCCGTCTACGCGCATGAACAGATCGTGGCCCATCCGCTGTTCGCCCAGGTACCGGCTGCCGTCTCGGCCGCTCATACCGACGGTGCCCGGGCGGTGCATGTCACCTCCGGTGCGGTCACGGCCCCGGTCGTCGACGCCGGTCCGCCCAGCGTCGCGCTGATCGCGGCCCGGACCGTTGTGCCCGGCAGCGTTCGGAAAGGTCTTGAATGATGACCGTCTGGGCACGCGTAGCGTCCGATAGCAATCGGCGGGGTTGAGAGGTGCCATGAATTCGTTTTGGCAGTACGTCAACGGCAAGTGGGAATTCGTTTCTGGCTCACCAGGGGACAAAGAAGGTTACTACTACCTCGAATCCGACGACGCCGCCGCCCCTATGCGACCGATCTACAGCAAAGGGGATGGCCATTTCGAGTACCTTGAATATGAAAATACGAACAAGGTCATAGACTCGGACGGAAATCTACACGAGTTCTCGGGCACCAACGGCGTGCATAGAAGCTACTCGAAAATTTCTTCGGAGACTTCCGGGAATATATCGAATGAAAATGTCCCCAACTTCAAGCCGTCCAGCGCGCCCACCACAAATACCTCCGCTGACGACAAAAACACGCTGCACACCGGCCAATCGCTGTTTCCCGGTCAGGAACTGAAGAGCGAAGACGGGAAATACACCTTCCAGGTCACCGACAATCAGCTGAAAATCGTCGGACCCGACGGCCGGATGTGGGTTCAGAACGTTGACGGCATCAGCTCGGTCACCGTCAATGGGCACGGTATCGATGTTCAGGTCAAGGGACCTTACGGCAGTTATTCCGGTTGGTCGACGGATTTCGGCCTCGAGGATATCGTCGATGTAAAACTGGTCGACGGCAAGCTCGTTGCGACAGATAAGGATGGGAAACAGCATACCCTTTTCGAGGGGGATAAGGGAAAGCACTGGTTTCTTGTCGATTTCGATCGCCCGCGCGGTACGACATCCAAACTGTTCGACACTGTCCGGGATACGGTGAAGAAATCGATGCAGACGCAGGTCGATTTGCTCGGCTCCGGCGGCGGGACGCAAATGCCTGACCTCGCGACGATCATGACGAAGGAAGATCTCCCGGATCCGACCAAGTCGGACAACAAGGGGAAAATGATCGATGCGTACAACGAAAATCGAGATCAGTTCCAACAAGTGCAGAGCGAGATGGAGAAGTGGCAGGAAAAGGTCAACCTCATCTCGGTGACGGATATCCCGGACCGGATCGAGCAGGCCAGGGACAAGATCGAAGATCATATAATCGATGATCTGAACGAGAAACTCCGCGCTGCCGATATCGACTACACGTGGAAAGACGGCAAGGAGGGCGGCACCATCGAGAGTGCCGCCGTCACGCGGGATTCGGAGCAGAAGCTTATCGATGCACTCCTCGATGCGGGCACTGCCGTGGATAAGGAGGTGAAAGCAGTACACGACTTCTTCGAGAAAAAGAAGGAGGAAGTCAAGAAGAGTAAACCCGCAGCGCCGAAACGCACCGGAGCCGACGACTCCGGCGACAATAACAGCAACAATGGTAATAACAACAACGGTAGCAATAACAGTAGCAATAACAACAACGCGGCCGATAATGTCATGTCGACTGATTGGGGCGACAGCTACAAAGACCTGCTGACCAATGGTGAGAAGGGCGGCGCAGATGACACGACGTCCGAATCCGCCGGAGACACCGCTGCCACGACCGGAGCCAGCAATGGGAATTCGGCGATACTGAACGCGATCAATTCCGCGATCGACAAAGTCGAAGCCTCCGGACAGAAGTCCAGCAGCAACAACGGCGGGTCCAACAACCGCGGATCCAACAACGGTGGCGGTAGTAATTCGAATTCGGGTAATTCGACGGCAGGCCTGATGCAGGCGATGCAGATGATGAGCCTGATATCGAGTATGAACCAGGGCAAGAACGGTAAAGGTAAAGACACGGGCGACGATGAATCTCGCTACCGGGACCGCGTGGGTGAGTCGGGTGCCGCGCAGGCCGTGCAGGCGTCGGCCGCGAACCCGGCCCAGATGACAGATTCCGGCCTGGTCTCCGCGTCGCCTGCTACACCACCGCAGTTGTCCACCACCGGCAAGGCCAATGTGGATATGCGCCTGCCCGATGGTTCGACTCAGAAAGTGTCCTCGGCGGTGGCACAGGCGGTCAATAAGGAACTGAACAATCCGAACGGCAGCGATGCGCGGGCGGCCTATTCGGGTACCGGGGCCGACATTTCTCGGGGTACTCCGGTCGGCAACTCGGATCTGCATACGGGTGATGTCGCGACGTGGTCGGACCGTAGTGGGAATGTGGTCGCTACCGGTGTGCTCGTCGTCGACGGTTCGGGTCTGCACATGATCTCGAGTGGCCATCTGGTAAATCTCGACACCGATAACCCGCCGTACGGTGGGCACGACGACTATACGTTCAGCGGATTCGTCCGTCCCGCCGACGGCACTGTCGCCGTCGCGGCCACTGACGCGGCTCCAGCCGCACCAGGTGCCGTGACGGCCCCGCCGAGTGCGCCTGCGGCGCCGCCCGCGGTAAGCGCACCGACGGCGGTGATCTGAGACACGGCCCGGGCGACACCGGATTCCGGCCGGGCGGGAACCGGCTGTGTCGGAATCCGACACAGCCGGGTCGATTCGACGACTACGCCTGCACCACAGCGGAATCCGGCTCGTCGTCGGTATCCACGGCCTCCGCTGTGTCCGCCCCGTCCGCGGTCGTTACGGCTGGCCGCGTCGTCGAGCGCCGGACATTCGCACTGGCCGGCCGCACCAGTGGATTCGCCGCCGGTGCGGTGGATCCGGGGGCGGACGATGCAGGCGCGTTCGGATCCGCCGGTGCGGTGGTCGCGGGTTGTCCGGGCGCCGGTGCCGGGGTCGCACTGCCCGGTGCTGCAGCCGCATCGGGTGCTGCTGCCTGCGCCTGTCCGCCCTGGGGTTGGGCCCCCTGGGCGTGTGCGTCTTTGTCCTTGTTCGGATCCTCGTGGCTTTTCAACAATTCTTGTGCGATCGGTGCTACCGCCATCGCCGCCATCGGGATCATCGACATCAGCCCCTGCACCAGCGAGCCCAATCCGCCGCTACCGGAATCACCGCCACTGCTGTTGGCGGAGGAGCCGGCACTGTTGGAATCCGACTTGCTGGAGTCACCCGCCATTTCCGCATTGGCATCGGCGACGGCGGTGACTTTCTCGTATACATCCTCCACCGCGGCGGCAATGGCCTTCATGAGCGCCACTTCCTGAGCGGATTTCAACTTGCCCGACCCGACCGCGGTGAGTTTGAGGTTCAGATCCTTGACCACGCTCTGGATCGAACGCAGGGTCCGATCGTTCTCGGCCGAGATCACGATGGCGGTTTTCATTACCTTTTTGTCCATGGTGAGCAGCGCGGTTTGCTTGGTTTCGACCTTCGTGAGGGCCGCCTCGTACTGGTCGGCGGTCATACTCTGGCCGAGGCTTTCGTAGATCACCGGCTTCATCAGGTCGTCGACATTCGGTGGCGGATCGGTCAGGCCCCGGCCCAGCAGATCGACCGCGGTTTGTATTTCGGCCTCGGCCAGTGCGATGAAGGACTTCAGGCCGGTCCGCGCACCCGGGGGACGTACCAGCTCGACGGTCCAGTAGTGACCGGTCTTGGTGGTGGTGCTCGATGTCGTCGTGGCGCTCGACGTACTGGAATCGCCCGTCTGGAATGCTGACAGCAGCGCTTCCGGGTCTCCTGTCGTGGCAGTATCCGTCGCATCTGCTGGCATATCGTCGACACCGCCTCCCTTGAAGTTCCTCATATTGTCCTGGCTTCCCGCCCTTGGGAATGGCATTCCTGTCGGCTTGCCGCATAGTCGTAGGAATCCCAGAACTGGGAAGGAATGGAATGGCGCCCACACTGACCGACCATCTTCACGGCGTGCTGCAATCGCTGCTCGGACTCTACGGCGACGGCCAACCCGACCCGGGACGCGCGCCGACTGTCGTCGACGCGATCGCACGCCAGTTCCACGCGCACTCTGGCGCCGGCGCGATCGGTTATACCGATGCGCGCAGCCTGCAGGCGGCGACGGCCGAATCCCATGCGGGCCGAGACGGCGTGGTGCACAAGGCGGTCGCCGAGTCGAGTGACGCGACGATCACCGGCCGCAATCGGCTGAACGATCAGATCGCGGAATTCCGAACCCGCGCCATGGCGATCGCGTCTGTCGGTGACACCCGATTCAGCGGACCGGCATTGCTCGACGCGGCGCGCACCACCATCACCAATGCCACCCGGCAGGTCGACGCCGATGTCGCGGCCGTACGTCAGCGGGCGGCCCAGATCGTGCCGACCACCACGCCGCAGGTAACCCGGCGCAAGAACACGACATCGCGTCGTCGGCGTCGAGCTCGTTCGCGCTCCGCAGTGCTCTCGCGCGGCGGCCGGGTACGGGTGCCATCGGACGGCACGGCGGGCAGCAAGGCTGTCGGAGCGGCCAGTGAATGGCTCGGCACGCCCTACATCTGGGGCGGCGGCGGGGCGCACGGGCCCAGCGGTGGTGGCTTCGACTGCTCCGGGCTGACCCAGTATGCGATCGCGCAGGCCTCCGATGGTCACGTGGTGTTACCGCGGACCACCTATGAACAGATCTACAGCGGGGTGCGGGTGTCCCCGCATGATGTGCGGCCGGGCGACTTGGTATTTCCCGCAAGTTCATTCAGTGCGCGCGGACCTGAGCACGTCCAGCTCGCCGCCGGCAACGGGATGGTCATCGAGGCTCCGTACTCGGGTTCGACGGTGAAGTGGTCGCGCATGTCCGAAAACGCCGTCGTCGTCCGGGTACTTTGATGGCCGAGCCGCTCGCGTCGGAGGTCGCGTACTTCCTGGACTCTTGCGGCGTTCGCTATTCGGATATCGATGACGGCGAGGTGCGCGCGCTCGCCGTCAAGGTGCGCGCCTTCGCCACGGATGTTCTGGGTGGCCCCGCGACCGCCGACGGTGTGGGTGCGACCGACAGCTGTCAGCGGCTGGTCGCGACGTGGGCGAGTAGGAGCGCCGACCATACGGCGCAGATCGAGCGAGTCTGCGCCTTGGTGGCGAAGGGATTGGATGCGGTGGCCTATGTGATCACGGTGACCAAGACCGTGGTGCTGACCGAACTCACCGTGCTGGCAACGACTTACGTGAGCATCATGGCCACCCCGGCGGCGGCGGTTGTCGGTCCCTCGGTCGTGGCGGCGGCGCGTCGATTGTGCGCGCAGCTGGAGTGCGCGTTGGTCGGTTACGTCGTCACCGAGGTCATCGCCAAATCTCTCGAGCCGCTCGGACGCAGTATCGACGCAATGCTCACCGGCGTCGGCGCGGATGCGACGGCGCGCGAAGGCCAAGCCGACGAATTGGTGCGCAAGACGGTGACCTTCGCCGACGACGTGGCCGAGACCAGCCGAGCCCTGGTCCGTGAGGTCGAGCCCGGCCCGGTCCGGCAACTGCCTGCCACACCGACGCGCACGCGTGGATTCGTCACACCGTGGGCCCGCGCGATCCGGGCTTCGGCGGCCCGGGCGAGCACTCAGCAGGCGGTGCCGCCGAGGGCTTTCCGATCAGTGGACAGCCGTGCGACGACCGCACGCAAGCCGCGGGAGACACCGTGGTCGAAGCTGGGTCGCCAACAGCAGGCAGCTGCTGGGGCGACGGTGACGGTGCCGACAGTGCGACGCCGCGATCGGGGGTGAACTCACCCGATAGATGACTGAATTGTCGGCCGGCGATCCCCGGGAGCGTTGCGGCGGCCGGGCAGTGTGTGGGGGATTCGACCAGCCGCCGCATGCGGACCGTTGGAGTAAGTGGGTTGCCGATCCGCCGCTCGCCATGCGGTGACTGGCTGCCGGATCTCGGCGCCAGCCACCGCTGGATGGGACTGGGTCTTCGGGATGAGGGACCGCCGACCCGAATTAATCATACCGCTAAATAATGGCACGTTCAATAGCGGCACGTTAGTTATTATTGGCCAGTCGGGCTGTTGATGTCGATCCTTGCCGACAGGGCGGACTCTCCATCCGTGCGAGAATTCCCAAGATTGGGAATAGGTTGACGTCGCGACCGGATCCGAAATGGCTATCTTCGGTCAACGGGATCGTCGGAAGGGAAGTCCGAGTTGTCTGCGGCCGAGGACGCGTTCTATACAGGTGTACAGAGTCTGGCGCTGGTCGCCGGGGGTGTGCGTAACGAACAACATGCGGCGGCCGCTTTCCGCGCGGCCACCGATTTGGACCCGGACATGTGCGATGCCTGGCTGGGCCGGGCCATGGCCGGCGAGGTCACCTCCGAGGTGATCTACGGCGCCTACCGTTCGGTGCACAATCTCTACCGGGATCAGCAGCGGGCCGGTCTGGTCGATCGCGCATTGTGGTGCCAGGTCGAGATCGGCGTCTACGGGCTGCGCGTGGCGATGGCCGATCGCGATCAGATCGCCATTGCCCAGGCGTGTTCCTACGCCGACGGTGGTGAATGGCAGGAAGCCTCCGCCATTCTCGATGAAGTGCCCCGCGACGACGTCGCCGACTTCGTGCGGATGTCGCTGTTCTTCCGTACCAAGCAGTGGATCGACATGCTCGCCGCGCGTAATGCCAAGCCCGCGCTCGAGGACGGATTGCTCGATATCGCCGCCGAACTGATGACCGCGCAGTCGCTGGCGCATCTCGGCCGATTCGGCGAGGCTCTGCCGCGCGCGCAGCGCATCGTGGAGGACAGTCAATCCGGCAATCTGTCCTACATCTGGGCGGATGCGCACTACCTGCTCGGCATGCTGCTGCGCCATGATGGTGATCACGAGGCTGCCGACAAGATCCTCAAGGGTGTGCAGGGCTCGGCGCTGTGGCCGGATCGTCCGGACTGGCAACGCGCGGTGCGGGACAAGTCATTTCGACTCGAGATCACCACCGCCGAGGTCATAGCGTCACGCAGTAACCAGTGGGATCCGAAGTCCGGCGACGATCCGGCCGAAGTCGCGGCATCGGCTGCGAAGATGCAACGGGAATCGCTGCTGGAAGAGGCATCGGACCTGTTGCACACGCAGATCGGCATGGACTCGGTCAAGGAGCAGGTCGATCGGCTCAAGTCGGGTGTGCTGATGGATCAGGTGCGAGCCAAGCGCGGCCTCGCCGTCGATTCGCGATCCCAGCATCTGATCTTCTCCGGCCCACCCGGCACCGGTAAGACCACGATCGCCCGCGTGATCGCCAAGATCTTCGCGGGTCTCGGCGTGGTCGAGAACGCCGAAGTGATCGAGGTGTCCCGCAACGATATGGTCGGCACCCATCTCGGCCATACCGCGCCGAAGACGAACGCTTTGATCGATTCGGCATTGGGCGGTGTGCTGTTCATCGACGAGGCGTACACGCTGGTCCAGGAGGGGCTCTCCGGCGGTGACGCGTTCGGCAAGGAAGCCGTCGACACCCTGCTGGCTCGGATGGAGAACGACCGCGACAAACTGGTCGTGATCATCGCCGGTTACGAGGACCAGATCGACCGCTTCCTGGCCTCCAACGACGGCCTGGCCTCCCGTTTCACCAAGCGGATTCGCTTCTCCAGCTACAACGCGGACGAATTGGTGCGCATCGCCGATTACATTGCCCGCAAAAAGGATTCGATCCTGTCCGAACAGGCCCGCGAGGTGCTGCGCGACCGCTGCGAAACGCTGGCCGAACAGACTCGCAACGGTCGTCGGCTGATCGATCTGGCCGGCAACGGCCGATTCGTGCGCAATGTGGTCGAAGCTGCCGAGGCCGAGCGGGATTACCGCTTCACCAGGGATAATGCGGATCTGCTCGCGATGACCAATGAGGAGTTGATGACCATCGACGCCTTCGATATCAGCGCCGCGCTCGCGGGCCTGGCGCCAGCCGCGACGGGCTGATTCGGTGGCACGCTTCCGGGTGGTGACCAAGCACCAGATTTCGGGGTGGCGATTTCTGCTGCGCCGGATCGAGCACGCGCTGGTCCGCCGGGATGCCTCGATGATCGATGATCCGCAGCGCGGCCGGTCGACCGCATTGACAATCGGCATCGCGCTCGCGTGTGTGTTGATCGCCGGTTCGGCCGTACTCGCATTCTTCAAACCCGCCAAGAAGGTGGGGGATTCGAAGATCGTGTCGGAGAAGGACACCGGCGCGCTGTTCGTTCGGGTCGGCGGTCGGCTGCATCCGGCATTGAATCTGACCTCGGCACGGCTGATCATCGGCTCAGCGGACAACCCGGTGCCGGTTTCGCGCGATGAACTGGCGAAATATCCACGTGGACCGTGGGTGGGGATTCCGGGCGCCCCCGCAACGATCGCCGACACCAGCGACCGGAATTCGTCGTGGACGGTCTGTGATACCGCGAAGATCGGCGCCGCCGCCCCGGTCAATCCGACCACCGGACTCCCGACGGTCGCATTGTCTCCGGTGCAGACCACCGCGATCGGTGGTCCGCTGACCGTCGACGGCGATGCGATTCGCGGGCTGGGGCCCGATGAGGCCCGGTTACTGCGTGACGACACCACCACCTGGCTGGTGTACTCCGATCCCGAGGAGGGGATCGTCCGCGCCGCAATCGATTTGCGCGATTCGGCCGTGATCCTGGCGCTCGGCATCGATCCGACATCGACGGTGGTCTCCGCCTCCAAGGGGTTCATTTCCGCCATCCCGGAAGCACCGCCGCTGCGCGTACCGGTGGTGCCGGGGTCGGGCAATACCGTCACGTTGACCTCCGGGCTGAGCGTTCCGGTCGGCTCCGTGCTGACGGTATCCACTCCCGACCGCGGCGCCTCCTACTATCTCGTGTCGGAATCCGGTGTCGCGCAGATCAATTCGGTGCTTGCCGCGATGATCCGCAATGCCGACTCACACGGCTCGGTCGGCACCAGGACAGTCGGGCCGGATGTGATCGCGGCGAATTTGCGACCTGGTGCGTGGCCGGGGACGGCGGCATTTCCGAGCCGCCCGGTGCATGTCGTCGACCCGAATAGGCTCGGGGTGAGCTGCTACCACTGGTCGCGCTCGGGCACCGATCCGAATGCCGCAGTCGAATTGCTGGTAGGACGGCAGCTGCCGTTGACAGTGGAGGAACAGGGCCGGACAGTCTTTCTGGTAACGGCGACCGGCTCGCGCGGAACTACCGCCGACGCCGCGTACATGCCGAGGACTACCGGGCGATTCGTCCAGGTGACCGGGGAGGATCCGGGATCGCCCCGGCGCGAATCGCTGTTCTGGATCTCCGACAGCGGTGTGCGTTACGGCATCGACGTCGGTGGTGACCACGGTGGGGCCGAGCGGACACTGGGCGCGTTGGGTGTCAAGAATCCGGTCCCCGCGCCGTGGAGCATCGTATCGCTGTTCGCGGTCGGCCCGACCCTGTCTCAGGCGGACGCCAAACTTCAGCACGACGGAATTCCCACGAATAAGGCCGTCGCCGGACTTCCGGGTACCTCGTGACCGAGCCGAGCGAGGGAACCATGAACACAGCACCCCCGGTCGCAGCGCCGAGCACTGGTGAGGCACGGCTGTGACCGCGACTCGCCGATTCGTGCGGTCCGCTCGGATGGTGCGCGGCCCCAAGGCGCCGGCCGTGACCGAGTTGCGCCTGCAGCCGCCGACCGAACTGCCCAAACCTGTGCCGCCGTCGCGACTCAAGATGATTATGCCGGTCGTCATGGTTTCGGCCATGGTCGGCATGATGGTGATGATGTTCCGCAACGGCGGGCAGATGTCGCCGATGATGTTGATGTTCCCGATCATGATGCTGGTTTCCATGGGCGGCATGATGGGCGGTGCGCTCAGCGGCAACAGCAACGGCAGCGCCGCGAGCCTCAACGAGGAACGCAAGGACTATCTGCGCAGTATCACCGATAACCGCAAGACCGTGCACGCGGCCGAGGCCGAGTTGCACACCTTCCTGCGCTATACCCATCCGGGTCCGGCCGAGATCGCCGCCTTGATCGGCGGTAAGCGCATGTGGGAGGTCCAGGTCGCCAGTCCGCAATTCCTGCGGGTCCGGGTGGGGCGGGGCCGGATCGCCAATCAGGTGCGCGTGATCGTGCCCGAGGCCGCGCCTACTTCGGATCTGGATCCGGTCGGCGTCGTCGAGGTGACAAGGTTCGCGAAGGCGTACTCCACGGTCGGCGGCATGCCGGTCGCGATCAACCTGCTCTCGGCACCGCAGGTCGGCATCGACGGCGACGCCGACGCAGTGGCCGCACTGGTCCGGTCGATGATCGCCGAGGTCGTGGTGCTGCACGGCCCCGACCAGATCGCGGTCGCGGCGGTGCTGTCGAATCCCGATGCGCCGGAATGGGCTTGGCTGAAGTGGTTGCCTCATACCCAGCATCCGAGTGATACCGACGCGATCGGATCGAGCCGGATGGTGTACCGCAGCGTCGCCGAGTTGCGGACGAAGGCGCTGGCGGGACTCAATCGCGGTCCTTTCTCGGCGAATTCCGAACCCACCCTGGACCGTAAGCACTATCTGCTGATCGTCGATGTCGGCGGTGCCGCCACGGACCGCGATATTTCGGGTATCGATGGCTGTACCTGGCTGCGTCTGGGGCCGGCCGAGCAGACTTTGCCGCGGGCGCTGAAGTTCACCGTGCACCCCGACCGGTCGCTGCACGAGGTCACCGTGCGCGGGCTCCGGCGGGTAGGTGTCGCCGACGCGATGTCGGTCGCCACGGCAACGGCGTTGGCCCGCAATATTTCTCCTTACCGACTCTCGACGGTAGTGGAGGCGGTGGTCGCCGATCAGGCCAGCGGCGGCACCTCATGGGAGGAGATGGTCGGCATCGCGGATCCCGGCGCGATCCGAGTCGAGCGGCAGTGGCCGCACCGACGCGACGCGGACCGGGCCCGGCTCAACATTCCGTTCGGTCACGACCCGGTCGGCGGCCTGGTCCATCTCGACATCAAGGAATCGGCCGAGGAGGGTATGGGCCCGCACGGCATGTGCATCGGTGCCACCGGCTCCGGTAAATCGGAATTCCTTCGCACACTGGTGCTTTCGGCGGTCGCGACCCATTCACCCGACGTGCTCAACCTACTGCTGGTCGACTTCAAGGGTGGTGCCACCTTCCTCGGCTTCGACCGGCTACATCATGTCACCGCAGTGGTCACCAATATGGAGGAGGAGGCCGATCTCGTCACCCGTATGGAAGACGTGATCAACGGCGAAATGGGCCGCCGGCAGCGGATTCTGCGCGATGCGGGCAACTTCGCCAGCATCGCCGACTACGAGCGGGCCCGCGAGCAGGGCGCTCAGTTGGCACCGATGCCGACTCTGCTGATCATCCTCGATGAATTCGCCGAACTGCTCGAGCAGCATCCGAACTTCTCGAAACTGTTCGTCGCCATCGGCCGGTTGGGGCGATCGTTGCGTATCCATCTGCTGCTGGCCTCACAGAAGGTGCCGGCAAACCGAATGGGTGAACTGGAGGCCCACCTCTCCTATCGAATCGCTTTGCGCACGAACCAGACCAGCGATTCCCGCGATGCTATCGGCACCGCGGACGCCTACCACCTACCGAAGAAACCGGGCTCGGGTTATCTGCGTGTCGGGTCGGGCGATCTACAGCGCTTCCAGGCTGCCTACGTCGGTGCGCCATACACCCCGCCCGCTCAGACTTCGACGGCCGGGGCACAGCGGGCCCGGCGGCTCGGCGGGGGCTATCGGCCGCCGCAGCAGTTCACCGCGGCGCATATCGTAGAGGTGCGGCCCGCGCCTGTCGAGCCGGAACCCGTTGTGCAACAGCCGCAGACGCCGGAGGGCGAGCCGGTGACGGTGATGGAGACCGCGCTGCAACAACTGGGCGGGTTCGGCACACCCGCGCATAAGATGTGGCTGCCGCCGCTGACCGTGCCGCCCACCCTGGACAAGCTGCTGGCCGCGGTGACGCCGGGCGCGCTGCAACTGCCCCTGGCGATCGTGGACAAGCCGCGCCAGCAACGCCAAGACGTGTGGTCGGTCGACCTGTCGGGGGCCGGTGGCCATGTTGCCGTCGTCGGTGGCCCGCAGTCCGGTAAGTCGACCGTCCTGCAGACACTGATCATGTCCGCCGCGCTGACCCACTCTCCGGAGCAGGTGCAGTTCTACTGCCTCGACTTCTCCGGTGGTCTGGCGGGTGTGCGCAACGTGCCGCACGTCGGCTCGGTCGCCTCGGGCCGTGACGGTGACCGGATCCGGCGGACCTTCGCTCTGGTCACCAATCTCATCGCGAGTCGGCAGGCACTATTCGCCGAGCTCGGCATCGATTCCATGCGTGAATTCCGCCGTCGGCGCAACTCACCCCGAGAATCGGCGGAACTGCGCGCGCGCGGCGATATGCACTGCGATGTTTTCTTGGTCGTCGACGGTTGGGACGTCGGATTCGCCGTCACCGGACCGTATTTCGACGAATATCTGCCCGTGATGGAGTCGATCGCGCTGCAGGGTCTGAACTACGGGATCCATTTGGTGGTTAGCAGCTCACGGTGGGCGGCGATCCGTCCGGCCATCAAGGATCTGCTGCAGACCCGCGTGGAGATGCGCCTCGGTGACTTGACCGACACCGTATTCATGGGGCATCGCAATGTTGTCTCCGCGATCCCCCCGGATCGGCCAGGTCGCTGTATCTCCAATGACGCGCTGCACATGCTGACCGCACTGCCGCGCATCGATGGCAACGGGGATGCGGAGTCGGTCGGCGTGGGTTCGACGGCCGCCATCGAGGAGCTGCACCGGACCTACCAGGGCCGCCGGGCACCGGAGGTGAAGCTGCTGCCGGCCCAGATCACCTTGGACGAGATCCTCGCGGGTCGACCGGCGCCGATGCACCCCGCCCAGCGGATGGTGGTGCCGTTCGGTGTTCGCGAATCCGATTTGCAACCCGCCGCCGTCGATTTCGGTGTTTCGACGCACCTGATCGTGCTGGGCTCGTCCGGCTCGGGTAAGTCGACGGTGCTCGCCGCGTTGCTGCAGTCGATCCGGCGGCAGTTCACCAAAGACCAGGCCCGGGTACTGCTGATCGACTACCGCCGCCAGCATATGGACGCCATCCCGGAAGAGCAGTTGATCGGCTTCCTGACCAGTGAACGTGACCTGCTCGACGGGCTGCCGCCGTTCGCGGAGAAGATGCGTAGCCGCCGCCCTCCGGACGGCGTCACCTCACAGCAGCTCAAAGAGCGCTCATGGTGGACCGGACCGGAGATCTTCGTGGTGATCGACGACTACCACATGGTCGCCCAGCGCGGTCTGCGCAATCCGCTGGAACCGTTGAAGGACATCATCATCGACGGCCGCGACACCGGTTTGCATGTCATCGTGGCGCGCAATATCGCCCAGGCCGATACCGCGATGTACGACAACGTGCTCGGTCAGATCAAGAACCTCAACTCCTCCGGTGTGATCATGGACGGCTCGAAACTGGACGGGATTCTGATCGGCGATGTGAAGGCGACGAAACAGCCGGTGGGCCGGGGCATCTTCGTGGAGCCACTGCATTCACGCAAGGATCTCGTCCAATCCGCTTGGACGCCGGAGGGATAGGTCACTCCCATGATTAGCGGAGACCGGCAGTGGGTAAGTTTCTTCCGGGGCTCGATCGACTGATGTTCCCATAGTTGGGGATGACTTAGCGTACTCATTGACGGAGCGTTCTTGATGTGCCGCTTGCCCACAACTGGCACCAGTCGTTAGGAGACTTCCATGAACCTCGACCTTGTTCCGGGGGAGCTCCCGGTTATTGCTTCACGACTCGGCATCAGTGCTGAGGATCTTCTATTGATGCTGCAATCGACCGCCCCGGCTTGCGTCCCTGTGCAGCCGGGTAGCGACGATGTCAGCGCCTGCATCCCGGCTGCCTTCGGCCCGCATGCGATGTCGTTCTTCCCCAAGACGGTGAACGGCGCTGTAGAGGGACACGGTGGCGCGATCGCGTTGCCTGAGATAGATATCGAATACACCGTCAACGATATGCACTTCGGAGGGCAAGTCCTCAGCAATGGAATGGCATTCGACAAGTAGTCGCGAATAGGTCGAGCGAAGGCCGATGACATGCTGGATGTCGTATTCGGCGCATTGGCGCCGGAAGCAATAATCTTCCCGTTACTCACTGGCGATGGAGCCGCGACGACGTTTGCGACGGCGCGGGCTTATAACGCATTGGCCATGCAATTGCATGCCGCTGCGGCCAATACCGACGGCTCGATGCTTCAGATGAGCGGAGCTTGGGGCGGATTGTCGGCGGAGCAGGCACAAGCGGCGTTCCGCAACCATTCGAATTGGCTACGTGCGCAGGCCGCCGTGGCTGAGCAAACCGCTCAGGTGGCGGACGAGGCGGCCGCCATTTACAACCGGGCTCGCGCTGCTATGACGGGGGTGGCCGCGTGGTGCGCCGAAGTTCGAATGCGGGAGGCCGCCGTGCTCGCCGCGACTGCTCTCGGTATGCCGACCGGGCTGGCGCTGTTCGAAACCGAGGACGAGCTACTGGCGGTCAGGGGGGCTGCCCTCGGCGTGATGGCGGCCTATGCGGGCGAGCTATTGCCCACCTTGGCCAAGCTACCACCACCGGTCGATGCACCGCCGATCGTGACCGGCGGCGATCCCGGCATGCGGATGGATTATTCGCCGTCCGACACCACCACGACGGTTGGAACTACCGACCACACCGGTACTACGCAAACTCGAACCACCACGACAACGAGCCACACCGGTTCGCACGGCGGTGGTGATAACGGCTCGAATGGCGGCGGTGACAACGGATCCGGCGGTAATGATTCGCCCACCGATCCCACTCGGCCCACTGATCCGCAGAATTCGGCCACCCCTAGCGATCCGCAGCACTTGTCACCCGAGGTGGATCCCAGTTCCCTGTCGGGTGATTCGGGCGCGAACGGCTTCGACCAGGGCGCGTCGGATCAGCAGTGGTTGCAAGGCGCATCCCAGAACTCGACGACGCTGGCGGGCTTGAACGGCGGGGTGGGCAGCATGGTCGCCATCGGGATGATGCGCGGCGGGTTCGGCTCGATGCCGGGCGCATCGACCGGATTCCGGATGCCGTCCAGTTGGCTGCGCGCCCCCGGCGCGAGCTTCGGCCCCAGCTCGAATCCGGTGTCGACCGGACCCGCCACCCGCGGCGGGCCGCCACGCCGGGCAGTCGCGGCCGATGCCCGGAGGCGTCGCCGTCGCCGCGACGAGGAACGCAAGCCGGGCAAGGTGTTCGTACCTGGCGCGCAATTCGAAGTCCCGGTGCTGGAGAAGCCGCCGGTCATCGGCGTCATCGAATACACCAATGGGCCGGCGGAATCGGTGACTGATCAGGAAGTTCTGGTCGGTGTCATCGGAAGAGCCGACGACGATGCGGACTCGAATGCCCAAGTTCTTCCGCGGTAAATCGCCGAGGTCGAATTCCAGTTGATGGAGAGGAACAACAATGGCTACTTTCACTCATGTCGACCCCGACAAATTGAAGACGGGTGCCGCTAATTCGGCTGCTTGCCTCGGTGAACTCGAGGGCTGCATGAACGGTCTCTGGAGTGCCCAGGACGAGCTTGCCGCAGCTGTCCACGGCGCCACCGGGCGGGCGGCTCAGACAGCGCTGTCCAACGCATACAACGCGGGCAAATCCCTGGGTGGCACGCTGCAGGAGATCATCGACGCGTTGAACGACGCCGGCGTCAAGATCGATGCCCAGGACTTGGATGCGGCAGCGCAGGTCGGCGCCAGCGCTGTAGACCAGGGATACCTCGGGGCGGGTAGCGACCACACCTTCCTGGGCGCGCAGGGTCAGGCGGCTTATAACGCCGGAGCGTCGAAGGTCGATTTCAACACCTGGCACTGAGCAAATAAACGAGACTCGAGAAAGGTTATTACCATGTCCCAGCCTATTCACTTCAATTACAGTGCCGCGGAGGCGGCCACCGGTAATATCGGATCCCTTTGTGCTGCGATGCAGAAGAACTCGGACAACCTGCGCGCGCTGTACAACCTGCTCATGCAGGAATTCCAGGGTTCGGCAGCCGATGGCTACCAGGGGATCATGAGTGTCTTCGACAACAAGATCACCGCTTACGACGGCGATGTCAAAAAACTGAATGCCAAGATGTCCGAGCACATGAACAGCGGTGGCACGATGAATCAGATCGACATCGTTCAGGGAAACCGATTCGGCTCGATCAAGGCGTAACGGTAGGCAGTGGAGTCCGGTCCGATCGCGGTCGATCTGAATGTCGATGCCGCACTGCTGTTGCAAGACATGTGCGGCATCGACTCTTACCCACAGGTATTGGCATTGCTGCCGAACGTCTACAAACTCGACGATCTGCAGCGGGTGCGTGCTGTTGTCGCACAGGAGCTCACCGAGGCGGGCATCATCGACGGCGATCGCGTACACCCGGTGGTCGAGGATTGGCTGCAGTGCCTCCACCGCCCAGACGTGGAACTGGCTGTGCGTGTTCTGGATTTCGGGCCGGACGGCGCACCGCAGGGCATGTTGCGGTTGTCGCTGGTCCGGCACGGCGATTCGCACGTACTGGCGGTGCGCCATGACGACGAGGTTGTCATCCAATCGGTTTTCCAGCAGGGCCGACAGCTCGACGCCGTATCGGCCAGCGTGGTCGCCGCGTTGGGGCCTTGTCCGGCACTGCGGTTCGAGCCGGTGACCGCAGCGCAGGCGGAATTCGCTGAGTTGCCCGCCGATCAGGACGAATGTCGGCGGGTTTTGCTGGAGTTGGGTGCGCAGCCGCATACCGCGAGTGTGCTCAGCCGCATCCGCAACGAGGTCGAGCGGCGCGCGGAGGTGGTAGTGATCGAACACCGGGACGGTATCGAGCAGCGGCCGAAAGCCTATGTGAATGTGCTCGATACACCTTCGGGACGCGTCATCGTGACCCCGAGTGTGGCGATGGACGGGGAAGTCCGATCGACCTACGCTCCGGGTGACGACGCCGCCTTGCATGCCGGGATCGGAGCACTGGTCGAACTTTTGCCGGGCCGAAGCTGGTTCGATACCAGTCGAGTTGGTTGACCGTCGCGCTGGAGTTGGTGCGGTGCAACGGTTGCCGACGGCACAGGGGTTTTTCGAGAGGACGACAGATATGAGCCGAGCGCCGAGTACGAATGGTCATCAGGCCGAGTCCGTCCGGAACAAGGGCGGCTATGACGCCTTTTTCATGCAGGCCCCGCCGGAGAACACGAGCGAACCGGCGACCGATGGCACGTCGGCGCGTCCATACCAAGGCTTCAGCGAGCCGATAGTCGGAGCGCCCGACCAGGCACGGCCCGCGGTACCGGCGGGCGAGGAAGGCCCGGCCGCACCGGAAGGCCGTAACGCATCCGAGGCCGTAGACACGCACGCACATACCGCGGCGCCGCCTCCGACTTCGAATGTGGCTGCCTCGCACCAAGATTCCGGCACACTGCTGCCGCAGGCGGTGCAGTCGTGGGCGGCCCACGCGGATCCCGAGCCCGCCACCGCCCGGATCACCACACCAGCGCCCGGCAGCACTGTCGGACCCGGTGTCGCGGCTGGATCCAGCACCGGTGTCGCGGCCGCCCAGTACACCGACAACACTGCCACGCCATGGCAGCCGACAACCGCCCAGCAGCCACCCGCCGCGGCGGGGAACTGGGTGCCCGACCGAATCGACCACGCCGCAATCGAATCGGCACCGCGCGTCGAGGTACTGCCCGCCGCGCTGACCTCGATGGACCTGTTGGCCGATATCGCGGCGGCCAATCGGGCTCGGCTGCAATCCAGCACCGGTGTCCGCGGCGCGCTGAACAAGGTGGGCTTCCGACTCGGTTTGTCGCCCGCCGAACAGCGCACCGAGGACCGCCGCGCCCGAATTCGCCGCCAGCTCAATACCGCGTATCAGATCGCGGTGATCAGCGTGAAAGGCGGCGTCGGCCGCACCACCACCGCGGCGACCCTCGGCTCCACCTTCGCGGCGCTGCGCCCGGATCGGGTCGTCGCCGTCGACGCCAATCCGGATTTCGGTGATCTTCCCACCCGCACGTCACCGCACCCGTATGGTCTGACCTTGCGCGATCTGGCGCAGGCGGCGAATCTGGAGGCCTTCTCGACGGTGCAGTCGTTCATGTCCATCAACACGGCCGATCTGGCCGTTATCGCCTCGCCGTGGACGATCGAGGCCACCGAAGCGCTCTCGGGTCGCGAATACGCAACGGCCGTAGCGGTTTTGCGCCGCCACTTCAACCTGCTGCTCGTCGACTGCGGCACGGGCGTGCTGGATTCGGTGACACTGAGTGTGCTGCAGAGCAGCGATGCCGTGGTGGTGGTCACCCCCGCCACCGTCGGCGGCGTGAAAGGTGCGGTGGCGACACTGAACTGGCTCAGTTCGCACGGTATGCAGCATCTGATCGCGAAGTCGGTGGTTTCGATCGTGCATCAGCAGCCGTCCAAGCCGGTCGTCGATGTCGCGGCGATCGAGAAGCTGTTCGCGACCGGGCAGCGTCCGACCTGCATCCTGCCTTATGACGACCATCTGGCCGAGGGCGGCGAGATCGATCTGCGCTTGCTCGAGAAGGAAACTTTGCTCGCTTTCGAAGAGCTCGCCGCAGGGCTCGCGGATGGATTTCCGAATTATCTTGGCGGCACCGGTGGTAACCGGTCCGCCGGAGGGTGGCGATGAGTACTGCTGTTGCTTCGCCGCCCGGGGCCGCACCCGCGGCATCCGCGGAGGTGGCGCGGGCCCGGATGGCAATCCTGGTGTCCAGCTATCAGGTCGATGTAGTGGTGCCGACCAAGTTCACCATCGAGACGTTCATCGATGATCTGTTGGTCGTACTAGCCAAGGCGATCGATGACGAGACTGTCGACTTCACCCCACCGTCCGGTCAGTGGAGTCTGGCCAGACCGGGGGAGGCGCCGATGCCGCGCTGGCGCAGCCTCGCCGATCACGACATCGTCGATGGCACCGTGCTGATGTTGGCCGCGGTCGAATCCGGGGAGATCTTCACGCCGGTGGTGGAGGACATCACCGACGCGCTGGCACTGATCAACGAGCGCGAATTCGCCGAATTCGACGGCGACACCGCCGCGGTGGTCGGTTCGGCCACGCTTGGGATCGGTGCGCTCGCGGTCGCGGGAATGTTGTCGTGGGCGTGGACCGAGACCGGTTCGGTCTGGTGGTACGCGCTGCCCGCCCTGCTGCTCGGTGCGGTGTGTTGGGGTGCTGCGGTGCAGGCACGGCGGCGTGCCGCGGCGCCACGAGTCTGCCTCGGATTGGCACTGTCGGCGATTCCGCTGTTGTTCGCGGGCGCAGCGATGCTGGTCCCGCCCGCCTACGGCGAGCCGGGGCCGTTCGAGGCGGCGAACCTGGCTGCGGGCTCGGTTGTCGTCGCCGTCGCGGGCGCGGCCATGATGCGCTCGATCGGGCTCGGCATCGCCACCCTGATGGGGGTGACGGTACTGGGCGCAACCGCTGCCGCTGCCGCGATTGCGCTTACTTACCTCGACCTCGCGGTGCGGCAGGTAGCCGGTGGCGCGGCGCTGGTCGGGCTGGTGTTGCTCACCGCGGCGCCGCGTCTCGCCGTGGTGATCGCCCGGATCCGGCCGCCGGATCTGCCGGACCCCGGCAATGAGGTCGCACCAGCCACCCTGACCGATATCTTCGATGCCGAATCCGCGCGCGACGACGCCGATCTGGAATCCGATGAGACCGAACGACATCGAGAGCAGGCCGGGGCCGGGATCGAGGGACGCGCCAGATTGGCGGTGACGAGCCTTCGTGGTCTCATCGCGGCGACTTCTGTGCTGTTGTCCGTGGCCGCCGTTGTTTCGACCGCGTCCAGTCCCGGCGGGATCCGGGAGATCGTGCTGGCCGCGGCGGTGGCCGGGCTGCTGGCGATGCGCTCGCGCTGGTTCCCGGACCGAGTCCAGGCGATCGCCCTGGTCACCGCGGCGGCCGTCGTGGTCGTCGGCGTCGGTTGCGTGCTGATCGGAACCTACGACAACGCTGCCGCGCACTTGGTCGTTGTCCTTGTGGTCGTGGTGGCCGCGGTCGCGGCATGTGTCGCGGCGGTACAGTTGCCGGGTCGACGTCTCTCGCCGGTGACTCGGCGGATCATCGATTTGATCGAGTATGCCCTCATACTCGTGATCCCGATCATTTCCTGCTGGATCATGGGCATCTATACCGCGATGCGGGCGATCTGATGCGAATCGGCGCAACCGCGCTCGCGGTGGTGCTCGGGGTCGCGCT
The DNA here is from genome assembly GCF_054065835.1 of Nocardia citri. Lineage (NCBI taxonomy): Bacteria > Bacillati > Actinomycetota > Actinomycetes > Mycobacteriales > Nocardiaceae > Nocardia > Nocardia citri. Next base: position 44,427 of record NZ_JBSUQM010000002.1, read on the forward strand.
GATCGCCTGCGGCGCACCGGCGTCGGCAGTGGAACCGCCACAGGTGGTGGTCGGCGCGGCGCCACCGGATGAAGCACCCGGTCCAGAGATCCCGACGAAACAGGACAAGGGCTGCCTGGCAGCAGGTGTGCTGAAGGACAGCGACATGTCCCGCGTACCACCGCCGGAACTCATGTTGGACCTGCCGCGAGCGCGCGCGCTCAGTCGCGGCACCGGAGTCACCGTCGCGGTCATCGATACTGGCGTTACGCCCAGTTCCCGGCTACCCGGTCTGGTCGGCGGTGGCGACTATGTCGCGGCGGGCGGCGACGGGCTGTCCGACTGCGATGCCCATGGCACGCTGGTGGCCGGAATCATCGGCGCCGCAGCCGATCCCGGCGACGCATTCGTCGGTGTCGCTCCCGATGCCAAGATGCTGTCCATCCGTTACCGCTCCGGTGCGTTCAGCCTCGACAACCCCGGCAAGGATTCGCCGGACCAGACCGTTCTCGATCTCAGGGCGCTGTCACGGGCGATCGTGCACGCAGCGAATCTGGGTGCGGGGGTGATCACGGTCTCGTTGCCGATTTGTGTGAAGGTGGGCGCGCCGATCGATCAGTCGATATTGTCGGCGGCCATCGGTTATGCCGTTCACGTTCGGGGTGCGCTGATCGTGGCCGGTGCCGGAAACACCACCGCCATGGGATGTGAGCAGAATCCGGATATCGACCTGACCCGTCCCGAAGATCCGCGCAACTGGCGCGACGTCAAGACCGTATCGGCACCTGGCTGGTTCGGTTCGGATGTGCTGACCGTCGGCTTCACCACCGCGACCGGTGCGGTGATGTCGGATTCGCTTACCGGGCCTTGGGTTTCGGTCGCCGCGCCGGGTACCGCGATCGAATCGCTCGGTCCCGGCAGCGACCGGCTGATCAACGGTGTCGGCGAGCCGGGCAAGCTGGTGCCGGTCGGCGGCGCCTCGTTCGCCGCGGCCTACGCCAGTGGCCTGGCGACGCTGCTGCGGTCCCGGTTCCCGAACGAAACCCCAGCCGAGATCATGGCTCGGCTGACGGCCAGCGCACATGCTCCGGCTCGCGGACTCGACAATATCGTCGGCGCGGGCATGATCGATCCGCTTGCCGCACTGAGTTATCGCACTGCGCCCAAGCCGCCCGCCGGTCTCTACCAGTCCTCGGTGCTGCCCATACCGGCACCGCCACGCGCAAAAGACGCCCGGCCGATGATCACGGCGGCGGCGGTCATCCTCGCTGCGATCCTGCTCGGCCTCGGCGCGAGCTACGCGAACTCCGCGGGCCGGAGGCGGCGGTGAGCCTTCCGAGTATTCGGGTGGGCGGTGTCGAACGCGGTCCGTTCGCCGCCGCCGTGATCGGTGGCAGCCTGGCGATGACGGGGCTGTGGGTGCGCACCCCGATCTGGGCCAGCGCCGCATTGGTCACGGTGTTGCTGGTGACCGTCGCGGTGCAGGTGAACGGGCGCACGACCAGCCGCTGGCTACTCGACTGGGTCGAATATCGTTTCGGCCGGGCCACCAGGGCCGCAGCGCTTGCCGGTCCGGCTGAGGTGCGGGATGTGGAGGTCGCCGCGGGCGTGTGCGGTATCCGCGCCGAGGACACCGTGCTCACCGCGATGATCCAGCTCGCGCCGAATCTGGACCTGCCGACCGTCGTCGCGGAGAAGTCCATCTACACCGAGGACACGGTGCCCGTCGATGCGCTGATCGGATTGCTCGAGCAGTTCGGCCTCGCGGTCGATATCGATATCGTGACCACCGGCCAGCGTGTCCGCTCGACCGGTAACTACAGCATGCTCTACGACCAGTTGATCGGATCCCATCCGGTCGTCGGCCATCGCCTCACCTGGCTGGTCGTCCGCCTGGATATGGAACGGAATCTGGAGCTGCTGCAGCGGCGCGGCCCCGTCGCGGTGGTGGCGCCCAAGGCGTTGGCCACCGCGGCGCACCGCATCGCGGGTCGGTTACGCGAGCGCAGTATCGCCGCACACGCCTTGCCCGCCGCGGCACTGGTCGAGGCGACCAGGATGCTGCACGCCGGTGTCGAACTCGCTGATCTGCGCGAGACCTGGACCTGCATGGAATCCTCGGTGCCCGGTCGCTGCGTGACCAGTTTCCTGATCGACTGGACCAGGCTCGCCGGCGCCGGCTTGGACGACTGCTGGGCCTGGAACCGCGGCCGCACCACTCTGGTGGTCAGCCTCACCGATGCCATGACCGGGCCGCGTGCGCTCGCGCGTTATGTGGGCCCACCCGTGACGAACGCGCCGCCGGAGTATCTGCGCCCATTGACCGGTCGGCAAGCCACCGCATTGCTGGCCTCGCTGCCGACCGGCACCTCGATTCGCGCAGTGCCCGCCGATGAGTCGGGCAGCGGTATCGCCTCCGACGAATTGCTTCCCGATCTCACCATCGCGATCGGTCCCAATGGGCAGATTCTCGGTTCCATCAGCGGTCAGCCGCGTCATACCCTGGCGTTGCCACTGTTCGACCCGGCCCGCTACAACCCGCGTCGGCGCACCATTGATGTGCAGGCCGATCTGCCGGTAGCACAGCAGATCGTGTTGCGCGCCATGGTGGTCGGCGCGGATGTCGAGGTCCATTCGACGCGGCCGCACCGCTGGTGGCAGCTGGTCGCCGCGGTCGGTGATCCGGAATCGCTGCGCCTTGCTCCAGAGGCCGGCGCGAAAGCCGCTGCGGGACAGGCCGGTTCCGGTCCGCCGTCCGCGGCGACGATCACCGTCTTCGATAATCTGCCGCCGCAGGTATCGACCGCGCATACCACCGTCACTATCAGCGAGCCCGGTGGGCCGCGGCGGCGGCCGGTCGATCTGGCGATCAACCAGGTCAGTGCGACCGCGGTTGATGTCAGTATTCCGATGCGTACCGTGCGCGTCGATTTGATCGAGCCGCGCGGTGAAACCCGCTATTTCGATTCCGCCGCCGAACAACCCGCGATCACCGCGGGTGGCAATGGCGCCACGCCAGGGCCCGATGTTCGGCGCATGAGCTGATCGGAGACAGGTAGTGTCTATCAGCGTGGTTGTGGACTCCCAGCCGAATGACGGCGAATTCGTACAGGAGGATAACGGGGAGGCACTGACCCCGAGACAGTCCGCAGTGGCGATCTTCTCGAGTCGGCTGTCGGAATTGATCGCGGAATCGGTGGTATCGACCGAGGACGGATCGACGAGGTCTTTGACGCTCTATTCGCTTGCCCAGCATCTGGAGCAGGCGTATCCGGATGTTCCGGTTTCGCAGTCGGGCCTGTACCGGCTTATTCACGGTGACGCGGTACCACGACTCGATCTGATCATTGCCTTGGCGCGGGTATTCGACGTGCCGCCGGAACATTTTGTCACCGAGCAGAAGAAGCACTGACCGCGCGTCGGCCAGGTGTTCCCTCCAGCGGGAATAACACCTCGCCGCGCTGCGGTCCGGTCTGGATACGATCCCGAACATGTCTGCCGAGGACCAGGGAGATGTCTTTCTCCGCCATCGAGGCGCGGTCCTGGATGCACTGCTAGCGAATCCGTCTTTCGTGGCGGCCGATCCGGACACCGGGGCGGTGCTGAGTGGCCCGCTCGTCGGCGACCCCGATTTCGGTGACTTCGGTGGCCCGCTGTCCGACGGTGTGGTGGCCGTCGCCCCGACCGCGGGAATGGGACCCGCAGGGCCGTCGCGTCGATCCTCGGATGGTCCGAAAGCCAGTGAGCGCATCATCGCGCTGCTGAACGGACAGCCGCCGGATTCCGCACCGGCACTGGACTTTTCGGCGGAATACTCCGATGTCTCGGCCAAGCAGCCGCCACCTGAGGAACCGGTGCGGTCCGCGTCCGGGTCGTCGAAGGCCCGTGGACCCGAACCCGCGGAGCGGATCGTCGTGCTGGCGAAGAAGCTCAAGAATCCCAAGGGCGCGCTCGCGGTCTGCGCGGTGTTGGCCGTTCTGCTCATCCTCGCGCTTATTACCACCGGCGGGAAGGATGAGACCCGCGGCGTGGACCGGATCGCGGTCATCACCCCGTCGGCGACCGCGGCGGCTCCGACGACCAAACCGGAAGCGTCGATGGCCCCGTCCGGGCAGATCGAGGTGAAATCCGCTACCGCCCATTGCCCGCCGGGTAGTACGCCGGGTATGGACGCCTTCGGTGGCCAGCAGGGTAAGGCCTGGTCGTGCGTGCGCGCATACAAGATCGACGGGCAGGTGCTCAGCATCGATCTGGGCAAGACCTACCAGATCGATTCGATCGGCATCATCCCCGGCTGGGACAGCGTCGGCTCCGACGGTGTGGACCAGTGGACGAAATACCGTACCGCCAGCCGAGTTTCGTATCAGTTCGACGATCCGAACAAGACGAGCTACACCCAGCAGACCCTGGATCAACGCACCCTGGTCGTCACCAAGTTCGAAGTCCCCGTGCAGGCGTCCAAGATCGTGCTGACGATTCAGGAATCGAAGGGCGATCCGACCATCAATACAACCGCGATTTCTTCCATCGTGATCACCGGGCACTGAGGCCGCTGTCATGTCAGTAGCCGAGTTGGTCTGCGAGTACTGCGCACACCGCAATATCGGAAATCCGGCGCAGTGCGGGCATTGCGGTGCGCCGCTGCCCGCGGTCCGTCGACTATCGGGACTGGCCGGGGCGACGGAGCGGGTCGTCGCGGGTGCCGAGCGGGCCGTGGCGGCCACCGGGAGCGCGGTGGCGGGTGCGGAGCACGTGGTGGCGGGTGCGGAAAAGCTTGCCGCCAAGCAGTATCCGCGGTGGCAGTGGGGCGCGGCGATCGCGGGTATCGTGACCATGGTCCTCGGCCTCGGCTTCACGGTCGTCCGTTCGTGTTCGACGCCGCTGACCTCGCTGCCCGGTGTGGGTGTCGATCAGGCGTTGCCGAGCCAATTGCGTACGGCCACCTCTTGTCAGCCGGTCGATTCCGCGTCCGAGAACTGTGTCATCCCGGCGGCCGACCCGCTGCTCGCGGGCGGGATCACCGGTGGCAAGGATTTGACGCTCTCGGTGGCACTGGATCCACCCGAGCGCCGGGCCGATGCCGTGCGCAACTGGCGGACGGCGGGCGGAACTGTTTTGGCCGATGGTGTCGTCTTCGTTGCGGTCAGTCCGTCGGCAACCCTGCGGTACGTGAATACCCTTGTCGGACTTCGCATCGAGACGGGTGCCTTCACCGGACGTACGGCGGCGCAGACCTTCATGGCGCGGGCCGGTCTAACCCCCTGACCGACCGGACTCCGGCCGGTCGGTGCACTTGACCAGTGCTGATCTCTTTCAAGATTTTGTTACGCATCTAACGTGCCGCTATACAACGGCACATCAAACCATGTAATGTATGGGAACCGTACGGTTACGGGCTCAGATCTCGGGAAGGCGCGAGTCGATGGTGGCAACCACCCAGCAGACGATTTCATTCAAACGGTTCCGTGACGATCCGACCGATCTGGAGGCGGCCTACTTCCGTTGGATCCAGCCGGGTGCCACCGCGCCGACGATCACCGATCGGGCCGAACAGATCTTCCGACACCACTTGGAACTGGCGGCGATCCGGCTGCCGGGTGCGGCGATCACTCGGGTGTACCGCCCCGATGACGGCAGCGGACTCGGCGCGGCCATCCAGATCGTCAATGACGATATGCCGCTGCTGGTCGATTCGGTGACCACCGCGCTGCGCCGCCTGGGCGCCGCCGTGACCGAGGTCGTCCATCCGGTCTTCGACATCGTGCGGGACCGTCGCGGGCGGTTGCGCGCGATCGCCCCCAAGGAGCCCGACACCGTACCGGCGAACGGCAGCCACACGGTCACCGAATCGTGGATCCATGTGCAGCTGGCGCCAGGTGTCGGAGCCGCGCTGCTGGACCGGATCGATCGCGAGTTGCCCGCGCTGCTGCGGGTGCTGCGCAAGGTCGTCGACGATACGCCGGGCATGGCGAATGCGATGGTCGCGCTCGCCGGTCGGCTCGATCACATCGCACACCGCGCCGACGATCCCGAGGTGCCCGAATGCGCGAAGTTGTTGCGCTGGTTGGCCGATGGGCACTTCACGGTGCTCGGCTACGGGTACTACCACGGCAGCCGGAGCGACGCCGATCACGAACCGCAACAGGTGCCGGGCACCGGCCTCGGAGTGCTCTGGAACGGCTCGAATGTCGACCTCGATGTCCCCGTACTCGGCACTTCCCGACCGGTCCTGCGCCTGTCCAACGGATCGGTGGATTCGCTGATCCCGGGATCGGGTGAGCTGTACTTCGTCAGCGTTGCCGATTATGGCAGTGGCGGTACCGGCGTCGGTCCGGTGCAAGGCGAGCACGTCTTCGTCGGCACCTTCACGGTGACCGGCCTGCACGAGAACATCCTCGATATCCCGGTCATCTCCCGCCGCGTGCACCAAGTCATCGAATGGGCGGGCTTCGAACTGAACTCGTTCTCCGGGCAGGCGATGCTGGAGATGATGCAGTCCTTCCCGCGGGTGGAGCTGTTCTCCACCGATGCCCGGCGGCTGTTCGAAACCGTCTCCGCGGTCATGAATTTGGGGCTGCGCAGGCAGGTTCGGCTGTTCATCCGGCGCGACGGGCGCAGCGGTGCGGTCTACTGCCTGGTCTATCTGCCCCGCGATCGGTACTCGACCGAGGTCCGGCTGCGCATGGAGGAGATCCTGCGCGCGGAATTCGACGGTGAGCAGGTCGCGTACTCGGCGCGGGCGAGCGAATCCGAGTTGGCCGTGGTGTATTTCACGGTGCATCGCGGTCCGGACACCGAGCCCGCCGATATCTCCGAATCCAATCGCGAGCGCATTCAGGAATTGCTCTTCGCGACCACCCGGAGTTGGGCCGACCGCCTCGTGGCCGCCGCGACCGGCGTCCCCGCGGTCTCGTCGAAGGTCGCCAATGCCTACGCCAGCGCCTTCCCGTTCGGCTACCAGCAGGAGTACGAGCTCGAGCGCGCACTGGAAGATCTGCAGCGGCTGGACCGTCTCGCCGACGGCGCCATCGATACGAATCTGTATCGGAACGCCGAATCTCCGTCGGGGGAGTGGCGTTTCACGCTGTATGTCGCGGGCGAGGGCGTTTCGCTGAGCCGGGTGCTTCCGGTGTTGCAAAGTCTCGGGGTGGAGGTGGTCGACGAACGGCCGCACCGCATCACCCTGCCGGACGGTACCCGCAAGTGGATCTACGACTTCGGGTTGCGCGTCCCGGCGGCGCTGCTGCGGACCGCGGTCGATGCCGACCTCGAAGCCGATCTCACCCGCTCGGCCGGCGAACCTTCGGTCGAAGGCGGTGTGCGGCAATACTTCCCGGAGGCCTTCGCGGCCATGTGGAACGGCCGTGCCGAGGTCGACGCCCTGAACGAACTGGTACTGCGCGCCGGACTGCAATGGCGGCAGATCTCCATACTGCGCGCCTATGGAAAGTATCTGCAGCAAGCCGGATTCGCCTACACGCTGGGCAATATCGCCCGCGTGCTGCTGGCACAGCCGACCATGGCCCGGTTGTTCACCGAATTGTTCGATGCGTACTTCGATCCCGACGGTGTCGGGGCGGTGGCGTCGGCGCGGGCGGCGAGCATCGCCGAACGACTGCGGGCCGAGATCGATGCGGTCGTCAGCCTCGACGCCGATCGCATCCTGCGCGCCGTACTCGGCCTGATCACCGCGACGCTGCGCACCAATTACTATCGTCGCGACAGCGACGGCAACGGGCCGGAGTACCTGTCGTTCAAATTCGATCCGCATGCCATTGCCGAATTGCCTCGGCCGCGGCCGCAATTCGAGATTTTCGTGTATTCGCCGCGGGTGGAGGGTGTGCATCTGCGTTTCGGTCCGGTGGCGCGTGGCGGGTTGCGCTGGTCGGACCGGTTGGAGGATTTCCGCACCGAGATCCTGGGTCTGGTGAAGGCGCAGGCGGTGAAGAACGCGGTGATCGTACCGGTCGGCGCCAAGGGTGGATTCGTGGTGAAGCAGCCGCCGACGGCGACCGGTGATCCGACCGCGGATCGGCAGGCGCAGTTGACCGAGGGCATCGCCTGCTACCGCACCTTCATCTCGGGTCTGCTGGATGTGACCGATAACGTCGACCACGCCTCCGGTGGGGTGCTGCCACCGGAGCGGGTGGTGCGCCGCGAGGGCGACGACACCTACCTGGTGGTCGCCGCCGACAAGGGCACCGCGACCTTCTCCGACATCGCCAATGATGTCGCGCGCCAATATGGTTTCTGGCTGGGTGACGCATTCGCATCGGGTGGTTCGGTAGGTTACGACCACAAGGCGATGGGCATTACCGCCAAGGGTGCGTGGGAGAGCGTGAAACGCCACTTCCAGGAGATGGATATCGATACGCAGACAACCGATTTCACCGTGGTCGGTGTCGGCGATATGAGCGGCGATGTCTTCGGTAACGGCATGCTGTTGTCCGAGCACATCCGGTTGGTCGCGGCCTTCGACCACCGGCACATTTTTTTGGATCCGGAGCCCGATGCGGCGACCTCGTTCCGGGAGCGGCAGCGGATGTTCGCACTGCCGCGCTCGTCGTGGGCCGACTACGACACCTCGCTGATCAGCGCGGGCGGAGGTGTCTACGATCGGTCCGCCAAGGCTGTTCCGGTCAGCCCGCAGGTGCGCGCGGCACTGGACTTGGATCCGAGCGTGACCACGCTGTCCCCACCGGAAATGATCCGGGCGATTCTGCTCGCACCGGTCGATCTGTTCTGGAACGGCGGTATCGGCACCTACATCAAGGCATCCACCGAGACCAATGCCGATGCCGGCGATAAGTCCAATGATGCGGTGCGTGTCGATGCGAACCAGTTGCGCGCCAAGGTGATTGGTGAGGGCGGCAACCTCGGCGCGACCGCGCTCGGCCGCGTCGAATACTGTGCTAACGGCGGCCGGATGAACACCGACGCGCTGGACAATTCGGCGGGCGTCGACTGCTCGGACCACGAGGTCAATATCAAGGTGCTGCTGGACGCGGTCATCTCTTCCGGTGAGCTCGCCGCCGCCGACCGCACCCAGCTGCTCGCCGCGATGACCGACGAGGTCTCCGAACTCGTACTGCGCGACAATATTTCGCAGAACTTCAGGATGGGGCTCTCGCGCGCTCAGGCTGTGCCGATGTCGGGCGTGCACCGGCGTTTGATCGCCGACCTCGAGTTCCGGCGCGGTATCGATCGGCGGCTCGAAGCACTGCCCTCGGATGCCGAGCTGACCAGGCGGGCCGCGGCCGGTCGCGGGCTCACCTCACCCGAGCTGGCGAATCTGCTTGCGCACGTCAAGCTTTCGCTCAAGGATGATCTGCTGGCCGGGGATCTGCCCGATAATCCGGCGTTCGAATCGGTGCTGCTGTCCTACTTCCCCGAGCCGCTGCGCGAACGGTTCGGCGACGCGATCAAGAAGCATCCGTTGCGGCGCCAGATCGTGGCCACCATGGTGGTCAACGACGTGGTGGACCATGGCGGCATCACCTATGCGTTCCGCCTGGCGGAGGAGGCGGGTGCGAGTACCGACGACGCGGTACGTGCCTTCACCGCCGCCGTGCAACTCTTCGATCTGCACACGTTGTGGCAACACATTCGGACCACGCCGATGCCGACGTCGGCGCGTGACGAACTCGAGCGGGAGACCAGGCGCACTCTCGATCGAGTGTCGCGCTGGCTGCTGACCAGTCGTCCGCAACCGATTGCCATCGGCGCTGATATCGCCCGCTACCGCGACGGTGTTCGCAAGCTCGCCGGGCACATGCAGCCGACCCGGCTGCCCGCGGTCCACGCCGAGGATCTGGCCACGCATGCGCGGTCGGCGGTCGAGCGGGGCGCACCGGAGGAATTGGCGCAGGAGGTGTTCCGCCTGATCCATATGTTCCCCCTGCTGGACATCGTCGATGTGGCCGATATCGCCGAGCGGGATGCACAGGAGGTCGCCGAGCTCTACTACGCGCTCGACGATCACTTCCAGATCGAGCGGCTGCTGACCGCGGTGAGCAACCTCGCGCGCGACGACCGGTGGCGCACACTGGCCCGGCTCGCCGTCCGCGACGACCTCTACGATTCGCTGCGCTCAGTGACCCTGGATGTGCTGACCGCATCCGAACCGGATGAGAGCACCGCGGACAAGATCGCCGAATGGGAGTCGGTCAACCGCCCCCGTCTGGCGCGCGCCGGTGCCTCACTCGGTGAGATCTTCGCAGCGGGCACGCATGACCTGGCAACGCTCTCGGTGGCAGCCCGCCAAGTCCGCAGCATGGTCAGCAGCGGCGAATCCGCTGCGGCAGTGGCTGTTTCGAGCTAACACAATGCCGACCCCCGCGGTCTCGGCGATCCGAGCTGATCAGCTCGCGGCTGCGGTGCCGCAGCTGCCGCAGAACTTGGCTGCGGGGGTGAGGTCTGCTCCGCATTCGGTGCAGCGGCGTGGGCCGGGGGACAGTGGGTCGCCGCAGTCCATGCAGAAGCGCGCATGTGCGAGGTTGTCGGTGCCGCAGTTGGCGCATACCGGCTGCGTGGTGGGCGGAACCGGTTGTGCGGCAGCTGGGGTCGTTCGATGCTGCCATGGATTGCTCGAGGCGTGTTGCTGAATGGCGTTCAAACCCAGTGCGGCGCCGAGGAATCCGTCGCCGCCGTGGGTATGGCCGTTCGCGAAGCCTTGGCCCGCCCCGAGCGCCATCTCGCCTGCGGCATAACGTTGGAAGTCGCCGGCCAGTCGAATGTAGGTGACATCCTTGGCAAGTCGCTTGATGCGGTCCGCATCCTCAGGCGCCAGGGTGATGTCGAAGTTGCCCAGACGCGGGATGCGCAGGCCGTATTCGTAGAGCGTCAGGTTGGTCTGGCGCACCACGGCGGACTCGATCGGCTCCAACTGGCCGGACAGGCCGAGCACGGTCCAGTCTCCTCGGTAAATACCCTGTGTGACAGCGACTTTCATGGACTTCAGCAGCAGGTCCGCGCTCCAGGACTCCACCGTCGCCGGGACGCTCAGATCGGTGGTGCCCGCCAGTGAGGTGACCAGTTCGGCCGGATCCCGCACCGACAGCGCGAATTCCCCGAAGACCCGAAGCGTCACGACCTGTTCGCTGACCGGATCGGCGATATCGGCCAGGCGCCCGCCGAACTTGATGCCGGGAAACTCGCGGGTGGAGACGAAATACAGTTCGGCGCGGTAGAAGTTGTTGCCGGTCAACGTATCCACGAGCGCGCCCAGGACCGGCAGTTCGTCGGCATCGATCCGATGCCGACCGGGCCCCATGGCGGCCACGACCCGCCCGGACTTGACGAACAGGGCGATCTCATCGGCATTGACGATGGCACGGCTGTAGCGACGGATGTTGACATCCGGCCACTTGTAGACGAGTTGATTCTTGCGGTCCTCAGGGACCGCGATGAACTCCCGTTCGAACCATGCCATGCTCGCGCTCCATCAGCCGTAAACATATCCAGCGTACCGATGTGCAGCGGTACGATCAACTAACGCCGAGGTAGCGGCGGGTAGCGCGGCTCTGTCATGTTTCCGCGCGGTTGTAAGTCTTGATTCTCTATTGAACGTACCGTTAAATAGCGATACATTAAGCAGTGATATGATCGCCGTCACGTGAAAGGCTTCACCATGACAACCGTTCAACACTCCGCGGAAGTGCCGGCGCCCGCGGATGCTCTGCATGCTGAGGATGCGGGCTACCACAAGGCGTTGCGCCCGCGCCAGCTGCAGATGATCGCGATCGGGGGCGCGATCGGGACCGGACTGTTCCTCGGTGCGGGTGGTCGGTTGCACACTGCCGGTCCCGGCCTGTTCATCGTGTACGCGGTCTGCGGCATCTTCGTGTTCTTCATCCTGCGGGCGCTGGGCGAGTTGGTGCTGCATCGTCCGTCCTCCGGATCGTTCGTCTCCTACGCGCGTGAGTTCTACGGCGAGAAGCTGGCTTTCGCGGTGGGGTGGATGTACTTCTTCCACTGGTGCATGACCGGCATCGTAGACATCACCGCGATCGCCACCTATGTCCATTTCTGGGGAGCCACCGAGGCCATACCGCAGTGGTTGATCGCGCTGGTTGCGCTGGCCATCGTGGTCAGCATCAACCTGATCTCGGTGAAATGGTTCGGAGAGCTGGAGTTCTGGGCCGCGCTGATCAAGGTCGTCGCGCTGGTCGCCTTCCTTATCGTCGGCACCATCTTCCTGGCGGGCCGATTCAAGGTCGACGGTGAGACCACCGGCTTCACCGTGCTTTCCGATAACGGCGGCTTGTTCCCGACCGGTCTGCTGCCGCTGGTCACGGTCACCACCGGCGTCGTATTCGCCTATGCCGCAGTGGAATTGATCGGCACGGCGGCCGGTGAGGCGGAGAATCCGGAAAAGATCATGCCGCGGGCCATCAATTCGGTCATCGCCCGCATCGCGCTGTTCTACGTCGGCTCGCTGGTGCTGCTCGGCTTGCTGCTGCCCTACGTCGCCTTCAAGGCCGGGGAGAGCCCGTTCGTCACCTTCTTCTCCAAGCTCGGTATCGGTGGTGCGGGTTCGATCATGAACCTGGTGGTGCTGACCGCGGCCTTCTCCAGCCTCAACGCGGGTCTGTACTCGACCGGCCGCATCCTGCGCTCCATGTCGATGAACGGTAGCGCGCCGAAGATCGCCTCACGGATGTCCAGCGGCGGCGTGCCTTACGTCGGCATCCTCGCCACCGGTGCGATCGCGCTGGCCGGTGTCGGGCTCAATGCGCTGGTGCCGGACAAGGCCTTCGAGATCGTGCTGAACATGTCCGCTCTCGGCACCATCGCGGCCTGGGGCGCGATCGTGATCTGCCAGCTGCAGCTGTTCCGCTGGTCGCAGAAGGGCTTGGCCGAACGTCCGTCGTTCCGGCTGCTCGGTGCGCCCTACACCAGCTACGCCACGCTGGCGTTCCTAGTCGCGGTGATCGTGCTGATGGCATGCAGCCACGAAATCGAGCAGCGCGGTGCGGTGATCGCCATGGCGGTGGTCGTGGTTCCGGCGTTCGTCGGCGGCTGGTTCCTGGCCCGCAAGCGGGTGCTGCAGGTCGCTCAGGAACGCGAGGGCATCACCGGTCAGTTCCCGGTGCTGGCCGAGCGGCCGCGCCGCGAGGGTGAGCCGGTCGTCGTTCTCGACAAGCCCGACGAGGAGTAGTAATCCGATCTCCGCCCCGGACACCATGTCCGGGGCGGAGCTATTCCCATAGAGGGGAATAAGGCGGGCACGCGACGGCGGACGGCGGAAGAGAATGGGTGCCCTGTTCACCGGGCTCGAAAGGTTCCCATGCCGGAACAACCCAGCGCCTCCGAGAATCCGCTGCCGCACCCATGGGCGAATCGGCGGATGCGCGGTACCGAGGTACCGCGACGGACGCCTCATCCCTGGGCCACTCGCGGCATGTCGAAACTCGATCCGTCGCAACGTCGTCAGCATCCATGGTCCGGACCGAGCACCGTGGAACGTACTCCAGCGCACAGGTTCTCCCCGCCTCCGGTGCCCGGCGACACGATGCCGGTGAGCGATCCAGCGACCGGTGCCGATCGCACTCTCGAACTCGACGAGCCGGACTCCGGCCGAAGCGGCCGTTCCCGGCCGAGCGTGCGGCGCCTCGGTGCCGGTCTCGTACCCATGCCGCGGGTGGCGCCGGTCGATCCGCGCACCGCCATTCTCGATGACCCGGAAGTGCCTGAGCTCAAACGGTTCTGCTGGAAATGTCAGGAGCCGGTCGGCCGGCGCACCGCCACCGAGCCGGGTGCGGTGAGCGGCGAATGCGGCCGCTGCGGCTCGCCGTTCAACTTCCGTCCCACCCTGCAGCGCGGCGAACTCGTCGCCGATCAATACGAGGTGCAGGGATCGCTGGCACACGGCGGACTCGGTTGGATTTATCTCGCGGTCGATCGCAATGTGAGCGACCGCTGGGTCGTGCTGAAGGGTTTGCAGAACCCGCTCGACTTCGAGGCGCACGTGGTCGCGCTCGCCGAACGGCAATTCCTATCCGAGGTAGCCCACCCCGGTGTCGTCAAGATTCACAACTTCGTCAAACATCGCTCCCGCCGCGATATTCCGGACGGCTACATCGTCATGGAATACGTCGGCGGACAATCGCTGAAGAATATGCTCGATCTGCGCGGCAAGGAACGCATTCCGGTCGTCGAGGCCATCGCCTACATCATGGAAATCCTGCCGGCGCTGGACTATCTGCATTCCTTCGGATTGGCGTACAACGATCTGAAGCCCGACAACATCATGGTCAGCGAGCACGAGGTCAAACTGATCGATTTGGGTGCGGTCGCCGCCATGGACTCCTACGGCAGCATCTACGGCACGCCCGGCTATCAGGCGCCGGAGATCACCGAGACCGGACCGACCGTGGTTTCGGATATCTATACCGTCGGCCGCACCCTGGCGGCCCTTGCCCTGGATCTGCCCCGGGACCGCGACGGACACTTTCTCGGCGGCATACCCGAACCGGATGAGGAGCCACTGCTGGCGCGCTATCCATGCCTGTACCGCCTGCTGCTGCGCGCCACCGATCCGGAGCCGGAACGCCGCTTCCCGTCCGCGTATTCGATGTACTGTCAGCTCGCCGGTGCGCTGCGGATGGTGCTCGCGATCGATACCGGCCTGGAACATCCCCAGCCGTCGGTCGAATTGAGCTCCATGCGAGACGATTTCGGCACCGATACGCTCATCGGCCAGACCGACGGCATCGTCGACGGTATGGCCCGCATGCCGGTGCTCGAGGCGCACGATGTCGTCGCGGCGCTGCCGACGCCCTTGATCGACAGCGAGGATCCCAGTGCCGAACTGCTGTCGTCCCTGTTGCACGGCGAACCGCGGCACGCGCTGGACGCGCTGCGCCGGGCACACGAACGCATCCGAGCCGGCACGATCGTCGCTCCGGAATCCTTCGACCTGGAGGGGCCGCTGACCGCGGTCCGCGCGTATCTGGACCTGGGGGAGACAGTTCCGGCCTGTCAGTTGCTCGCCGATCTGCGCCCCGACTACGGCGCGGACTGGCGCATCGAGTGGTATGTCGGCGTCGCCGCCCTTCTCGACGGCCATTACGACCGCGCCTGGCTGCATTTCGAGACCGTGCACGGGATGCTGCCCGGAGAGATCGGACCGGAACTCGCCCTGGCCGCCACCGCGGAATTGGTGCTGCAACATCTCGACGATCCGGCCGAATCGGATCGCTGGCACCGGGCCGCGGCCGAGCACTATCGTGCGGTATGGCGGACCAACCACGGCGTGGTGAGCGCGGCCTTCGGCTTGGCTCGCCGACTCGCCGCGGACGGCGAATTGCTCGAGGCCGTAGCGGTGCTCGACCAGGTACCCGCCGCATCGCGCCATCACGGCGTGGCGCATACGACGGGCTGTCTGCTGCTGGTCTCGCGGCCGATCGCCGATATCACCGAGGCGGATATCTGTACGGCGGCCGGGCGGTTGGAGGCACTGTCCGACGATTCGCGAACGCTGCAATTGCAGGTCATCGTGGTCGGGGCGGCCTTGGAGTGGCTGCGGGTCGGCGGGCGGCCGCGCAATCCGGATCGGATGATCCTCGGGTTTCCGGTCACCTCGGCGGGGCTGCGGCAGGGACTCGAAACCAGCCTGCGCGCCCTGGCCAGAACCGCGCCGGATCGCTGGCACCGCTACCGGCTGGTCGATTTGGCGAATTCCGTTCGGCCGCGCACCCGTTGGTGAGTTCCGGGGATGGCAGTCGGCGAAGCCGACGGGGTGGGTTGGCTCAGGGGATGGCAGTTGGCGAAGCCGACGGGGTGGGTTGGCTCAGCGCAGCTGTTGCACCGCGAAGGCGACGATGGTTCCGCCCGCCAGCAGCAGCCACAGCCAGTTGCCGGTGGCGACCGCGAGCGCAACCGCGCCGATCGAGATCGCCGCGCTGATTGTCCGCAGTCGCTGCAACGCGTTACCGGTGGGTGTGGGCGGCGCGGGCGGGATGACGCCGGGCAGGTCCGCGAATAATTCCGCCAATTGTCCTTTGGTGGTCGCCGCCGCGGCAATGGCACTGCGTTCGTCGAACTCGGTCAGGCTCAATCGCCCGGCACCGAGGTGCTGCGATAGTTGCTCGAGCGCCCGTTCCCGTTCCGTCACGGTAATTCGAGAAGCGTGCGCCTCGGTCATATCGGAAGGATAGGCCCCGCCGCCTCCGTTCGATCGAACGAATTGCCAACGGCGGGAATAGTTACGGGCCGTCACGGGGGGCGACGACAGCTCGCGGGCCATAGGTGTCCGACATCGCTGACGTATGCTTACCTACAAGTAATATTTCTGTGTGGTTTCCTAGACATATGGCAGGGAACGTGGAGTACACGATCGATGAGCTGGCGCGCGAGGCCGGTACGACCGTGCGTAGCCTGCGGGTTTACGCCGAGCGCGGCATCCTGCCTCCACCACAGGTGAAGGGTCGCACCGGTTTCTACGGACCGGATCATCTCAATCGAGTGCAGACGATCAGCCGTTTGCTGGACCGGGGGATCAAGCTCAACGGCATCAGGGAACTGCTGGAGGCATGGGATCGCGGTGACGATCTCGGCGACATCCTCGGCGTCGCGGAGCCTGGTGCGACGCAGTCCACCGCGCCGTCCGCTGGCGACACTATCGCGGCGACCGAACTCGAGCAGCGCTATCGCGATGTGCCCCACGGCTTGGCCCGCGTGGTCTCGGCCGGTCTGTACGAGCCGGTGGACGCCACGACCTATCGCATTGCCGATCCGCAGTTGATCCGCATCTTCGATCAGTTGGAGGGCGCGGGCATGCCGGTGGACGCACTACTCGGCGAATTGGAGCGGCTACGCGCGGACTGCGACCGGATCGCCCGCCGCTTCATTGATCTGTTCCACCGATCGGCATGGGAGCCGTATCAGAGCTCCGGGCGCACACCCGCGGATAAGGCCGTGCTCGCCGACCGGGTGGCGGAGGCCCGGATTCGCCCGGGGCAGGCGACCGCCGAGTTGGTGAACCGCTTTGTCGCGAAGTATCTCGAACAGGACAGCGAACTCAACGAGGCGCTGCCCGACGCCTGAAGCGATCGGCTCGCGCGGAAACGCGCAATTCTTGCCCGGCCTGCGGCTGATCTTTCGTTGCCGTGCGTCGCTGACCAGGTCCTTCCTTATTTGCTCTTCCCATATGTGGCGACACTTAGCTTAATGTGCCGTTAGATAGCGATACATTAGATAGCGGGAACAGCACTTCCCGTTCGGCCCGTATCGACGTCGGCCGGCGGGCGAGACAATGATTAAGGAGACGTCGATGACCAACGTCAGTGAACTGTGCGGCGCACCCAGACCCACCGAATGTCCTGACTCGGCACGTAATGGCCAGGGTCGCAACAAGATCCGAGCACTGTCCATATTTGCGGCAATTGCGGTGGGACTCGGCGGATTCGGCTTCGGCGCCGAGACGCCCGCGGCGAACGCCGATATCGGCGTGCGCTGCCTGTGGGCCGGTGAAACCGTTCCGCAGGGTGTGGCGATCGCCGCGGGTGGCTGGATGTACCGGTGCAAATCCGATTTCTTCGGTTTCGCGCGCTGGTCCCGCGAGGGCTACGCTCCCGGTCGCAGCAGCGTGTACAACCCTGGTACCAACGGCAATCCCGCCGGTAAGTTCAGTCCGGGGGCGCAGCAGCCGGGTACCGACTACATGGACTACTGCGTCGGCAGTCAGCTGATCGAGGGGCGCGAGGACATCTATGAGGCCGTTGCGGACGGTCGCGGCGGGCTGTATTGGCGTGCGGCCGGTCCGATTTCGAACTGGACCTTCGATATGAGTGCGAACCGGCCGGGACCGTCGTGGCGGTCGTCGAGCCTGTGCGTCGACGGCAACCTGACCTGATTCGATAGACACGAATCTTCCTACCGTTGGTGCCCTTTCGGCCGGGCGTGCCTACCGCGCATACCACCCGGAAGGGCATCGGTCCGTGTTGACGGTCAATTGGTCACTGGTGGAGGGCAATTGGCTGCCCGATGCAAGTCTGCCTTTCGAGGGGTAGGTGGTACGACGCATCGGGTGCAGAGCGCATACGAATGCGATCGCCGCTCCTTCTGGAGCGGCGATCGCATTCGTAATATAAAGAGCCGCAAAGGGGGTGGTTCAGCGGCCGCCCTCGGCGGGCACCCAGACCCAGCGTCCGCCGTCGCCGCCGTTTTCGTACGAGCCCCGGCTGAAGCTGTTGTCGCCGGAGGCGGGGTGATCCTGATCGGCGACGCGGCGGTTGCCCGAGTTGCTGTTGCTGTACCCGCCGCCTCGTGCGCCGCCGCCATTGCTGTTGCTGTTGCTGTGGTTGCCGGGCGCCGCGATGGTCGACTGAATCGCCATCGCGGCCGGTGTGATCACAAGTGCACCGGCGATCGCGCCGGCTATGACGACCTTCTTCGACTCGAGGTTCATGGTTACCGATATCTCCTTTGTCCCGCCGAGCCCGGACTTGGTCGGTAAGTGGGTGTGCCGGGAATGCAGGTTGTCTGAGATCTATTGTGCCGCTGTTTGACGGCGCAATCAATAGTGAACCGTTGGGAAAATTTCAGCATTCTCGCTAAGTTTTCCCGTATTTTCCGGCTGACGGGGTGCGGGCCGGTATCCGGACCATTGGCGTGGGACTCCAACGCCGCGCGCACTCGCAACCCCCAGCGAACCGGGCCCAGCCGCGCGAGCCGATGCGCCCGCCATCATCGGCCATCGTCTCGAGACACGGGAAATGATCTCAGCCGGTTCTCAGCCACCGACTGGCAGACTTCGCGGCGACCCGCTCCGATCGCCTCCACCGAGAAAGGCATACACCGGCATGCAATCGCCGCCCGCCCGCACCGACTACAAGCTGCCCCAGGTCACCGCCCTGTTCTGGGTGCTCAAGATCGCCGCCACCACTCTCGGTGAAACCGGTGGCGACCTGCTCGCGCAAACCCTGCGTCTCGGCTACGCCGCCGCCTCGCTGCTGTTCGTGGCGATCTTCCTCGTCAGCCTGCTCGCCCAGCTCAAAGCCCGTCGCTTCCACCCCGCGCTGTACTGGACCGTCATCGCCGCCACCAGCACCGCGGGTACCACCATCTCCGACTTCCTCAACCGTGGCCCCGGCTCGGACACCTCCACCGACGCCGGACTCGGCTATGGCATCGGAGCCGCCATCCTCATCACCGGTCTGGCGATCGTGTTCGCGATCTGGCGACTCAGCGGCCAAACCTATGACGTCACCAACATCACCAACCTGCGCGCCGAAATCCTGTACTGGACGGCGATTCTGCTGTCCAACACCCTCGGCACCTCACTGGGCGACTACCTATCCGACAGCTCCGGGCTCGGCTACTGGGGCAGCGCCACTCTCATCGCCGCGATCATGGCCGCGATCCTCACCGCCCACTATCTGACCCGCATCTCCGGGGTGCTGCTGTTCTGGCTGGCGTTCATTCTCACCCGCCCTCTCGGCGCCACCGTCGGCGACCTACTGTCCAAACCGCACGCCAACGGCGGCCTCGGCTTCGGCACCTGGGGCACCACCGCCGCCCTACTCACCGTCCTCATCGCCGGAATCATCTACGGCCACAGTAGAACCCGCACACAACCAACCGCCTCCGACCAACCGGCTGCGGTACTCGAGAACACATAGTCGTTCGCCGGATCCGCAACGGACGATCGAAAGGGATAGCGGAGGGAGCTCGTGGTCGAGGATGACCGCATGATAGCGATGATGGCTGATCAGCAGGTCCGAGCTCCGACGTTTGCGATTGGCACGGTGTCCATGCCGGCGCAACTTGTGCAGTGCGTCGGCCGCATTGTCGTTGTTATCGACCACGATCACCCGCATACTCGATCCCTCTGCGCTCGAATGCACTGTGCCCCGGCAGATTTCGCATGGACCAGGCGGTCGCATTGGGGGCATTAGGCCAGCCGGGGAGCTGGATCATCCGCCACTTCGGGCGGGAATATCCGCATCGGATCGAACCTCGGTCGAACTATCGGCGTGCATGAGCATAGTCGGCTTCTGGGAAGTGTTCGCCGACGGAGCTCCGTACGGCTGCCACGTCATGACCTTCGGCGTTTGCCGCCGTCAGCGCCATGGTGATCTTGGTCAGTATTCGAGTTCGGTCCAGCGGATGGCGATGGGGAATGGGAAGTCGATGGCGATGCCGTCCAGATTCTCGTGGGTCCATTCGCCGGCGAGGATGTAGTTAGCCGAGCGCAGCGGATGGACGCCAGGCGGCAACTGGGCGTGCCCGATCTCGAGAACGTAGGCGCGGACCACTGCGATGGCGCTGGATTCACGGTCCAAGGTCACTTCCCAATACCACGGAATGCCGGCCCCTGCGTAGCGGCCTTTCTTCGCCTCGATATCGGTCTGCGTGTTGGAAGGGGACAGCACCTCCCCGACCAGCACGACGTCGGCGCTTCGAAGATCTTGGTACGGGGATCCGAGGCATCGGTGTACGAGAAAGTCGGGTGTCAAGAAATCGGCCTTGCCGTTGCGCCCGAGGAAGACGTTTGTCTCCGTGGTTACCCGCCAACAGTGCTCAGGATGCCCCGACATGGTCTTTCGCGCGCAGCGCTCGATTGTGCTCCAGAGACGGTTCGAGAAGGTCTGATGCTCCGCAGGGCCGCGCCGCACCCACACCACGCGTCCATTCCACAGCTCGATCTGCTGGGCAATCTCCTCGGGGAGACGCTCCAGCTCCTCCCAGGTCATGTACTCGGGAAGATCCGGACGCTCGGTACGCGGACGGGACATGCCGCAATGGTAGCGGTCGAGGCAGCATCGACAGACCTTATGCGCTCTGTGTGGTGCCGGGCATTCGAGCAGCTCGCACGGACCAAGCGGCGCGTCCCGAGCGCGAGCGAGCAGCCCGGCACCCGAGGGCAAACGGCCACGCCGAACGCACGCTTACCACGTCGAACTCGCTCTGGCTCAGGTGGACCCGGTCCAACGGCAGATCGGACGGCGGTTCAGCTATCCGATGGTGCCGGATTGGCATGAGCCTCGTCGTGCTCTATGTGTGATTGCGGTATGAAGCGGATTACGATCAGTATTCCCGACGACGTGGCAGCCGAGGCCGCCGTCAGTCATGGCGAAGCAACGAACCGTTGGCGGTGGTCCAGGAAGCGCGGGACGACGATCCCGATGCCTTCGCTGGCTGCCTCGCCGAACTCGGCGAAAAGCAGCACGCTGTCATCGAGCTGCGATTGATATAGCAAGAGTCCAACGCTGACCTCGCTCGGGCACTCGGACCGAAAACCCAAGGCCGTCGGCCTGGTCCGGACCGGCGTGTCCGGCCTGGCCGCGCCGCGGTATGCAGCCGAGATCCGCCGCCACGCAGAGCAATTGGGTACTGCTACCTCTACACCGTCCGGCCACCGGAGTATCCGGACACCGACCCGATCGGCTACTGCCTCACCATCGCCACCGGTGTGCAAGCCGCCGCCCTGATCGTCTACGACGTGCGGGAGCCTCGCTGGTCGGCTCGATCGCGGTTTGCGTATCGGCTGCGCTCTCTGGATGTGCGGTCGCCTCGAGCCACTTCTGATAGCTCCATACCGGCGCGAGCCATTTAAACGCGTAGCCGGGCGAATCGCCGGCCGTAATTATCCCCAGGCTGTTTCCGGTAAGAATTGTCGACCGCAGGTGTAACGAGTACGAGTACTGATCGAGATAACCGGCGTAACGATCGTATTCCGGCCAGGCCATTGGACTGCTATTGCGCCTCGGATCATCGGGCTGCATGTTGAAGAACAGCCACAATATTTCGTTTTCGGGAAGATCTGCGTATTGTTCGCGTATCGCTTCGTATCGGCCGAGCTGATGGTCCGACATCAGTTCGGTGCGTATCTGAAAAGGCGCCCATGCGGGGTCGGTCATGCTGTTCGTGAATAAAATCGCTTCGGAGTAGTTCTGACGGTCTTTCCACTCGGTCAGTGTCATCGGCCGGGTGGGTTCGAATGAAGGGTCGATGACCATCGTGGTCAGCTCGCCGTCGGCGCCGAGCATCTCGATTGTGGCGGCCACGTGGTTGCAGAAAGAATCGTAAAAAGGGTTGTGATACTCGCCCGGCGCCGGAAGTAGCCACTGTTCGCTGTAACTCAACGACTCGTCGGTGGCCATCTGCTCGTCGGTGGGGGTCGCACTGACGACGATCAGTTCGACCGGGCCGATGTTCATTCCGGCAAAACGCGCTCCATCGAATTCGACCACACGCTTATCGAGGTCTACAACTCCAATTCCTGCTCTGATGCGGTCCGAAAAGGACGCCGTGGTATGTGCATCCTTCTTCATCACTGCACCGGTGCGATATGCCCACTCCAATCCATCGGCCGAAAGATTCGGTGCGAATGATCGTGCTATCCCTAAGGAATTCCGATCCACTCCGATTCTCAGAAATTCGGAGAGAATGGCTTCCGCCTTCTTCGTGCATGCCGTATTTATATCGAAGGGTAGGGGGAGTTGGGCGGCGAAAGCGGTGAGCGACCGCACTTCATCCGGACCGTAAGGCGTATTCGAAACCGGTCGCGCCCCGGCCGGTTGCGATTGCGGGCTCGGTGTATCCGCCGCTGTGTTGCCGGGCTCGGCGGCGATCGCATCCGGCCGATCGGGTACGGGGTTTCCGCGCTGCGCGCCGCCACCATCCATGCGTACTTCGCCGAGTCGAGGTGCCTGCTTGCGTGCGGGCGTGAATTCGAATTCTCCTCCGTCCCAGGGGGCGTCGGGGTCGGGGACTCCGTCGCCCCAGCCGATGCGGGGGTGGTGCCGTGGTTGTGGGGCGGGGGGTTGATTCGGTGTTGGGCCGTCGGCGGGGTGAGATGGCGATGGTTTGTCGCCTTCGGTCTCGGGTACGAGGGAATTCGCGGGTGTAACGGCTCCACTTCGGTCACTGCCTCCGGCAGGTTTCGCCTGTGCACGACGCTGTGACGATGTGGGCGACTCGGCGCTGCGCCCAGACCACGGACTGGTGGTTCTGCGGTCATACGGTCCTTCGGATGTGGCCGCCGCATCGAGTGGCCGATGTGATTGGTTGCCATCCGCTGTGCCGAGCTGTGCGGGCAGGTTCGTCGGAGACGATGCGGGCTCGTTCTCAGGAGCTGTCGATTCGTGGTGGGAACTCGGAGTTGTCGAATCGGTTTCGCTGGTTTCGGCTGAATCTGTGGGCGCGGTCGGATCCGTTGCTCTCGGCACTGTGGAGTCGGCGTCGGGAGACGAGGTCGGGCCAGCTGCCGCGGGCTGCGGCTCGCCCTTTTCGGACCAGGGAGTCTTCGGACTGCTCCATGGCGTCGGCGCCACCGGTTCTCGGGCGGAAGCGTCGGTGGGAGAGCGTCCGTCGAGCTGGTCACCCGACGTCGAATTCAAGTGTTTCATCAGCAGCGAAGTGTTACGCGGTCCGGCCGGTCGGCGACGTGCGGGGCCCGCAGTGCCGCTGGAAGTCCGAACGCCCGACCGCTCCGCCTGCGGCCGGGCCGCGGTCGGGCGCAGGCCGCGGTACGCCGAATCGACCGGCAGCCAAGGGTGTTCCGGGTCTACACCGGCGGCTCGTAGACCGTTGAGCACGCCTTCGCGGAATACGGCGAAACCGCCGCCGACTGCCCGCGTCGCCTGCAGCGCGTCGAATATGACGCGTCGTGCAAGGGCACCGCGACTATCTCTGCCGGGCGGGTTGAAACCGATACTCACACCATCCGCGACAGGGTAAGACAGGGCCGGTACGGACCGCAGGAACAGGCCCGGGTGTTGCTGTTGATAGTTCGCCAGCCAAGCGGCGAGGGACTCGGCCTGTTCGAACTCGGCAACCCGGATGGTAATCCAGTCGTTTCTCGACGTGTTCGGACCAGCGATCTTTGCCCAGACGACACCTGGAAATTCATCCGGCCGGTCGAAAACCTCGTGCACAATTTCGTTCATCACCGTAGGTGATGTGTCGGGTACGGGATGGCAATAGACGACGAATTTGCTCTGCGTATCGGCATCGTGTCGCCGGAATTGGATGAAGCCGACGCTGCCCGGGTTACCGGAGATTACATCGACGTCATCGGGATGGATCTCCGAGAGACCGAGCATTCTCGACTGGACAAAGGCGGTCTGCTGACCTGGCGGCCGACTGGCGAGGATGCCCACGACTTGTCTGAGGTGAGATTCGGGATCGGTGACCGAACTCGGTTCGGTCGGTGCGATCAGATGCAGGTAGTAGACGTCGGATTCGGACTTGATGGAATCCTGTCCGTCCCAGACTTGCCGGATTGTGCGTTCGAGGCTCTCGCGTGACGGATCTGGTGCGAGGGTGTTCGGGGGAGTACGGTCCGCTGCAGTGTCATCGGGGTAGGTCACTCCAGAGCGGGTGTCGGTGACTGCTGTCGGTGTCGGTGTCGGTGTCGGTGTCGCGGCGGCTCGTCCCGCGCTCGATGTTGCGGCCCGCGGGCCGAGTTGTCGCTGGTCAGAACGCACGGTGTCGGGTTTCAGCCAGCTCTCGCCGAAGTGGTGCCAGTCCTCGATCTCTATCACTCTGCCCGGGAACCGATTCAGCAGGGCGTCATCGACGATGGCCTGGAAGGCAACGAAATCCGGGTTGTCGAGATCCGGATTGTGATAGCAGGCCCAGGCGTGCAGTCTCCCGTCGTCATGATTGCGGTACCGAATATTGCAATTCACCGTCATCGATTTGTATTCGACCGCGATCAAGAAGGGAACTTCGACTTCTTCTCGAAGTTCGTTGTGGCTCGGACCGCGACCCTCGATCGCTTGCAGCACAAGGGAATTCGAACCGTCACTGCTGACGCGGGTCACCGTTCCGGCCATCGATGCGGTGTTGGCGCCGAATACCCGGCCGATATCTCGGTAAGCGATCGAGCCGGACGGGGCTGGGACTTGGGACGCAGCCGTGTGAGTGCCATCGGACACAACCACGTCGGGTTCGGTATCGGGCCGGCGCGTTGTGGTGCCGCCACCACTGTCGCCTCCGTCGTCTGGTTCGTCGGCGAAGATCGGCGGTTCTTCCGGGGGGTTGTCGAGGTCGGCGCGAAGGTTGCGAACCTTCCGATCGGCGGCCTGGTAGGCGGCGATAACCTCGGCTACCGCCCGCTCGCTTTCGGTGGCTGCGGCTGCGCTCGTTTCGGAGTGGGCGGCATCCATGGCCGCCATCAATAGCTCTGCGGTCGCGTTGTAGTGCTCGATCAGCAACGCAAGTCGCCACTGGCCGATTACGGTATTCGGTTGCTCCGCGACGGCCAGCAATTCCTCCAGCAATGCGAACGTATCCTGAAGCGCCCGGTAACGTTGTGTCGCTGCGGCTTCGTCCACCGCATCCGACGCATCGGCAGCCTGGCCCGCCTGTACCATTTCCGCGAAGAGCAGTTCGGACACCAGTCTCAAGCGTTCGATATCGAGCCCGTGCAGCAGACCGGTATCGGCGGCTCTCGTCAGCGCATCTGTCGGCGTCGCGCTGAGCCTTGCCCAGACCTCGGCGAGCGTTCGACGTGCGTCCTGCAAACGGTTCTGCTGCGCTCTCGCCTGCGATGCTCGCGCGGCCGCAGGCGTGGCCTCGCGGCGAGCCTCCTGGTCCTGTGTCGTAGCGTCATACGCCTCGTCCGCCCGGTCCAACCACACTGCCACCGCGGCCGCGAACTGTTCCAGCAACCGTCGCCGGGCGGCGGGGATGGGCGCGTTCGACTCTTCGTGCGCCGCGAGCAACTCATTGATCAGCGCGAGCGTCTGGTCCAGCCGCCTAGCGAGTTCCGCGGTGTCTGGATCGGATGCCGCGTCGTCACGTTCAGCCTCGACCGCTGCGCGCAGGGTCCGCAATCGATCGATGCTCAGGCCCTCGTCCGCATCGGTGGTCTCGCCTGGGGCATGCTCTGGCGATTCTTGTGGTTCTGCCTCATCGCGAAGCGTTGCTACTCGATAAGCCCGTGCCTCGAGATTCCGTACATCGGCACCTGTCGGAAAATGCTCGCGGAGCTCTATCACTCCGGCCGGGAGTCGATCGAATAATGCGGCGATGATCATTTCGCGCAGAGTGTCGGCGAGCGGATCGTCGGCCTCCATGTTCCCGAATACGACCAGTACGTGCTGGCGGCCGTCGTCGTAAATGCGGTAATTGACGAGGCAATCCACCGTGCGGCCGTCGATTTCGATACCGACCGTGTACGGAGCCCTGAGGTGTTTGCGTAACGCGGGGTGTTCCGGTCCGCGAGCCTCGACCGCCTTCAATACCAGGAAGTTCTGCTGGACCTGCGCGCCCACCACCAATCCGGCGATCGAAGTCGGATCGGAATTGCGGATATTCTCGGGTATTTCGGGCTCGTCCCAGACGATCGTGCCCGAAACGGTGTCCTCGTCGGCCGTTGGGGTCGTCTGCGTGGCATCGGCCGATTGCGGTTGCGTCGATGCTGCGGGAGATGGGTCGGCTCTGTATGCCGGGTCTTCCTGTTCGCTGGGTGCGGTCTCGGGTGTTGTGCCCGAAGTCGGTGGGTTGCTCGGCTTCTGAGGGCCGGGATTGACCGGGCCGAAGTTATTGAGTACCCAAGGTGCGTCACCCCTGCGCCGATTGATGAATCCGTGATCGGCGGCTGGATCGACGTCGTTGTAGAACCGAGTCTCCGGGCTGGGGGGCCCGCCGATGGTTCCGCTCGCACCGGTTCCGCGGCCGGGCGGTGTTGTGCGATTGGTTTCATGGTTGACGGCTGATGAGTCGGAACTCGTTGTGCTGGAGTCGCTTTCGTGCGTCTTCGCGGTGCTCGAAGTCTGCGCGGAGGTCGTATCGGTCTGTCTGGTGTGTTGCGTGGTGGGCGGGTTGTAGGTAACTCCGGGACCGGCTTCCGGCCACAGATATGTCACTCGACCTTCGGCATCGACATCGAGGACGAAGGTGACGCCGTCGTATTCGCAGTTCAGCAGCCATTGACGATTCGGTCGGTCGGGGTGCTCGGCGAAGGCGTCGTTGTGAATGGCATGCTCGGCCGCCGTCGCGACGATGGCCATGAAAGCTTCCTCGTCTTCGACCCAATCGGCCGGAAACTTGGCGAATCCCGGTGCCTTACTGTTCGGGCCGCGACTGACCAGCACTTTGCGAACGGTCCGACGGTTGATCGAAACCCGGGTCGGTGGCTGCGGTGGTGGTGGCTGCGGTGCCGGGTTCCTGATCACCCCGGGGCCCCACGCCGGCCAGGCCGTGAGGATCCGTCCGTCCACGCCGACTCGTACGACCACGTGAACACCCTCATGGACATCCTCGAGCTGCCAGAAGTGCGTGGCTCCGGTCCTACCGTCCAGCGACTCGCGCAGCTGCGGGTTGCTCCAGGCTTCGGCGACGGCCCAGGTGACCTCGATGATCTTGTCGTCGTCCCAGTCCGCCGGGAATTCGGTTTTGCCCGGTTTACCGGTGCCGTGCCGGTGTCCACCGCCGGTCGCATCGCCGTCCAGGATGTGCGTACGTCGTTCGTCGTCCAGCCGAAGCGATTCCGGGCGCTGACGTGCGGGACCTCCGCCCCGCCTGGCACTTCCATCGGATCCGCCGGCCAGTGTGGCGGGCTGCGACGGTGGCTGCTGGTCTGGGGCTTCAGTCGGAGTTGGACATGACTCGGCAGCGGCGGCGTCGCCTACGTTGTCCGACCTTGGGGTCCGGTATTCGACCCAGACCGTCTTGCCGTGCCGAGTCACATCGGTGCCGACGGCCTGAGCGCTATCGGTCACGATCCGTGCGCCGCGCCCGTGCTCACCATCCGCGCGGTCCCCCAGTTCGTCCGGGTCGGTCCGGCCGGATTCCAGTGCCGCCGCCGATGCGAATCCCGCCAGCAATGCGTCCACGTCGGCGGAGTTGACGGTGGGAGACGGTGCGACCTCGTCGACCGCTTCGACGTTGCTCTCGGTTTGCCATTTCGGCAGTCGGATCGAGGTGTCGGTGATGTTGATCCGTATGCGGGAATCGTCCGCATCGATGGTGAGCTGCGCACCTCCTTGCTCGGCATACAAGGCCGCGTTGCCGAGCAATTCCGACAAGGCGAGCACTGCCGCATCGATCGTCGGCTCGGGCAGGCGTGTGTTCTGCGACAGGAACTCGCGGACCTCCCTGCGCGCCCTCGACACGCCCCGACGAACCTGGCCGCGTTCGAACGTCATTCGTAGTGCGGGTTCCGACGCGGCGGCCGCCGAATCGTCAGGCCCGGCGGTGAACCACCGTGCGCGCGACCCGTTGGTGTGCAATCGGAAGCCCCACCGTCCCGACCGGTCCAACAGTTCGGTGACCTGTCCCGCCTCGGTCGCCACCACCTCCCCGGTGGTCTTGTGCGGCTCATCACGTACCGGCAGAGTCCGGCTCTGGTCGACCACCTCGACCCGAACACGTTCGGGCCCGTGCGGCCGCACCTGAACATTGACCGGACCCTCCGCAGTCCGAATCAGAGCGTCGAGCATCGCCTCGGCGGCGACGATTTCGGCTTCGGCAGTGAGCGATTCGCGAATCGTCGCGCGTGCTCGTGCCACGGACAGTGGTGTGGCTGGTTGGGTGCGCTTTTGCGCCGACACCCGCGGCACCCGAACCGGTGCGGGTAGGGGTGCTGGTGGTGGGTCTGCCGCGGGTTGTGGCACTGGGGGTGGGGGTGGGGGTTGCTCCTCGGGACGTGGTTTGCGTTTTTTGGGTTTCTTGTCGGGGTCCTCGCCCCTCGTTGCGTGGGCCATCATCGGGACCGGGCGTGCCGGAGCTACCGGTTGCGGAAGGGGCCCTGCGGGGGTGGTTGAGGGGACGCCGCCGCGGGTGGGTTCGGTGGTGAGGGGTGGGATGTAGTTGGTGCCGTGGCGGTCGAGTTGCGGTGCGGCGGTGGGATCAGTTGGGGCGCCGGGAGTTCCGGGGTCGGGTGTGGTGGCGTAGTGGGCGGGTGGGGTGAGTTCGGTGGGGCGGTCGGCTGGTTGGGCGGGCAGGTGTGGTGCCGGGTTGTTGGAGTGGCGGGGCAGGGGTGGTTCGGAATCGTGTACCAGCGGCTTCTGCCCGTCCCGATTTTCTTCGGCGGGCGCGCCAGGGATAGCCGTGTCCGGGATCGGGACCTGTGGTCGGTCGGTGAGTGGTATGGCAGATCCGGTATCGGGAATCGCTGGTGTGGTCGGGTGCGGGACGATCGGAATCGCGTTGGGGGGTGGGCCATCTGGTACGTCCGGTTGGCCGGGGATGTTGTAAGTGGTTCCGGATGGTTTGGTGTATTCGTCCGGTGCGTTGTTCGGGTATTCGTCGACCTGCGGGAGTGCCGGGACGTAGCTGGGCATCGGGGGTTTTACGACGGTCCCGATCTCGTCCTGGTCCGGAAATTCCTTGGGATCGCTAGAAGTCTGGTCGTTGCCCGTGGGCTGTCCGCCGGACATGGCAGGCACGGGTGCCGAGAGTTCGTCGGTGGCATTGTGATTCGACGGCTCATGTCCGCTGAGTGCCGCTGCGCCAGCCAGTACTCCCGGCGTGATCGCATGGGCTGCAAGGTTGTTCGCAGCAGCGCCCGAAAGCGGCGTCGCAGCGTGTGGCGGTTGCGGCGAGTTCGCTTGTGCCCCTTGCTGGTTGGCCAGAGGTTGCGGTGGGTTGGCTTGTGGTGTGGCGTGGGGTTGCGGTGGGTTGGCTTGCGCAGCCTGTGGGCTGGCGTGGGGCTGTTGTGCTGGGGTGGCGGGGAGGAGGGGTGCGTTTGCCTGTGGGCTGGCGGCCGGTGCGGGTGCCGGTGCGCCGCCGGTGTCAGGCGTTGCACCCACCTGGGCGGTAGGGCTGTTCGTCTCCGTCGAGAGTGGCGGCGTCGAAGCGGGCTCGTTGCTCGGCATCGGTTCGACCGGTGTGGCGCTGGCCTCGTGCGGCGTCGCCGCAGGGGAGCTATTGGTCGGTGTGGCGGGTTCACCGGTAACCCGCTCGTAGTCGAAGAAGTCCAGGTGGACAATGCTGCTGTCGTCGGGTTCGGGCGGTAGCTCGCCGGGCCCGTGCGCGGTCGGCCTGGACTGCGAACCCGGTCCGCCGCCGGACGGCGAATCCCCGTGTGTGACAGGTGGTCCCGCTGTGCCTGCGGCCCCATTGCCGGGTTCGCCCAACTCTTTTACGGTGCCGACGTGGGTGTTGTTGTGCTCGGTATGGGGTTTGGGGCTCATCGTCAGCACCGAGCCGGGTGTGGTGGCGCTGGGTTGGCCTTCGGCGGCGGTGATGGTCCCGCCGAGGTTCATCTGTGTCGGATCGGGTCGACCGCGGTGGTATTGGGCAGTGCCGGGGTGATTGGTCGCTGAGGAGGTTCCCGGTGTGGCTATGGTCTCGTGCGGTGCGGGCCCGAAGGATCCGGATCCCTGCTCGGTGAGTTGTCGCAGCGCGTCGTCCCAGGAGCGCCAGCCGTGGCTGGCTTCGGACGACTTTCCGGGGGACCCCGGCGAGGACTTGGGTGTGCCCGGTGGCGCTTCGGGGGGAGGCGAAGACGGCGGGGTACCGCCGTCTTCGCCTCGGCCGAGATCGCGTAAGACGCCGTCGCCGATCTCGTTGATCTCGGCAATTAGTTTTTCATGCGGTCGAAATGCCTGACCTTCACCGGCGGTGTGGGTGGTGGTCGGTGACGACGGTGTTCCCGAGGTCGGGGCTGGTGGTGACGGCTTGCCTGACGACGCGCCCGAGGGCGGGGCTGGTGGTGTGGGTGTGCCCGATGTGGTGGAGGGGGGTGTGGGCTGGTGGGCCGCTGCTGATGTTGGTTGGTTCGGGAGTCCGTCGTGGAATCCGCTCGTCTCGGGGATGGTCTCCTGATGTGGCCGGGGTGTGTCGGCGCTTACGTGTGGCGTGGCCTCAGGTGCTGGTCGGACCGTGAGTCCATCGTTGTGAATGTTGCTGGACAGGTTGATGTCGGGCACGGTTTGTTCGGGTGGCCGGGCGGCGCCTATGGCTCGGGTGGCGCGTATCGCCGCGCCGAATCCAGCGACAACGCCGCTGCCGGCGCCCATCAGGATCATTTGGGCGAGGTCGAGTTTGCTGTGGGTGAGCGCGGACATGGTGGCTGCGCCGGCGGCGCCGCCGGCGGCTCCGCCGGTGGCGCTGGCGAGCATGATGGCCACGGCGCGTCCGGTTGCGCGTGCGGCTGGTGCTGTGGCGTTGGCTCCGATGCGGGTCAGTGCGGGCAGTACCGCGCGGGTAGCCATCGACCCCGCCAGGCCGCCGGCGAACCCGGCGGCCGCTGCCACCCAGACCTGGCCCCAGTCCATGTCGGTGCGGCGTCCGGGTTTGCCGTGGCCTTGGAGGATTTGGGCGTATTGGGCGCCGCTGACGACACCTCCCATGGAGACCGCGCCCATGATGGCCGCGCGGATGGCGAGTCCCGCGCCGGGGAATCGTTCCAGGAAGGCGGCGATGCGTTGGAACAGGAAGGTGAGGGTTTCGCGGCGGGCGGTGGTGGCGGCGGCGTCGGCGGCGATGCGGTCGCCGATGGCTTTGGCAGGTGCGGCGATATCGATGAGCAGGTTGGCGAGCAGGACCGCTGCGATACCGATGACGATGTACTGCTCGAGCTCGATCGCGTTGGCGGAGTCGTAGAGCAGGGTGGCTACCGCGTTGGCGAAGTCTCGTTGATTGCCGGTGTTGGTGATCTCGATCTTCAGCTGCTTATGGATCGCCTCGCCGGTCTCGCCCTGGATCGCCGCGGCTACCTCCGGCAAGAGTTCTTCGAGCTCGCGCAGTGTCACGGTGAGATGTTCGGCTGAGCGTGCCCAGGCGTCGGCCACGGCACGGATGTGGTCGGGATCACCGACCGGGAAGTGGCCGATCACCCAGCGGGTCAGCCAGTCCGGGAAATGGGCTGGGATCGGCACACTCACCGGGGTGTCGATCGCTCTCTGGTGCCCTCGACCAGCAGCCGATACAACACCCGCGCGGGACCACACGCGTCATCGCCACGCAACTCCACCTCGGCGAATGCCGCGACCAAAGCCGCGCGCGGCTGGAACCGACCCTCGATGACACTGCTGCCGCCCAACTGGTCTCGCCACCGCCGGTAGCCCCCGATGATCCGGGCCAGGGTGTCATCGGAGTCCCATGGGCCGTTGATTCGCTCATATTCGGTGATCAGGCAACGCTGCGCCAGCTTCCTGGTGCGCTGGTCCACGTGACCCTCCATGATCCGGCCGAGATCACCGACGATTGTCGAATACATCGGCCGCTCTTCGGATCCAGTCACTGAATCCCCGGATTTTACTGCGGCATAAACCTTTTCGCGCAGTCGCGCCGGGTTCGTGACGAGGGTGCGGTCCAGCAGGATCCACTGCCCGGTGGTCGCCGCTTCCGGCCCGCCATTCGCGCTGTCCCGGGCCACCCGCGATATCCGACTGTCGCCGAGTTCGGTGATCTCGATCCCGCCGAGCTCGATGATCGGATATTTGCCGAGGATGTCGTCGACGGCCGCGATCAGCTGCGCGGCCATCTCTCGTCCGATCCCCGAGGTATCGAAGCCGACGAGCTGCAGGCCGTGTCGATCGGCGAGTTCCCGTATCGCGGCCAATGCCGCCGCATCGGTCGGCGGTTGGATGTGCTGGGCTTTCAGCGATTCGCGCTTCTTCTTGCGGGACTTATCCTCTCGTTTCGACGGGGTGGGGTTCGCCGCACGCCCGCGGCGGGACTGTGGTGGAAAGATCTGTCCCGGTGGGCGACTGCCGGAGCGGGCGCCGGACCATGGGGTGCCGGACAAGGACGGCATTCTCGACCACGGTGTGCCCGCGGCTTTCCCAGCGGACGCGGAATCGCCGGTACTGGGTGGTGCAGTGGCAGCGGGCGGCGTCGAACCTGCGGCGGTCGGGACCGAGTTGCTGGCGGCCGACGGTGGCGCGGTATTCGCGCCGTTTTCGGTCGGGGTATCCGCTTCGGGCTGTTGCGGTGCGTCCTGCCGCACCTGTGGTGTATCCGAATCCGGGTACGAGGGCTGAGTGACTGCCGGGCCGCCGACCGGGTTATAGCCAGCGGACTCCGGTTGGGGATAGGTACTCGGTATGTCGTTCGACTCGGCCGGTGAGCTGGGAGCGGTGCCATCCGATGGGTTTTGTGTTCCGGTTTGATTGTCGGTGTCCGACCTGCTGTCGGTCGGCTGCGTCTGAGCGCTCGGCCACACCGGGTTCGTCCCGGAGTACACCGGCCGGTTCGAGTCGATCGGGGTATCACCGATGGTGCGGATCTGCTGGCCGCCCTGCTGGTCCTGGTCGCGGAACGCATCGGCGGCATCGGCGATGCCCTTACTCAACCCACGTAGATTCTCGACCAGGTTGTGGTATCCCTCCAGCCCCTTTTTCGCCTGTGGCTCATAGGAATCGCCGACCATTTTCCCTGGCTCGTCGTCACCCCAGGGCTTGCCCTCGCGGGCGAGGGTGCTTTTCAGTTCGGTGAGATCTCGCTGTGCGGATTCGGCGACATCGGCAAGCCGGGTGATCAGGGCATGCACGCGATCCGGATCGATATGCAGCGATTGGCCCATGCCCGGTAACCCTTCAACCCTCACCAGCGAAACCGAGAAGGCTATTGCCTGGCGAAGTATCCTACTTCCACCGAATCTTCTTCCCATATCTGGGAATAGGGGCGGGTTATCCGTCGTGCCGCTCGGCTTCGCGCAGGCTCGGTGCGCCCGGTATCAGATCTGGCAGGTCGGGTATCGCGTCGGCGGCTGCGGCGACCGGGGCCAGCATCTGCCTGGTCTGCTCTTGCGCGCGCCGAGCCGCCGCACGCCCGGCCTCGGTAACGGACCGGCCGAGCTGTTCGGTGGTACTGCGCATGGCGGCCGCCGTGAACCGCACGTCGGCAAGTATGCCAGCGGTGTCGACCGTCACTTCCACCAGACCGTCGGGTGAGGTGGCGGAATACCGTGCGGCGTCGAGCTGCCGCCGAACCTCGGCCAGCTGCGCGCGCTGCTCGGCCAGCGCATCGAGGATGTGGTCGACCTGATTGCGTATCCCGAAGTTGGCCGAGCGCAGCCCTTCTCGTTCCCAACGGTCCATGACTTACCTCATCCTTCGGGTGTCAGCCGTGGCGCTCGGTATATCGCCGTTCGAAGTCCGCGGTGTAGACCGGCGGATCGATGGACGACGACGATTGCTCCAACACGCCGTCGTCGCCGAGATAGAAGATGGCCCGATCGGTCGCGACCATCCCGGCGGGCACCGGTACATGCACCATCCAACCCACGCTGAATCGATCGGCGACCAACTGCTCCAGCGGATATCCCGTGGTGTCCAGGACGCGCCCGGTGATGTAATCGCGTACCCGAGAGATCGCCTCCGCGGCGTGCATGGGCTCAGGCGTCGGCGGCGCCAATCCGGCCAGCGAGTACTGGTAGAGAGCACCGTCGATATCGAACCGGCCGTCTTCGCCGAATACAGTCACGAGCTCGCGGCGCGTGACCCGGCCGCTCTCGGCCGCCGCCAGCAGTGCGGGAATAGCTTCCCGTGCACCAGGATTCGGCTCTGAACCGAGCAGTTCGGCGACGATACCCAGCACGGTTTCGCGGGTCCACACACCGGGCACCGCCACGGCACAATCCTCCGCCGACGGCGACGCCCCGCGATACCAGCGCCCGGCTTCCCACCAATAGCAGAACGACAGCAGACCCGATGCGGCGCGCGGGTCGAGCACCGGATCGGCTACCCAATCCGGTGCGCCCGCATAGAGATTCGGCATCGGCTCACCGCCGTTGTAGACCGCGTCCAGCGTGGGGGCATTCCACACCCCGCCCGAAAGCACGGCCCGTCCGGCCGGGAGCGCGTGCAGCGTCGACCCGTGCAATGCCGAGCCCTCGAACACGCCGGTCCACGGCTCCATCCGTGGACCGTGCTCGGATCGGGCGGCCACGAATGCCGCGGCGATCGTCGCCCAGCGCGCCCACATCTGTGGGAACGGTGGGAATTCGTATTCCGCCAGCGTCGCCCACACCTGACCGGAGCGATCGGCGCGCGCCTGGGCGGCGGCCTGTTGCGGTGTGCGCCTTTGGCGGTCGCCGTGCCCGATATAGGCGCCCAACCACACCGGTACCTCGGCACGCGGGTATGCCGCGAGGTCGGCGCGATACACCTCCGGCGCGAACAGCTGACCGGGCGGGAACGGCTGCACGCCGTAGTCGTAATCGATATCGATCGCGCCGGATTCGGCCAGTACGACCAGCATCCGCCACCACGGTCCGCCGTTGGATCGGGCCGCGAGTGCGCGCATTTCCCGGACCAGCGTCAGGACCGACTCCGGGGGCGATAGCGGAACCACCTGGTCGCCGACGGAGTACGCGAGCTGCCCGACTTCCCCCACCACCGTGACCGCGAATACCGCGTCCGCTCGCTGCCAGCCCGTCGGTCCGAGCGCTTTCAGCGCATCGGCGAGCTGCTGCTCGGCGGCTGGTTCGCGTGGTTGGTCCGCCAAACAGTCCTCCTTATACGAGCAATGGGGCACCGGCGAGCCCGGTGCCCCATTGTCGATCCTTCCCAGCGCTGGGAAGGAGCTCGAATCAGTCCGCCGAAACCTCGCTGCGATCGCCACTCCACAGCGTGTGGTACTTGCCCGGTGCGTCGATGCGCTCGTAGGTATGTGCGCCGAAGAAATCACGCTGGCCCTGGGTGAGGGCGGCAGGAAGCCGCTCGGCGCGCAGGGCGTCGTAATACGAGAGCGAGGATGCGAAGGCGGGCACCGGGATGCCGAGCAGGGTGGCGGTGGCGACCACCCGACGCCAACTGTCGATGGCCGTCTCGATCGCCTCACGGAAGTACGGCGCGAGGATCAGGCTCGGCAGTTCGGGGTTCTGGTCGTAGGCCTCTTTGATCCGGTTCAGGAACCTGGCCCGGATGATGCAACCGCCGCGCCAGATGGTGGCGAGGTCGCCGGGACGCAGGTTCCAGTTGTATTCGGCACTGCCCGCGGCGATCTGGTCGAAGCCCTGGGCGTAGGCGACGATCTTCGACGCGTAGAGCGCCTGGCGGATGTCCTCGGTGAATTGTGCGATGTCGGTGGGCTTGTCGCCGAGCTTGCCGGCGGCGAGACCGACCGCGGCCTTGCGCTGCGCGCGCGAACCCGACAGCGCCCTCGCGAAGACGGCCTCGGCGATACCGGTGACCGGGATACCCAGATCGAGTGCGGACTTCACGGTCCAGCGACCGGTGCCCTTCTGCTCGGCCGCGTCGACGATGACATCCACCAGCGGCTGCCCCGTCTTGGCGTCGACCTGGTTGAGCACCTCGGCGGTGATCTCGACCAGGTAGCTCTCCAGATCGCCGGAGTTCCACTGCGTGAACACATCGGCGATCTGCTTGGCGTCCAGGCCCAGCGCATCGCGGAACAAGTGATAGGCCTCGCCGATCAGCTGCATATCGGCGTATTCGATGCCGTTGTGCACCATCTTGACGAAGTGCCCGGAGCCGTCGGGGCCGATATGGGTACAGCACGGTGTGCCGTCGACCTGCGCGGCAATGGATTCCAGCAGCGGGCCGAGGGATTCGTAGGACTGCTTGGGGCCGCCCGGCATGATCGCCGGACCGTTGAGCGCGCCCTCCTCACCACCGGAGATGCCCGCGCCGACGAAGTTCAGCCCGCGCGCCTTCATGGCGGCCTCGCGGCGGATGGTGTCGGTGTAGAGCGCGTTGCCGCCGTCGATGATGATGTCGCCGGGTTCCATCGCGTCGGCGAGTTCGGCGATGACGGCGTCGGTCGGATCACCCGCCTTGACCATGATCAACACCCGGCGTGGCTTCTCCAGCGCCGCGACGAACTCCTCGATCGTCTCGGTGCGCACGAAGTTGCCGTCGCCACCGTGTTCGGCGAGCAGCGCGTCGGTCTTGGCGATGCTGCGGTTGTGCAGTGCCACCGTGTAGCCGTGCTTGGCGAAGTTCCGGGCGATATTGCTACCCATGACCGCCAGGCCGGTAACCCCGATCTGTGCGGATGCTGTTGCGGACGCCATATATCAGCCCTCTCCGTTCGGTGTTGTCACCTACCGCAAGCAGCCTAGCCCCAGTGTGGTTGTGCCTTTCGCCGGTGTTCGCGCCAGCGGGCGATGAGGCCGTACATGTCCTGCTGGACGAAGTCGAAGGGTGGACAGTATCGGCGCGATGCTGTGGGTCTGCACGGCGATTGCGGCGGTGTCATCGCGTCGTGCTGTTCCTGCCGCAGCGAGCGAAGGCTGTCGATCCGACCGAGTTGATGTAGTGGTTTGTGGCGGCGGTCAGCGCTCGGATTCGGGTGCCGACCAGATGTTCTACTCAACCCTGCGGGCATCGATAAAGGTTCGCACCCACTGGCGACTCGGTTGTAGATACCGCTGTCGGGCCTCAGCGAAAAGGTGCACGCTGGCGGGGCCGGGCCAGTCGGCGGGCAGCATGTCGTCGGGCAGTCCAGGATCTATGTAGGGGATGATCCGCCAGTCATCGAGCATCAGGGTGAAGTGTGCGAAAGCATTTCGGTCGCCGCTGTCGAGGTCGAGGATTCCGCGGTGCTTTTCGTGAAAGGTTCGGTGTTCGGCCGCAAGGTCGGCGAGGTCCCACCATTGCGCGGCGGCCTGGCGGAGGGTGCCGGGGACGGTGAGGTCGGTGGCGCGAAACGAGGTGACATAGTTGTCGAGGTCCAGGGCCGTGACGATGGCGGCGACTTCGGCCGCGAGGTACTCCGGATAGATCCACAGACCCGCCGCGACGGTGCCGCAGCCGATGGCGGACAGTCGTCGCCGGAGTTGGTGTCGCGCGGCGCGTTCGGACTCGGGGATGCCGTACGACAGCAGCCGCCACGCATCACCCGAGGCCATCTGGCGGAATCCGAAGATTCGCGGGTCGCCACGGGCGAACATGGTGCAGGCGGCGGCGGTCAGTGTGTAACCCGCGCGGCCGCCACGACTTTCGGCGTACAGGACGCCTTTGCTCTTCAGTCGCGTGATCGCGGTGCGCGTGCTCGGTGCCGCAATGCCGAGCACAGCGAGCAGTGCGGTGAAATCGGCAACCGCGATCCACCCGCCGACGTCGCGGATGTACGCGCCGAGCACCGTACGGGTAAGCGAGGTCGCGCTGCCGGGCCGGGCATCGAAGTCATCGAGCACCGCGGCTGCGAGCGGCTGTTGGTCAGTGGTCACCGCGTATCGGGTAGCCCTTCGAGGTCGAGGTCGAGGTCGAGGTCGAGGTCGAGGTCGAGGTCGAGGTTCGTGTGGGCGAGGGCGGTCGCGCTGCCGGGGGGCGCATCGAAGCCGCCGAGCACTGCACCTGTGAGCGCGGGCTGCTGGTCAGTGGTCATCGCGTGACGGGCATTCCTGTAGATGAGTCGGATCGTCGTTGGGGTTGCGCGTCGAGCAGGCGTTCGGCTCCGATCGCAATTCGGCGTCAGTGTCCGGTCCAGGTGCGGGCGGCGAACAGCTCTGGGAAGTAGGTGTGCTCGAGTGCGCGTTGCAGGAAGCCGGCACCGCTGGATCCGCCTGTCCCGCTTCGTCTCCCGATGACGCGCAGCACCGTGCGCAGATGCCGGAACCGCCACAGCTGGAAATTCTCTTCCAGGTCGACCAACTCCTCGAATGTCTCGTATACCGACCAATGTTCTTCCGGCGCTTCGTAAATCGACTGCACCAGGGCGAGCAATTCGGGGTCGAGCGTGTGGGCCTCGGTGACATCCCGTGCCAGCGTCGAGCGCGGCACGGCGAGCCCGGTGCGGGCAAGGTGATGCCAGAATGCGTCATAAAGGGTCGGCTTCCGCATGAGCGTGGCCAGCAGTTCGTGCGCCGTGGGATCGGATTCGAACACTCGAAGTACGGCCGCGTTCTTATTGCCGAGGATGAATTCGATGGCACGGTACTGATAGGACTGGAACCCGGACGAGTTCCCCAGAAAATCACGGAACTGCGCGTATTCGGTGGGCGTCAGCGTCGCGAGCACGGACCACTGCTCGGTCAGCGTCTTCTGGATGTGTTTCACCCGCGCAATGCATTTGAGTGCGATGCCGGCGTCGTCGGCATCGAAAGCTGTACGCGCGGCGTGTAATTCGTGCAGTACCAGCTTCAGCCACAGCTCCGTGGTCTGGTGCTGAATGATGAACAGCAGCTCATCGTGCTGCTCCGGTCGGCTGACCGGATGCTGCGCGCTCAGCAAGGTATCGAGGTCCAGGTACGCGCCGTAGCTCATCCGAGAGCTGAAATCGGTGACGATATCGCGTTCGAGCGCGTCGCGATGGGCGTTCATCGGCGGCCCCCTTTCTCCAGTGACCCTCGACGTCACGGTATTACATGAATGTGACGCTCGCTAGATTTCTGTCATATTGCGCGTTGCCTGCCCTTCACGCACCAAAGCCGGTGCGTGCACCGCAGCTAACCGGGAAATTGCGGTCTGTTGCCCTGCTGCTCTGTCCCGGCATGAGCGCGCCATGGAAGGCCCGCTCGATCCCCGCCTACGGTGTGTTTCGCCAACATTTCCGATTGATTGCGGCAAAGTTGCTGACGGCCGGTGGTGCTTCGTGGAGAATGGCATCGGTCACGCGAGTTCTTCCAGCAACACCCTCAATGTCTTCGATCCACACATCGTTGGAAGGGAGCTCGAAACATGGCAGCACAGGACGTCAGCGGTACGCGGTCGGAATCCCGACGCGAGGACATCGACGTGCAGTCGGAGGTGGAGTTACTGCGGATGCGTCTGGACGAGGCCCGTCAGGAGGCGCAGAACGCCCGCCAATACGCGATGCAGGCATCCGGTCTGGCACGCCAGGCCCAGGCGCAGGCGCGGCAGGTACAGCATCAGGCCCAGCAGGCACAGCAGGACGCCAACCAGGCCAACCAGCAGGCACAACAGGCCCGCCAGCAGGCCATCCTGGCCACCAGCCAGGCCCAGCAAGCCCACAGCGAGGCCGACCGAGCCCAAAGCCAGGCCCAGCAGGCCCAAGGCGAGGCCAACCAGTCCCAGCAACGGGCCAGCAGTGCCCAGGACCAGGCCGACCAGGCCACCCAACTGGCCCAGCAAGCCGAGGACCAAGCCAACCGGGCACAGGACCACACCGGTCAGTGGGAGATGCAACTGCACCAGATCCGTCAGCAAGCCCGCTTCCAACAGGGCCGCTGACCACGCGAGATTGACACAATGAACACAGCAGCGGTCGGTCACACCGGGTTTCCGGTGTGGCCGGTCCGCTGGCCCCGAAACACCGGAGGTTCGTTGTGAGCGACCACGTTCCGCCCGCGGACGAATCCGATGTCCATGTCGAGGTCGTCGTGCCGGACGCGGTCAGCGCCGGCGTGTACGCCAACGGGTTCACCTGCTGGTACAACCGCACCGACTTCACCCTCGATTGCCTGGTCTACCTGCCCACCGAACCCGGTGCGGTCACCGAGACCGGCCAACCGATGATGCGACAACCAGTGCAGGTCACCTCCCGAGTGAAGTTCCCACCCGCGCTGATCTTCCGGCTCATGCAAACCCTCAACGACAGCATGAGCAACTACGAAAGCCAATTCGGCCCCATCACCCATCTCGGCGAATAACCCCGACCTCGGAGAGGCACATGCAGACCCCGAAATCAAGCCCCATCACCCTCATCGCCAGCCCACGCGACCGCCTCGTCATCTCCGACCCCGCCATCCGGTACCGGCCCCAGACAATCCTCGGCCGCCGCTACCTCGTCACCCCCGTCACCCCACACCCAGAACACGAACGCATCGAATAACCTCGGTGCGTGCCCGGCCCCCGGTACGCCGATGGCCCTGCAGCGCCGTCGCGCCGCCGGGTAGCTCGAGGGCTGGGGCGAGCGGGTCTTCACCTGCAACTTCACCTCTGTGTGGTGTGGTCGCGTTCGGGCCCGCCGGCGGCGAAGCGTGGCGCCGGGGATTCAGAGCTTGCGGGCTTGTGCGGGGGTGAGGAGGGGGTGGGCGAAGTGGTAGATCTGTTCCGCGGCATCGAATTCCATGGTTACGGCCGTGGCGGGGGAGTCGGCCCATTCCGCGGGGATCGGTGTGCCCGGCCAGGTATGGCCGCCGCCGAATGCTGTCCATGCGGTGACCTGGGTGCCACCGACGCCGCCGGTCATGGTGTGGCGGCTCGACTGCTCGGTGGTGATCGTGCCTCCGTCGTCGGTGCAGCGGTTGAGTGTCCGCCAGTGCCGAGCGGTTTCGTCCAATCCCAATGTGCGGCCGCGAGGTTCGCCGTTGGGGTCGTGGTGGCGGGAGTGGCCGCCGGTGATCGGCTGGATCGGGTCCGCGTCGCCATTGATGAGCATTGCCGAGACCGCATGAGTGGGGCGGATATCGAGCAACGGCGCGGGCAAGCCGCCCGCGACCGCAGCGAATACCGGTACTC
This sequence comes from Nocardia citri, assembly GCF_054065835.1. Lineage (NCBI taxonomy): Bacteria > Bacillati > Actinomycetota > Actinomycetes > Mycobacteriales > Nocardiaceae > Nocardia > Nocardia citri. Next base: position 85,646 of record NZ_JBSUQM010000002.1, read on the forward strand.
GGTCGGCGGCTGCCAGTGCGAATCGGTGAGACATGAACGCGCCATTGGACATACCGACGACGAGGGTCCGATCCGTTGCCGTGCCGAACCAGTCGGCGCACCAATCGATCACCGCGTGCAGAAACGACACATCGTCCACCCCGGCCTCGTCGGCGGTTGTGACACCGCGCCCATCGGCCCAGCAACCACTGTGGCCATTGGGATAGGCGAGGGCAATGCCCCATTCGTCGGCATGGGCGGCGAAACTGGTCCAGTCGTACATGATCGGACGGGTGTAGGTCCTGGTGCTGCCCGAGTGATTCCCGTGCAGTACCAATACCAACGGCGCATTCCGTTCGAGCGGCGGACGCACGGCCAAACTGCGCACGAGTCCGTCAACGGCCAACTCACCGGTCACCAATTCGTCGCTCACCAGCACTGGTATACCGCTGTCAGCACGACTTCGGCCAGGTGCCGTGCTTCTCGAGTCGTGCGAGGGCGGCGTCGAGTTCGGTGGCCGTCATGGTGACGTGACGAATTACTGGACCGTCGAGGCAGATTTGCAGGGTGACCGCCGACGATTTGCTATCGATCGGACCGATTCGCGCGGCGAGGGGTTGGACGCCCGATCATGTTGTCATGCCGTCGCGTTCGATGTACTGGTTCGCGAGGAACCGCGCCACGGCCTGAGATACCTCGAGCCGCGCCGTCTTTTCGGTATTCGGGGTGCGACCATTGGTGGTGTGGTCGATCGGACTCACCGCCGAGTTTGCCTCGCGTTCATGGGAAGTCGCGGATCGATCGGCATATCCGCCCAGGTGGCGCGCAGCGACGTGTGGGCCGGATCGTCAGTGATCCGCCAGGCCCGCTCCGGTCCCGGACCGGCCATGATGTTCAGGTAGTACATGTGATGGCCGGGCGCGGCGATGGACGGTCCGTGGTAGCCGTGCGGCACCAGCACCAGGTCGCCGTGGCGGACCTCCTCGAGCACATCGATCGGGCGCTCGGGGGTTCCGTACACACGGTGGTAGCCGAAGCCCGGCGAATCGTCGGCGCCACGGGCGAATTCGAAGTAGTAGATCTCCTCGAGCGGGGTCTCGGTATCGGAGAGCTCATCGTGTTTGTGCGCCGGATACGACGACCAGTTGCCGCCGGGCGTGATCACCTCGCAGGCGATGATCGAATCGGCCTCGAAGGTATCCGCAGTCGCGAAATTGTGCACCTGGCGGCTGCAGTTGCCCGCACCGCGCAACTCGACCGCCACGTCGGCGGCGGACACATACCGGAACGGCAACTGCCGCTGGGCGACGGCGCCACCGAGCGCGAATCGACCACCGCCGGTACTGGTTACGGTGTAGGAGCTGTCCCGTCCGACGTAGGCGAAATCGGTCGGACCGTCGAAAACGCTGTTACGCCCGACCAATTCGTAGGACTCGCCAGCACTGGCCACGGTGCACGCACCGGATAGCGGCACCACCACGATCTCATCGGATCGGCTGTGCATGCGATGCGACTGTCCCGGCGCGAGATCGACGACGTGCAGGCTGGTGTGATCCCATCCGGCCGCCTCCTGGGTGAGTGCCACCGTGTACGGCGCGCGGTAGGTGCGACCGGCGGGCAGGTAATGCTTGCTGTGCATCGCGATCACCGCACCAGCGATACGGCGGTATCGACCGCGTCCGCGACATTGTCATCCGGCGGATACCGCAGCGCACGACGCACGACCAAGCCCTGAATACCGGGCAGCGCAAGGGCTTTAGCCCACAGTGCATAGGAACGCACCCCGACGGTCGGCGGTGCCAGTGTGGCTTCGGGCCCGCCGGTCAACGAATCGCCGCGCGACGCTACCTTCATTTCAGGTCCTTTCCGGTCAGAGACAGCGCGACAAGATCGTCGATTTCGTCGCTGGTCGGCATGGCGGTGGAGCATTCGAGCCGCCCGGCCACAATGGCCCCGGCGGCATTGGCGCGGCACAGGATGGTCTCCAGATCCCATCCGGCCAGCAAGCCATGACACAGGCTGCCCCCGAAGGCATCACCCGCGCCGAGGCCGTTGACCACATCGACGATGGCCGGTGGCACCACGACCGATTCGTGGCGGGTCTTGCCGAGCACGCCCTGCGGCCCCCGTTTGACGATGGCCAGTTCGACACCCAGATCCAACAGCGCATCGGCGGCGCGCTGCGGATCGGTCTCATCGACTGCGATGCGGCACTCCTCGCGATTGCCGACCGCCACCGTCACCTGGCGCAGTGCCTCGCGTACCTGTGCGCGGGCCTGGCGCTCATCGGCCCAGAACATCGGCCGGTAGTCCAGATCCAAAACCGTCAGCGGTCGCCGTTCCCGGATCGACCAGGCATCGAAATGCGCTGCGCGAGAAGGTTCTCGGGATAAGCCGGTGACCGTCGACCAGTAGACACCCGCGCCGCGGATCGTGTCGGGATCCACTTGGCCGCCGGTTATCTGCAGGTCCGGTGCGCTGGGTTGGCGGTAGAAGTACAGCGGGAAATCGTCCGGCGGGAAGATCTCGCAAAAGGTGACCGGTGTCGGCAGCCGATCACTGGTCTGGACAAGGGCATCCGATACGCCGAGCCGGACCAGTTCGCGCCGCACGTACCGGCCGAAGGGGTCGGCGCCGACGCCGGACCACAGTGCGGTGCGCCGGCCCAGTCGCGCAGCCGCGACGGCGACATTGGCCGCGCTGCCGCCGAGGAACTTGCCGAAGGTGTCGACATCTTCCAGCCCCACTCCGGATTGGAGCGGGTAGATGTCGACGCCGACCCGACCGGTCGACACAACCTCGAATTGAGCATTCACAGGCTGACTCCAGATGCGTCCTGGGGGACGAGCATTGCCGCGTATCCAGACTGTGCGCCCCGGCATAGCCGCTTGTCAAGAATTTGTAAGGACATAATGACGTAAGAATATATTGGTTGTTAGAAGTGATTTACAGTGGACGAAACGGTGCTCACCTGCGCCAGCTCGCCCCGAGGAGCCTACGATGCCAGCGCCACTGGATGTCGCGATCGACCGCACGAGCCCGGTCCCGCTGTATTTCCAACTGGCGCAAGGCATCGAGAACGCGATCCTGGAAGGTCGGCTTGCGCCGGGGGATCGCCTCGAGAACGAGCTCGACCTGGCTAAACGGCTCAATCTGTCGCGGCCGACCACACGGCAGGCCATCCAAGCGCTGGTCGACAAGGGGCTGTTGCTGCGCAGGCGCGGGGTGGGCACCCAGGTTGTCCAGAATCAGGTGCATCGCCCGGTCGAATTGATCAGTCTGTGCGACGATCTGCTCACCGCGGGTCAAAAACCGACCACCGAATTGCTCGACTATCAGCTCGGTGCTCCGGATCCCGATATCGCCAAGGAATTCGGCGTATCCGACGATGCCCGCTTCGTGACCTTCCGCAGGTTGCGCCGGGCCGGGAGTGAGCCGGTGGCCCTCATGACCAATTATGTGCCCGCCGAGTTCGCGCCCGCACCCGATCAGCTCGAACTGTACGGATTCTATGAATGCCTGCGGGCCAAGGGAATTCACATCGCGCTGGCACGGCAACGGATCGGTGCGCGCGGTGCCACCCGGGCCGAGGCGCAACTGCTGCACGAGCGCACCAACGCGCCGTTGCTCACCATGCAGCGGGTCGCCTTCGATGATTCCGGGCGTCCGATCGAAATGGGCAGGCATCTGTACCGGGCATCGCGGCATTTCTTCGATGCCACGGTGCTGAGTCGCTGACCTGACGAAACGGCCGATTTGTCGAGTCGGATCAGCGGCTCATTCATCCGAACATATGGACATGATCTGAAGGCTATGCCAGCTGTGAGCACTGCGTCGCAACGCAGCCCTGGACAGTCGGCTGAACCGTGCCGCTGTCCGAACTGGACCGGAACGAAACGTCTTCTGCTATGACTGCTCTCGGGTTTCGGAGCGGCCGGACATGTGTACCAGGATGAGGCCGACCGCGGCGAGGAGGAAGTTCTGTAGCGCCGCTGATGAGGCGTTCACTTGTTTGTTCGCCCACATACGGAACCATTCGCCGCCGATGGTGAGGAAGCCGCCCGCGAACAGCAGCACGGCCATGGTCCAGCCGAGACTGGACAATTTCGCGGCCACCGCGGTTCTGGCGGAGTTGCGGCCGATCAGTGCCCACCAGCCGGTTGTTGCTCCGGCGAGCAGCACGAAGCCGGTCAGATATTCCCAGGTCACGATGAGGATGTAGGCGATAAGGATGACCGTACTGTTGGTGATGGCCCGCCAGTCGGTACCGGAGTGGTGGATCGTGGCTTGCATCGAGAGCACTGCTTGCACACCGCGCCGGTTGGTATCGGTGTCGATGCAGTTGGTGACCGCGACGATCAGGTAGTACAACGCGGTGATCGATGCCAGCACCGTCACCGCCGTGTCCCTGCTTCCGGCCACATCCAGGAACCGCTTACCACTCAGACCCATATCCGCCACCTCGGTTGATCTGGTACAAGTTTCGAAGCGGCCGCGTGCTACCGGGAGCCGCCCGAGTCATCGTACTTCACACCACGTGGTTCGAAATGCTTTGCTTCACAGGGGATTCGGCGCATCGCCGATCGCCCTGGCGCGGGAATCTCATTGTCGCTGCGGATTCCGGTGACTATCTGGCGGTGTGGCTGCCGCGTTCAGCGCTGTGGCCAATTCATCGCAACCATGTGTCCGAACCGACGACAGCGCGGTGACGGACCGTCGAGTGCGCCGCCGCTGATGTTATCGGGATACATCGAACGTGAACTCGGGCCCGAGATCGCCACAGCTGTTTTCACCACGAACCCGGCGCACGCGTTCAGCACACACTGGCGCGGGTGCAGCACACCGAGCGAGCCGATCTCAGCGAATCCGCGTGGAGGCCGTAGTCGATCACTCGGAATTACCGTCCGATAACGACGTTCGTGAACTTATGGGACCGGTCACCGCACCGATCTACTACCGATTCCTGGTCACCCGAGAACCACTCGACCACGCCTTCGCCGACCGCGCCGCCACCACCGGCTCGATCGCCGTCCACGCCGGAGCCAGCCGCCTGCAGTAGTGAGAACGCGCATGGCGCTGGTTCACGCTACTGCGGGTCACTCGAGTGTGCGATCAGTCGGCGGGAGGAGCGGGCCGAGGGGGCCGAGATCGATATTGAGGTCTTCCGGAGTCAGTCCGAAGTGGTCGCGTAGTTCTTCCATGCGTTGTTCGAGCAGCATCAGGGTGGTGCCGATGCGTTCGACCTGGGCGTCGGAGAGGTCGCCCGCGTCTACGCGGCGTAGCGCTTGTCGCTCCATCAGTTGCCGCAGTAACTCCACCAAGGTGAGGACGAGGGTGACCAGCCCGCGCTCGACGGATTCCGGATCGGTGTCGATTCGCGGTGGAATGCCGCCGAATTCAGTCATCGGCTGGTTCCAGCACATCGGACATCGCGGACTCGACCGGCGCGTACAGGGTGCTGATCGAGGAGATGAGGGCTCGTAACGAGATCTGAACCAGGTCGACATCGGCGATGGCGAGTTTGATATCTCCGGAAATGACCACGCCACCGGCCAGCACCCGGTCCAGTAGGTCGACCAGCGCGACGCGGCGATCAGTGTCGACGGTGTGGTCGGCCCGAATCATGTCGGCCCTCGTTGGACACCCGCGAACGAATACGGCGGCCAGGGGCCGGTGAGTTCGAGCCGGATGCCCGGAAAATCGGCGCCGAGCGTCGTGACGGTCGCGGTGAAGTCGTCGGTGCGGTCGTCGTCCACGAGGTATGTCCCGTTCAGCACCATCCAGTCCCGGCGGCCGCTGACCGCCGGGTCGGTCAGTGGCTGACGTCGTCCCGCCGCGGCATGGTGCACCAGACACGCGTGAATCTTCTCGGCGCACTCTGCCGCGTCGCGTTCTACGGTCTCCTGCGCCGACAGTTGCGCGCGACGCCGGGCCAGGTACTCGGCCCCTGGTGACATGCTGCCCTTGTCAGCGGCTCTGGCCTCGGCCACGGCGGCGGTCAGCGCGGCGCGATCGCCATAGGCTCGTACACCCCACTCGGTACGCCCGGCCACCAGCTCCAGCGCCGCGTCGAAGTCCGCGCGCCGCTCATCGAGCAGCGCACGTACCCGGTCGTCATCGTGGAAGACGGTGGCCAGCCGGAGCGGGACGGCCGGACCTCTGCGCACCATGGACGACACGACCGCGTCGTGTGCCCGCGCCGTCGCCTCCAGCCAGTCCAGATCCTCGAAATTCCGGTGCAGCGGTTGCTCCCCGAAAACATCCAGCGGCACCGAGCCGACGACCGCCGTCAGGTCACCCGAGACGACCGTCCGCACCGGCTCGCCCGCGACTCCGGTCAGCTCGGTCAGTTCCGCCTCGCCGTCGTGGCGAGGCGCCACGACGTACAGCCAAACTGCGAGACCACCGGTCACGATCTTTCTTGTTTCCGCTCACGGCCGCGTTCGATGGGTTGACGGCGTTCGTTTGCCGCCTCCAGTTGGGCGATGCGGTCTCGCAGTTCCCGGTTCTCGAGTTCGAGGTCCGAATCCTGCCGCTCCAGTGCGTGGGCCTTGCTGTTGAGCCAGGGGTCGGTCTCCCACCAGTCGATGCCCACTGCTTTGGCCGTCTCCAAGGATGCGATCACCAACCGCAGTTTGATGGTGAGCAGTTCGATGTCGAGGAGATTCACTTGGATGTCGCCCGCGATCACCAAACCCTTGTCGAGGACTCGCTCCAGAATGTCGGCGAGGTTGGTGGAATGGTGCCCGCCCCCGTAGGGCTGCGGCGCGTACGACTCGCCTCCCACCACCGTCATCGCTGATTCCTCGATCCGATGTCGATAGTGCCACGGTTGTAGCGTTTGATTCTGCGGTAGGCCAGCAGATTCTCGTCGAGATCGATCTCCACCTCGTAGAGCGCCAGGATGTCCGCCGATGAGGGGATACGGCGATCCTCGAGCACCTCGATCTCCACGAGCCAACCATCCTCCGTCGGTTCCACGCTCGTGACGCCCTGAACCTCGTTCGAAGTCAGTTCCGCGAGGCGTTCGACCGCCACCGCGGCGGCTTGGGCTGCGGTCAGGGCCGGTTGTGCATTCGAGGCCGAATGAGCGTTGTCGGAATCGTCGGAAATGGTGTCGCGGGCCACGTGGGTCACTCCTTCCGGTCGATTGGGCCTACCTCGGACCGGTCATGCGATCCAGGATTGCTTGCTGCGCTTGCTGGGCCTGTTCTGCGGACAAGTCACCGGTCGCTGCGGCGCGGTCGATCTCCTCGAGTTCGCGCCGCAGTCTCGCGGGATCGCGTAGCTGCTGTTCGACCTGGTCTTGGATCAGTTCGCCCACCCAGATCACGCCGCGAACCGGCGCGATGGGGAACGAAAATATCGATGAAAGCAGACCCATATCTCACTCCTCGGGGGCCCGCTTCGTGACGAAGTCGTAGGCCGCCATCGGTCCGAGCAGGTACAGCTCGACCCGGCCGTCCCAGTCCGCCATGAGCTCGCGCAACAATTCCTCCAGCTCCTTTTGCCGGGCCGATTCGACCAGCACAGCGAGGTGTACCGCGTCCTCTTCATGGCTGGGTTCGCGCTGGTTGACCATTGCTTCGAGTTTCTCGAGTTCGGAAACCACCTTGCTGGTGTCCTCGGCTCGCTTCGCCTCGATGGCTTGATTGATCATCTCGCCCAGCGCGATTCGCGCATTGCGGGTGGCGTCCTCCGATTTGCCCCGGATCTCGTCTCTCAGTCGGGCGGCTTCGGCATTCTCGTCGAGCAGTTCCCGCAAAATCGCGTCTTCGACGTAGCGCCCTCGGATCACGAACTGGACCCGGCCCTCGAGTGCCACCAGGGCCGCGCGGAATTCCTCCTCGTTCGCCTCGAGTAGTTCGTTCTCCACCGCATCCGCGTCGGTCATGACCGCTCCGAACCGCAGCGGCAACACCGGACTGACGGTGGCCGACCCGTCGAGCAGTTTCTCATGGGCGGTGAGGTCCTCGGGCGTGCCCAATGGCCGGTCGGACTCGAGCGGGCTGACCAGCGCGGCGATCTCGCCGTGCCGGACCACCGCGACTTCACCTGGTGGATCGCCGACACCGGTGGCGTGTGACTGGGGCTCGACGTCGGCGGGCACAATGCCGTAGACATACACGGCTGTTGATTCGGGAGCCATCACTGCTCCTCGCGCCTGGATGGCCGGTGCACTTTCTGACGCTTCTCCTGCACATCGCCGAGGAAGTCGGTGACCTTCTCGCCAGCCGCCTCCAGTGCGCCCTTCGTCTTGTGCTTCGCCGCGCCCTCGGTGACGTCGCCGACGATATCGGTCAGGCCCTTCGGTTCGCTGCTCGAGATTTCGAGCCGGTTGACCGCTTCGGCGAAACGTAGATATGTGTCGACACTGGCCACCACGACGCGCGCGTCGATGGTCACCAGTTCGATGCCGACCAGCGACACTCGGGCGAACGCGTCGATGACCAGGCCTTTATCGAGAATGGTGTCTACGACATCAGCCAGGCTGGACGAGTTCGGCCGAGCCAGCGTGCCGGTTGCGCCACCGCCTGTGCCTCCTGCGGGTTCGATTGTCATCTGCTTGCTCCTTGGCTCACCCGTGACCGGCGGGTCACTGAGCTCTTGCGGGCGGCCGTTGGGCGGCGCGGCGGTTCTGGTTCTTCTTCCTCCTCCTCGTCCGTCTCGCCCTCGCCTTCCTCGGCCTCGTCTGTTTCTTCCTCTTCCTCTTCTTCATCGGCGCGTTCGTCTTCGGTGTGCGCTTGTTCCTCGCGCCGTGCGGTCTCGTCGTCTTCGACGACCTCGCTGTCGTGGATCTCGCCGTGCCAGCCCACGATGTCGTCGCTGTGCAGCACCGACTCCGTCATGACATGGCGCTGGAAGTGCTTGAGTTCCAGCCGGCACCGGCGACCTGCCGCGCGCCATAGATTGGCGGTCTTTTCGAACACTCCTTGCGGGTGGTATGCGAGCACCACAAGGATGCGGGTGAGGTCCGGTGTGATCTCGTGGAAGGTGACGGCACCGTCGATATAGCCCTTGGCGCCTTTGGAGCGCCACACGATCCTCTCGAACGGCACCTGCTCGATGATCGTGGACTCCCAGGTACGTCTCGACCAGAACACTTTGCCGGTCCAGCTGAGCTTCTCGTCGGAGACCTGCTCGACCTGCTCGAGCTTCTTCGTGAATTTCGGAAAGTCCGCGAACTGGGTCCACTGGTCATAGGCCAAATCGATCGGCACACCCACATCGATGTGCTCGACGATATTGGTCAGCTTCAGCTTCTTTGCGCCACCTTTGCCCTTTCCGCCGGTCAGTGACTCCTTGACCGTCTGCAAATTTTCCCGGACCGTGTTCCCGAGCTTGCTCATACCTCCGCTGAAGACCGCTTTGAACGGCGAGGCTCCGCCGGCCAGCTTCTCCACACCGGTCACCGCCGCCAGCAGATTCCCGCCGCCACCGTCGGCGTACTCGTTCAACCGATCAGCGGTTTTCGATACCCGGTTCGACAGCCCGGCTACCGCGCGTTCGGTCAGGGTCCCGGCGAGGTTCTGCACGGACTGCTGCAGTAAGCCCGTCGGGGTAGGTGTTTTGGCTGTTTTCCGTGCGGCCTCCCCGGCACGGCTCGCGGTTTCGGTGACCCGGCCGATGGTGTGGGCGGCGACTCCGTTGGTCTTCGACATCGACCTCATCTCCTCGTGCGGCGCACGGGCGCTTCGTCGGCATCGGCGCGGGTACGGCGTCGGACGGTTGAGGCCGACTTACGATCGGCGGACCCGGCCCTACGCTCCGAGGTCCGGGAGCTCGTCTTCCGCGTGCGCGTGGCTCTCGGGCTGCCGGCACGCGCACGCGCGGCGGGCCGCTTCCTGTGCTCGTCGGCGCGGTCTGTTCCGGAATCGTCTTCGCCCGCGAGATCCTCGTCCTCGTCGGTGGACGCTTCCTCGGCGTCCCGGCGGGTTTCGTCTTCGTCTTCGTCTTCGAACGAATCCGTTTCACGCTCGTCCCTGTCGGCGACGAGCGTCGAGCCCTGCTGCAGCCGGTCGTTGAGCGCATCGAGACGGTTGCTCGTGGCGGTCACCGCGGCCGACCGGACCGCACCCAGCAACTCGCCGCGCACGGTGTCGGTGAGCTGTGTCAGCTCCGGCGACGATTTGAGCAACGAAGTCCCGCGCTCCAGCAGTTCGGCGGGCATTCCGGTGTTCCGCTTCGCCATCGCCGCACCCGCCAGCGACAACGCGAAGCGCATCTTGCGCGTGCGTCCCAGCAGGTAACCGATGCCCACCCCTATTGCAATTCTTGTGCCACCTTTCATGGCTTACTCCTTGCTTGCTCGACTGCCGCTGCACCGATACGGCTCCGGGTCGGTCGAGCGACGACACTCCGATGAGTGGGATAGGCCATATTGCGAATGGCCACCGTTCAGCGTATACCCGGCTACCGCCCAGCCAATCAGCATCCGGATGGCTTCGAGAATTGCAGTCGAAGGGCACCTGACCGAGCCCGGACTCGCCGGTGGGCAGCACCGGATGGTCGCGGCGCGGCCATGGGCCGAACCGCGGCGACCTCAGCTCGGTGGATTCGCGGTGAGGTTAAGAACGGTGTCAAAACCTGTTCGGAGGCAATCGGTCAGGAGGGGCAGGTCGGGGATGGCGGCGGTGTCGGCGTTGATGCCGAGGTAGCACGTTCCGACGTGGGAGATCAGGGTGGCGTTCAGGGCGGTGCCGGTGGTGGGGCCGAAGGCGTAGATGCGTTCGACTTCGGCGCCGGAGACGTAGAGAGGAATCGGGGAGCCGGGGACATCGGAGGCGATGAAGTCGACATGTTTGAGCATGGGAGTGAGCAGGCCGACGGGTAGGCGGTTGAAGGCGGCGGCGACGGCACTGGACAGCGCTATCGCTGGTTCGCGCCGCCAACTCGTGACCAGCGCGTCGAGTGTTCGCAGGAGGTTCGCGGTGTCCGCGATATCGAGCGGCAGCGCGAATCGCGCCAACGTGATGCGGTTGCCGCCGATGGCATCGTGGTCGGTGCGCAGGCTGATGGGCACGGTCACCCGCAAGTACTCGACCTTTGCGCCGTGCTTGTCGTGATAACCGCGGAGTCCGATCAGCATCGCGGCCAGGAAGGCGTCGTTCATCGTGCAACCGACGGTGTGCGCGGCATGGTGAAGTGCGTCTGCCGGTACCTCGAGCACCGACAATTGGCGGCCGAGGCTGCGTTCGGTCATCACCGGCGACAATGTGCTCGTGATCGGCCGGACGAACCGGACCAGTGAGTTCGCCATCGCGATGCCGTCGCGGACAGTGCGGATCGGGCTGGTCACGGTTCGCCGGGCGGCGGGCCACGCCGTCGAGATCCCGGCGCGTACGAGTTCGGCGCCGACGGACCAGTTCCATGCCGCGATGTCGCCGAATCCGCGGCGGACCGTGGGCGTCATGTCGCCGGGCGGCGGGCGGGGCGCGGCTTCGCGCACGAAATCGAGGATCTCACCGGCGATCTGGATGCCACCGATGCCGTCGGTCAGACTGTGGTGCACGGTGAAGATCAAAGCGCCCTTATCACCGTCGAGTCCGCCCATAACGGTGACGCGCCACAGTGGTCGTGCCGGGTCCAAGGCGGTCATCGCTTCGGTGCGTGCGAATTCCAGCACCGTAGACAGGTCTGCCGGCGCCGGAGCGCGGATCCGGTGCACATGCCAGGCCAGATCGAAATCGTCATCGGGTGTCCACCGGGGCGGTGCCAGGCCGAGGGGCACGGGGACCAGTCGGTGCCGGAACTTCGGCACTACCCGAGTTCCTCGATCTATCATGTGCCAGAAGTGATTCCACTCCGGCTCGCGGTCCAGGACCAGCACCGAGATGATCGTCGAGCGCAGGGTCGGGTCCTGTTCCATGCTCCACGTGAACAGATCAGTTTGGGTCATGTGGGATTCGCGCGAACCCATCGTCTTACCTCCTACCCGTCCATGGGACACCTCGTGCCCCGGACCTCAGCAGGGGCGAAAGTCCCCGCGGCGGGGGCCATCGGGTGCCGAATCGCAGGTGCGCTGTGGGGCTTGTTCACTACCCGGTCGACGGCTCACGAGACTGCGCCGAACATGATTGCAACCGGAAATAACGGCCCGCGCCGCCGTCACTGCGGTCGACGCCAGGATCAGCGACGACGGGGACGGACGGAATCTGGTGTTGTCCAACCTTCCCGTCCGCTCACCGGTTCTCGGCCATTGCGCGGACCGGCGTAACCTCTCGCCGAGAACCTGTGCGGGAATGACCGTTTCGGCCACGGGGTACAACGGGGCGCTCGATGGGAATCGCCGACGTATCGCTGAACGAGCCCAGAAACGACGTCGTGGATACTCTTGGCTGTGCCGCTCACCTTTCCGTCGCATGCGTTGGCCGTGCTCCCGCTGAAAATCCGATGGCCTCGTTACCTGGATGGCGTCGCATTGGTGGTCGGCTCGGCGGTCCCGGATGCCGGCTATCCGGTGGCGGGTTTGTTTTCGATGCCGGAAACGCACGCGCTCTCGGCGCTGATGTGGTGGTGTCTTCCCATGGGGATCGTGGGAACAGTGGCGATCCGCCGCGGCGCCGCGCAGGTTGCCGCGCACTTGCCGCGGCTGGGGGCGTTCGATCTGCCCGCCTATGGCGTGCTCGGTGCCGTGCGGCATCGATGGCATGTCACGGTGTACTCGATTCTGATCGGTGCGTTCACTCATATCTTCTGGGACGGGTTCACCCACGATCCGGCCGGCGGGCACGGCTGGGGCGTGGCTAGATTTCCCACGCTGCTGCAGCCGGGTCTGTTCGGCAGGCCCTGGTGGTACCTGTTGCAGCAGACGTCGACCCTGTGCGGAGGGGCTCTCGCGGTCGGCTTGTTCTACCTCATCGGCCGTCGAGGACTGCTCCGCACCTGGCATGGTGCGCCGCGGGCCGTCCAACGCGCGCCGAGGCGATTCTGGCTGGCGGCCGGACTGGTCGCGGTGATTTCCTTGTCATTGATTCCCTTGATGCCCTTGGCATTTCAACCATTTGTTCTGGGCGTTCGGTTGCTCTACGTGGTAGCGCTGTCGTTGCTGGCAGGCGCGGCGGCGACCCGCGCGGCGGGTCTCGGGTCCCAAGACCCGGACCTCGCCGAGGTCAGCAACCCCGATCTCGGCGTTCAGGGTGTCACAGACGACGCCGCGGACGCGGCGGCGCATACGGATGCACATAACGGTGGGGACAGCTGATCGATCTGTCCATGCGGGCCACCTCCGCCGCCTTCGCCGCCGCCCCCACACTGCCGCATGGACCGCATCGAGTGGTCGCCGATGGTGCGGTTTCGGTCGTCGAGTGCCCGCATTACGGTCGTTCGAAACGGGTGCTGCCTCCGCAGCTACCGCTACTCGGTGGCGTGGCCTGATTGTGCGCGAAACGAGTTGTGCGCCATGTTGATTCGTGAGGCGGAGGTATTCGGTTCCGGTCGTATGGACGTGCGCGCCCAGGGGGTGTCATCACCGCACGTTTCACACTGGGACCCACCAAGATCGATGCCGAGCTCGTCGCGGCGACCATCGTGGCCGGTGGCCTGGTGTATCCGGTTCGGTAGACACCGCATAGGCCGTCCATCGAGACCGCTGCCACCAGTACCGTATTGGGTTACGGCTCGACGGGTTTGGTCTGCGGGTGGCGGTCGGGTGCGCCGAGGATCAGGTGGTGGTGGCGAGGTCGAGGCTGGCGAGTAGGTCGAGTACGCGGCGGTGGAGGTCGTCGCGGATCGGACGGACCTCGGCGAGTGGGAGTCCGGCCGGGTCGTCCACGATCCATTCTTCGTTTCGAACGCCGGGTACCAGCGGGCACTCGTCGCCACATCCCATGGTGATGATGATGTCGGCGGCCAGCAGGATCTCGTCGGTCCAGGATTTGGGGAATTCGTGGGAGATATCGATGCCCACCTCGGCCATGGCTGTGACGGCCGCCGCATTCAGCGCTGCGCTCGGCTCCGATCCGCCGGACCAGGCCAGCGCCCGACCCTGTGCGTAGTGCTCGAAGAAGCCCAGTGCCATCTGCGAACGCCCGGCGTTGAACGAGCACAGGAACAGCACCACCGGGACGGCGTGCTCGATGCGGCCCTCCACCTTGGCGCGAGCGTGCAGTTGCTGTCGGGCGAAGCGCTCGGCCAGCAGTGGCAGATACAGCTTGACCGGCGCCTGCCGCCCGATCTGCGCATAGGAATTGTGGAGATAACGGTGAATCGTATTGGCATCGAACAAGATCGTGAACTCGCGGCACAGCCGTCGCTCGGCGCGGGCAAGCGCCGTGCTGTGCACGATGTCGAGGAGTCGGTAGTGCGGAGTCAACTCGGCATACCCGGCCCGGCTCGTCCGCTCGGACGTAGACACATCAGTCAGCCTGACACCGGCGCCCGGCTACAACAACCAACTGAGGATGAACCGGATCGAACAACGCGGCAAAACGCCTCGAGCCGACATGTCGCGAAAACCTTTAGCGCGGACAAGCTTTCACCGTAGCGATCGCACACCTTGACGGGCACGTCGATAACGGCGTCGATGACGGCGGGTCCGCGACCTCTGGTCCGCGATACCTCGACCACAACCGTGCGGCTCGACCGCGGATACCTGCCCGCGTGCGGTGGGTGAACCAGTTGCCGAACCGGAGGTAACCGACGTACTCAGCCGCGTGCGGCGCCGGAACCGTCGAGGGCGGGGTGCATCGAACGCTGGGATCCCTTTGATCGAATCCGACTCATCAGGTTGGCGGTGACCCGATGGCCCCGATTCGCGAATACCCGACTGGCTATTGACAGGTATCGGCATGAGGGTGCTATACATTAGGGGAGGCTTACCTCTTTAGATGAGGCTAACCTCGTGAAGTATCCCGCTCGCACAATGAGGCATCCGTGTACGTCTGTATCTGCAACGCCGTCTCCGAATCGGACGTGCATAGCTGTGTCGCCGCAGGCGCCAGCTCGACCGCGCAGGTCAAAAAGGCGTGCGGTTGGAAGCCTGGCTGCGGCAGCTGCACCCGCCGCCTTTCCGAGGAGGTCGGCCGAGCCTGCGCGGCACCCGTTGAGCAGGTCGCGACGCCCGCGGCGTAACCCGACACGATAGGTCGTCCTTACCGGTTCGCCGATTGTGAGCTGTGACACGATCGCAGCCATGGAAGGCGACAAGGAGATCATCTCGCTGCTGAACGAGCAGCTGACAGCCGAACTCACGGCCATCAATCAGTACTTCCTGCACGCCAAAATGCAGGAGAACTGGGGTTTCACCAAGCTTGCCGAACACACCCGCCACGAGTCCTTCGATGAGATGAAGCATGCGGAAGTACTCACCGATCGCATCCTCTTCCTGGAGGGGCTGCCCAACTATCAGAAGCTCAACCCGCTGCGCATCGGTCAGACCGTCCCCGAACAATTGCGGGCCGATCTGAAGATCGAGATGGAGGCGGTGGACCGGTTGCGCGGTGGCATCGAGTTGATGCGCTCGCGCGGTGATGTCAGCTCCGCACGCATCTTCGAGTCGATTCTCGAGGATGAGGAAGAGCACGTCGACTACCTCGAGACCGAACTCGACCTGATCGAGAAGCTCGGCGAGCAACTGTATCTGCAGCGATACACCGATACCTCGGAAGGCGACTGACGTCTTCACCGGTTCCGGACCGTCGATGGCGGCGACCGGAACCGGTGACAGTCACGAGATCGGCCCCGTTCAGCGGATCGGTTGGGTGACGGCGTCGTGTTCGTCGTTGACCAGATGGAATGCGATCGCGAGATCATTGATTACCGCCTGCCATGCGGCCTGACTGCCCTCGCCGCGGGGATCGCGGGCCAGCGCGAGCAAAGTAGTGGCGGCGTCGACGGCCTGAACTGCCGCAGCCAACAGCGCGGGCACCGGAGTGGGGGCATGGCGAGAGGCGAGGGTGGCGATGTGGTGACGCAGCCACCGCGCGTCGAACTGCGCCTGCGCCGACATATCGCCTACGGCGTCCTGCTCCGCGGTCGCGGCCATCGACCAGTGCCCCATGGTCTGCCCCTGCGGGGCCTGGACGACCAGGTCCCGCAGCTCACTACTGATCAAACCGTGTAGCCGACCTGCTAGCTCGGCGCGCTCGACGGGCGGCTCGGCCGACCGGCCGGAAGCGGTGTCCTGCGCGTCGGCCTGCAATACCGCCAGCACTGCTCGCAATTGCGCAGCTGTTGCCACCTACGCCCCTCTCCGTCGTTCATTCCGAGCTACCGTTGCGCGACAACACTTCGTGGACCCAAACGACCGATCCGAACCCTCCCGGCACTATCCGTCGCACCGCCGTTCGCGTCGAAAATATCCGCCACCCGGCGGCCAGTGCAGACAAGACGATACAGAAGCAGACAATATCGAGCTACTGACAAGCGGCAGGTGTGCCGCGCCCACTCGAGGCGCGCATCGGATCCGGGCACCGCGAGCATCGGGTCGACGAGAACGTCCCCGCCGCCCGGAGATCCTCCGGCGACCATCCGATGTCGAATCCGGGCGGTAGCCCGCCACCGCTGATCACGTCGATGCTGGTCAGCTGCATGCAAATTCAGGACGAAACCGACGCGCTCAATGCGCGAGACCGGCGCGTCGAACAGTGGCGGCGACGGTTCGCTTTCTCGGCAGGACAACCGTGCGAAAACAATTGCGCGAACGCACCTCTGGTACCTACTGCCGTGCGGCAGGCCTGTCACGCTAATATTGGGATGGCTTTCCTACGAATGCGGCGTGTCCGCCCGGCCGAAGGTTGGTGAGTACGCCGATGTCGGTATCGATCTTCGATGAGGTGCTTCCGCGCGGTGAGCGCGACGGAGTCGGTCTGCGAGTCGGTGCGATCATCGACTGGGGTGGGGAAGTATTGCTGTTGGAAGCCCACAGCACCGGGCCGCTCCCGCTGACCCGCAAGCTTCCGGGCGCAACCGTGGAACCGGGCGAATCGGTTGCCGCCGCCCTGATTCGCGGGGTCCGCGAAGAGACCGGGCTGACCGTGATCGATATCGGCCGTCATATCGGCGACTTCGACTACCTGTCGCCGGCTGGAAAGCCGGTGCGGCGCTTGCATTTCGCCGTGGAAGTCGAAACCACCGGTCCAGTTGTCCTGTCCGCCCACGCCGGTTACGTATGGGCGCCGCTGGACGGCGACCTACTCGTGACGCCGTCCATCCGCGGCATCCTCGATGTCTACCGGGACCTCCGCTACCACTGACAGATTTCGCGCATCGCACTCGATATCGGTGTGCCCGCGCATTTCTGCGCGCACAGATACCGCCGGAATTCCGCAGGTGCCGTGGCCGATGCGGTGATGACCCCGTGTCGGCTACGGCCTTTCGCAGAGCTGAGTCGAATCCGGCGCGCTCATGGTGCATTCGCGGAAGGGGGGCCCGTGCCACCACGCAGTATCAGGCGGCGGCGATCCTGGGCCCCGGGACGAGATCGACGCTTATCGGGAGGCGATCGATGTCGCGCACCGTCAGGGTCCCGAGAGTCCGGTCAGTACAAAGCGGACATGTGGCGTGCTTCGAAATCCGTTGAAGGCGTGAGCAATTTCACTGACGTCCTTACCGCCGATTTTCCGCTATCAGCGGAGCTGGTGGATTTCGCGAAAGCCCCTAATCGGTTTAGGGTCTTGTTCAAACGTTCGGTCTCAAACACTCCTGGTTACGATTCAGTTGGCGGCTCGGCATGTGGCTTGAGCGCAGGTTGTGACAGAATTGGCGACCGCTTCTAGGTCTTTGGGTAATTTTCCGTAACACAAGGCTCGATACATCCGACGCATTGGTTGTCGAATAACAACTGCTGGAAGAGAACTGAACAATGTCGGCAAGGACTTTCTCGGTCGCGGTGGTCGTCGCAGCCGCGGTCGCTGTGTGCGCATCGTCGGCCGCTGCGGACCCCACGACGACAACGACTCCCGCCCCGGGCATCGATCTCGGAGCCGACGCCGGCGGACAGATCGGCGGCGGGGGTGGCGCCTCGGCGACCGTCGGCGCGGGCGGCGGGGGCGGGGGCACCGGAAATCTCGGTGTGGGTGGGGGAGTCGGTGTCGGTGGGGGAGTCGGTGTTGGTGGGGGTGCCGGGACGGGTGCCGATGTGCAGGGCGGGGGCGGGCTCGGCGGCAACGTCGGTGGATCTGTTGCGCCGAGCGCCAGCACAACACCGGGAGGCAATGCCGGAGGTGGCCTGCAGGTCGGTGGCAGCGGGAACTCCGGTGGCGGCGTGCAGGTCGGCGGCAACGGCGGCGGTGACGCACAGGCCGGGGGCAACGGGAACCTCGGTGGCGGTGTGCAAGCCGGTGGCACCGGCAACGCCGGAGGCGGCGCGCAAGTCGGTGGGAACGTTGGTGGTGACGCACAGGCCGGTGGCAGCGGGAATTCCGGTGGCGGCGTCCAGGTCGGCGGCACCAGCGGCGGTGACGTACAAACCGGCGGCACGGGGAACCTCGGCGCGGGCGGGCAAGCGGGGGGGAACGGCAACGCCGGAGGCGGTGTGCAGGCTGGCACGAACGCCGGTGGCGATGCCCAGGTCGGCGGCAATGGAAACCTCGATAGCGGGGTACAGGTCGGTGCGAACGCCGGAGGCGGTGTGCAGGCCGGCGGGAACGGTAATCTCGGCGCGGGCGGGCAAGCCGGTGGCAACGGGAACACCGGTGCCGGTGTACAAGCTGGCGGGCTGGGTGGTGTCGACTTGGCCTCTGCTGGAGCGGGTGCGGCCGGCCCGGACACGGTGTACGGCATGGCCATTCCCGTGGGCGCGACCACTGGAATCCCAGGTGGCCCGGCAGTCACCGACCTGGTCCCGCCCGGCGGATACGTGATTCCCAAAGGCGCGCCCGAAACCGGTGCCGGTGGCATGGCCGGAGTGAGCAGGCAGTGACCACCTCAGGCATACAGGCTGTGCCCATGCTGACCTCCCGCCGGAGGATGCTCGGCGTTTTCGTCGCCGTAGTGGCGGTCACCGCGGCGCTGGTCGCGGGCTGCGGATCGTCTGCTGGCACCCGCTCGACCGTGAGTGCGAGCGTTGCGGCCGCGCCGACCACGGGTGTGAAGACCGCGGCGCCGATGGGCCGGTCGACTCCGGTGTCGTTCAAGATCGCTTCGATCAACGCCTCGGGGTCGCTGATCGCGGTGGGCCTCAATTCCGACGGCTCGGTGCAGGTGCCGGCGGATTTCCAGCAGGCCGGCTGGTATCAGCAGGGGCCTGCGCCGGGTGAGCAGGGCTCGGCGGTCATCCTCGGCCACGTCGACTCCTACAAGGGTGCCGGGGTGTTCTTCGATCTGAAGAAAGTCAAGCCGGGCGACATGATCGACGTGACCCGCGCCGACGGGAAGACCGCGCATTTCAAGGTCACCGACGTACGGATGTACCTGAAAACCCAGTTCCCCGATCAGACCGTATTCGGTGCCCGCGGCGGAGCGACCTTGCAGGTCGTCACTTGCGGCGGCGAGTTCGACCAGACCGCCAGGAGTTACCTATCCAATGTGGTCGTGTTCTCCTCGCTCGACTCGGTCACCTAGACGCCCTGATCCCGAACGGCGCCGCGGCCGTGGCGCACCACCCTGAACCCGTCACCGCGTGGAGCCTCCACGGCCGGCGAAACCGCACATCACAGACAAGGAAAACACCGACAGTCGATTCCGCAAGGCCACCAGTGAACCCCGCGATAAGCGTTCGCCGATATCGGCACAGGACGCAATACGTCACGGTGACCTGCTGTTTCCTCTGTTGTCGGAAAAAGCTATGCGTGCTTTGACAATTTGTCTCGTCGCGGCCATCGCCGCGATCGCCGTCCTCACCGCAGCCGATTCGATCAGGGATTCGGTTGGTGGACACCACGGTCGGATGGCCGTGCGGCCGGTCTCCGCGCAGTGCACGTTGTCACCGACCAACGGCACCATCGTCCGCGCCATCGGCACCAGGATCTATCGGCTCAACGTTCCTGTCGGATTGACCGGAACCTCGGTGCCGCTCTTGGTCGCCGAGCATGGAAATGCCAGCAACGCAAAGGATTTCGAGCAGGTATCCGGATGGACTCCGTACGCGGCCACGCACGGGTTCATCGTCGCCTACCCGCAGGGGAACGCCAACAACCAGGTGCTGAACCCCGGTAACGGTCTGGTCGGCAACGATTGGGAGTTCCAGCAGGATTCGATCGACGTCACGTTCCTGCGCCAGGTCGTCGCCGACATCGAAGCGACCTGGTGCATCGACACCACTCGCGTATACAGCAGTGGCTGGTCCGATGGCGGCCTCATGTCGCAGCGGCTGGCATGTGATGCCTCGGATGTCTTCGCCGACGTCACCTCCTGGGAAGGCGCCGATCCCACCCTCCCCAACCCCACCCTGCGATATCCGAGCACCGGGTCGCCCTGCAATCCGGCTCGGCCGATCTCGGTCGGCATCTTCGGAGGCCAGATCGATCCGATCTCCGATCCGGTAGTCGATCAGGCGAACTCGGCCGCCTGGGTGTACCGCGACGGCTGCCCCGCCGCCCCGGCTGTTTCGAGCGATTCCTACGGCACCTCCAACGACTTCCGGCCCTGCCGCAACGGCACAGTCGTGCAGAATCGGATCGAGAACGGCCAAACCCATGTGTGGCCGACCGGAGCCATCGGGCAGGACCTGCGGGATCGCCTGTGGGGCTTTATGACCGCCGCGACCCTGCCCTAGGCAGCCGAGGCACCGGGAAGAGTAGGGCAACCGTCGGGCGGTCGGTCGCCTGGCCTATACATCGTCCCAAAACTCCACCGCGACAACCATTCCCCGCAGCCATGCTCCGCAACGTTCGACCACGGAAGCTCGGGTAACGGGAAGTGTATTGGTCGGGCAGGCCGATCCTCTTGCGTATTATGGCCTCCGACATTGCGTTACGGCCAAAATATCGATGGCCTGTGTAACTATTTCGCCAGAAAGCAAGAACGCGAGCAACTTCTGGGTACTCCCGACACAAGCCGGGCTGGACCCGGAGGCACAATAAATGAAGAAGTACGACCATGCGTAGAGCAACGGCGCTCTTCGCCGCATTACTGTTGGCCATCCTCCTTTCCTCCGCAAGCCAGATGGGGCCGAAGGCTCACGCCGACAACTGCATTGGCGACTGGGCCATCGGTATGGGCGGTCTCGGCGATAACACCTCGTCGGCGTTCATCCCCTATGTGGATCAACCTGTCGGCTATAATTCGCTCGACCCGATGTCGGGACTGAACGAACTCGACCGCTTGTTCTGGCTGCATCGCAGCGAATGTCCGGACGACCACATCAGATTGATCGGGCACAGCGAGGGCGCGGGCATCGTCCATGCTTGGGTCACCGCCCACCAGGATGTCGGAAATGCCAACGCTATTCTCCTGTCGGATCCCAAGCGAGCCCCCGGGCCTGGTTGGGGTGGCCTGTCATCATCTCCCGGGAGTGGGATCGTCGGTTATCCACTGGCCGGTGTCGACGACTGGTTCGGCGACTTCCCGGTGCTGACGGTGTGCAACCACGACGACCAGATCTGCGACACCTCGGCCGGATGGTGGGGTTATCTGTTCGGGGGTGCGCATGGTCGCTACGATTTCAACGTGTGGGACTACGGTGATTGGGATTCCGGTATCTGGTATCGGTAGCCAGTGATTCGTGGGGATCAGTAGCCTTGCGGCACCGGTCCCCATTGGCTGAACCCGTGCCCCATCGATGTGCACACTGCCGCACCTCGATAGGTGATTTGGCAATTCGTTCCGGCATATGTGATCGAATACTGTGGGTCGCGGTAACTCGCGGGTGCGATGCGAGGCAGCGGCGGATTTCCGCCTGGCACAGTGTGACTGCTGTTGGAGTTCCATTGAGGATGTGCCGGCCACATGGTCGAGTCGATGATGATGGCCGGCACATTCGGCACCGACACCTGCATTCCGGCATACAGCACATTCATGGCCGGAGCCGGGACTGCGAGGTCGCAGCCCACTGTGCCGTCCGGACCGATCGAGCAGTTCCAACTGCCCATAGCGAAATACGCGGTATCGCCGACCAGCAGTGGGCCGGATCCATCATCGGCGTACGCGGTGCTCACCCCGACCAGACACGCGAGAGTACCAAGAATTCCCCCGCAAACCCTTGCGGCGGTGACATTTCCGGCCCTTGACACGATATCTCCTCGATACGACAGGGAGTATTAAATCTAGCCGACCATGCAGAAAAACTATCACCAAACAGTGGAATGGCAAGAGGACCTGTCAAGAGGGATTCCGCGGTAATCGCCGCGCCGATCACGCTCATCGGCAGGTGGGGCTTTGCGGTCCAGCCGGATGCCCTTTTCGGACAAGCGATCAGAAGCAGCTAGCCGACCGCGCGCCCAGCATCGGGTCGGCATCGAGAACACCCAGCGGGGTCAGCCGTCCGCTGGCTGTGGCGGTGGCCAGCGCGATCCCGGTCGGCAGGCGGCGAGTGTGGCGATCACGTGCGGTGCTGAACCGCGTAGCCTGGACACGAACCCGGTCATCGGCGACGTCGTCCTGCCCGCCCGGGGTGTGGTCGCATCGGCCAGGCGATGCGGCAGGCGCAAGCTCCGACCGAAAGTTATTCGGGCCCTGGCAATCTCACGCCCAATCCCCACTCACGATAATAAGAGCCACCTATGAGCACGCCCATCCGGTCGCTCGATGTCCCGGATCTGGCGAACAGAGTCAGATCAGACAGATCAGCGTCGTCGCGACGATTCCGGGAAGATCAGCGGCAGAACCTCCTCGCAATGGACCCCGCTGCCGCAGGCCGGCCCCGTCGAGGCTCCCGGCCTCGAGAATTTCTCCGGGCACATCGTGGAAAAACGAGCGCATCCTCGACACCGCGATCGGCAGATTCATCGGGGTGTAGAGGATGTATGCTTGTGTTTTTACACCGATAAGTAAGGTGTGCCACCGGTTCGCCGGGAGGTGGACATGCTCAGCATCACTGAGCAGTTCAGCATAGAACGCGCCCCATGCGGGAAACTGAGGGGCGGGGCCCGTCATCGCGAAGACGACGAAGCGGGCCTGGTTATCGATGATCTGCGTTATGACTGTGGCTGCCGCAAGATTCGGCACGAATATCACGATGGCAGTGTTCGAATCGAAACGGTTCGCCACAACGGCAAGGTCCTGATGAACGAGCACAGCGCCGACTTCGAGGCCTGACGCACAACGGTGGTGCCATCATGACCGCATCTCACGATGTCGTGATCGTCGGCGGGGGCGGCGCAGGTCTGCGTGCGGGCATCGCCATAGCCGAACACAACCCGCGGTTGAGTATCGCGATCGTTTCCAAGGTCTATCCGATGCGCAGCCACACCGTCTCCGCCGAGGGTGGCGCCGCCGCTGTCGCCGGTTCCGGCGACAGTCTCGACGAGCACGCATACGACACTGTCTCCGGCAGCGATTGGCTCTGCGACCAAGATGCCGTCGAGGCCTTCGTCGAGGAAGCGCCGCGGGAGCTGCTCCAGCTGGAACATTGGGGCTGTCCATGGAGCCGCCGATCGGACGGGCACATCGCGGTACGGGCATTCGGCGGCATGACGAACAACCGCACCTGGTTCGCAGCCGACAAGACCGGTTTCCATATGCTGCACACACTGTTCCAGACCGCACTGTCGTATCGCGACATCGTCAGATACGACGAGTGGTTCGCCACCACATTGCTCGTCGAGGACGGCAAGGTGTGCGGCATCGTAGCCATCGAACTGGCCACCGGACGCGTCGAAACCATTCTCGCCAGCGCTGTCATCGTGTGCACCGGTGGCTGCGGCCGGGTGTATCCGTTCACCACCAACGCCAATATCAACACCGGTGACGGCATGGCCTTGGCCTACCGGGCAGGCGCGCCGCTGAAAGATATGGAGTTCGTCCAATACCACCCGACCGGCCTTCCGTTCACGGGCATCTTGATCACCGAGGCAGCGCGCGCGGAGGGCGGCTGGCTGCTCAACAAGGACGGTTACCGCTACCTGCAGGATTACGATCTCGGCACGCCGTCACCGGTGCCGGTGATGCGGAGCATGGAACTCGGGCCACGCGACCGGCTGTCGCAGGCCTTCGTGCACGAACTCCGTAGAGGCCGGACCGTCGGTACACCGTACGGACATGTCGTCCACCTCGACCTACGCCACCTCGGTGCGAATCTCATCGACACGAAACTGCCGTTCGTGCGCGAGCTGTGCTCGAAGTACCAGAACATCGACCCGGTCCGGGAACTGATCCCGGTACGCCCCGTCGTCCACTACATGATGGGCGGCATCCATACCGACGTCCACGGCGCGACCCCGTTGGAAGGCCTGTACGCCGTCGGAGAGGTCGCCTGCGTCAGTATCAACGGAGCCAACCGGCTCGGTTCGAACTCCCTGCCCGAGCTGCTGGTCTTCGGTGCGCGAGCCGGTCGTGCGGCCGCCGAGTACGCGAGTTCGACCACGTCCCGCCCGACATCGGCGGCCCTGGCACGCGGCCGCGCCGAACAGGACCGGCTGGAACGAGGCCTCACCCGACATGCCGAGGGATCCGAGCGCATCGCCCACATCCGTACCGAGATGCAAGAGACGCTGGAGACCAGTGCCGGGATCTACCGGGACGGCGGATCCCTTGCCGAGGGGGCCGACAAGGTGCGCGAGCTTCGCGATCGGTTCGGCCGCGCTCGCCTCGATGACCGCAGCCGGGCATTCAATACCGAACTGGTGGCGATGCTGGAACTGTCCTGCATGCTCGATGTGGCCGAATGCGTCGTCGCCTGTGCGCTGGCACGGGAGGAGTCCCGGGGTGCACACCAACGGACCGATTTCCCTGCCAGGAACGACCAGCGATTCCTGGCCCACTCGGTGGTCCATCGACAGCCGGACGGTTCGGGCCGCGTCTCGTACCTCCCGGTGACGATTACTCGCTGGCCTCCGGGCGAACGCGTATACGGGAGGTGATGGCGAATGGTGGATCGGATAGCCCTGCAGGTCGCGCGCTACCGACCGGATCTACACGACGAACCGGTGCTGCAGTTGTACGAGGTTCCGCTGCACAAGGAATGGACGGTGCTCGACGGCCTCAATTACATCAAGGACTACCTCGATGGAACCGTTTCGTACCGCTGGTCATGCCGGATGGGCATCTGCGGTAGCTGTGGCATGACCGTCAACGGCGAGCCACAATTGAGCTGCGCCACATTCCTGACCGACTACGCGCCGGGGCCGGTACGGGTCGAGCCATTGCGCAACTTCCCGGTAGTCCGGGATCTCGTCGTAGAGATCAGCGACTTCATGGACAAGCTGACCGCGGTCAAGCCATGGCTGATCAGGGCGGAACAGCGGCCGCTCGATGACGGCGAGTACCTGCAAACGACGTCCGAAATGGACGAGTACAAGAAATACAGCATGTGTATAAACTGCATGCTCTGCTACTCGGCCTGTCCCGTCTTCGCGCTCGAGCCCGAGTTCATCGGTCCGGCGGCGATCGCGCTGGCCCAACGCTACAACCTCGACTCGCGCGATCAGGGAGCTGCCGACCGGCGTGACGTTCTTGCCTCCGCCGAGGGCGTTTGGTCCTGTACCTTCGTCGGCGAGTGCACCACCGCCTGCCCCAAGGGGGTCGACCCGGCGGGCGCGATCCAACGCTACAAGTTGACCGCAGCCACGCGATCGCTGCGCGAGTTCCTCATGCCTTGGCGGGCACGATGACCACGACACCCCGGTTGTACCGCAGGCCGGTCTCCACGTTCTGGTGGGCGCGACGTCGCTCGTACCTGCTCTTCGTCCTGCGCGAACTCAGCAGCGTGTTCGTCGCCTGGTTCGTGGTATTTCTTCTGCTTCTGGTCCATGCGGTCAGTTCCGGGAACGAGGAGTACCAGCGGTTTCTGAGCTGGAGTGCAAGTGGATGGGTGGTCGCTCTGAACACGATCGCCCTGCTGTTCGTGCTGCTGCACACGGTCACCTGGTTCAGCCTCGCGCCCAAGGCGATGGTGGTGCGGGTACGGAACCGGCGCGTCGCACCGGTCGTGATCGTCGGGCTGCACTACCTGCTGTGGGGTCTGCTGACGGCGATCGTGTTGTTGGTGGTGCTGTGATGACGACGAACAAGAGGTCCCTGGAACCGTTCGCGTGGTTGCTGTTCGGCATCGGCGGGATGGCCGCTGCGCTGCTGATACCGGTGCTGCTGTTCCTGTTCGGCCTGGCCTTCCCGTTGGACTGGATTCCCGCGCCGGACTACGCATACCTGGTCTCGGTATTGCGTCATCCTGTCACCCGGCTGGTCCTTTTCGGACTCTGTGTGGTGGCGCTGTTCCATTGGGCACACCGCTTCCGGTACACACTGCAGCATGGCTTGCGGCTCCAGCAGTTCAGTGCGTTGATCATCCTGGCCTGCTACGGCGGCGCCGTCATCGGCTCGGGAGCCGCAGCGTACATCCTGCTGCGCGTCTAGGACGCGAACGGCGCCGTTATCGGCGGGGGTTCGTGGCCCGACGCCGGCTTCTCGGCGCATGAGAAGCGAGATGCACTGGCTGCCGAGTTCCGTTGTGCCAGAGGCTATTGAGTGCCGGCGCCGATTCCGGCGCGGCGACCGATCGCGGCTGCCTCGCCTCGGGTTGCGGCGTCGAGTTTCTTGAGCACCTTGGTCACATGGAATTTCACTGTGTTCTCGGTAACTCCTAGTTCGTCGGCGATGGTCTTGTTCCGTTTGCCGGCCGACAGATGTTGCAGCACTTCGAGTTCTCGTCGGTTCAATCGAGCCACGGGATTCTCGGTGGGGCGTGCCGCCGGCGGATCGAGCGGAAGGGTCACCGCGACACGGTTGCCCCAGCCGGACAGCCCTTCGATAAGCAAAGAGCCGTGCAGGGCGCCGATTCGGCCGGCGAGTCGGCGGGAGAGGGCATCGCGGTCCAATGGCGCCGATTCCTGATCACGCACATCTATCAACAGACCGCTCGGGTCGCGATTCCAGGCGACCCGTAGACGTTTCAGCGCCGGTTGGGCAGCGAACGCGAGCACGATGGTCCGCACAATCGCGCGGGCCGCGTGGGCGATCTCACCTGGTAATGGTGATCTGTTCGTTAGCGGCCCGACATATAGCAGCTCGACATCCCGATCGCGCAGCATCGGTCCGATCTCCTCGCGCAGCCTGGTGAATGCTGCCGACATATCCTCCTCGGCCAGTGCACGATAGCTCTCGCCGACCGCACGCAGACCGACGAGCGCCGAAGAGGCCGTTTCGGCTGCGGTGGCGCGCGCGCGGGCATCGTCGAGGTGTTTGGAGCGCAGCGCACCGAGGATGGCGTGCAATGTAGCTTCGTGGGTCGCGGTCAATTCGGCCAGCGTACGGGCTCGTTCCATCGATGCCGCACGGGATTCGGCCAGGTAGTCGGGGCTGGCTTGGGCTACTTGCTGCCGTATCGACGTCGCGACAATCCCGAAGAGTGCGGACAGGCGATCGGCTCGTTCGCCGTCGATCATTCCGTCGCCCATGACGAGGAGCAGGAGGGTGTCGCTGGTGTCGCGAACTGCCCACACTCGGCGCTCGGTGCCAGCAAGGGTGACGGTGCCAGTGAAACGATCTCCGAGCTCGACTGCGTTCTTGATCTCGTCCAGCTCGTTCAGGGTGGCGCGTTCGATGATTTCCGCACGGCCCGCCACTTTCCGAGGGCGGCCGGTGCATTCCCGGGTGTAGATGATCAACGCGATGTGCGGACACCAGTCGATAACGGTGCGGGAGAGTCGCCGCGCGATGTCCGGCAGTGGTCCGGTCATTACCGCGCGAGCGGCCTCGAGTGTCTGAATGCTGGTATCTGCCATAGCTACACTCCATACCTCGTTCCGCCGTAGGTGGCGTGCATGTCAGTTGATCGAGGATCAGTGGCACGCTCACCCTGCTACCTACCCGTTCGGGTAGGTAGCTCTGTTCCAAAGGATAGATCCCGTCCTGGGGTGGCGGTCAGTACCGTCGCACGGTGCAGGCATTTGGCCTGCGCTATCGCGATCGGTTCACAAAGGAAGTGTGGGTATGCCACAGAAGGTACGGGGTGTTGTCGCACGGGCACAGCACGCGCCAGTCGAGGTCACAACGATCGTGATTCCTGATCCCGGGCCCGGTGAGGTAGTGGTCGATGTGGCGGCGTGCGGGGTGTGCCATACCGACCTCACCTATCGCGAGGGCGGGATCAACGACGAGTTCCCGTTCCTGCTCGGACATGAGGCCGCTGGGATCGTCGAGAGTGTCGGCCCGGGTGTCGACTCTGTCGCGGTCGGTGATTTTGTCGTGCTCAATTGGCGGGCGGTATGCGGTAGCTGCCGAGCCTGCCGCAGGGGACGACCACAGTACTGCTTCGATACTTACAATGCCTCCCAGCGGATGACGCTCGAGGATGGCACCGAGCTGACCCCCGCACTGGGAATCGGTGCCTTCGCCGACAAGACGCTGGTGCACGAAGGTCAGTGCACACTCGTTGATCCTTCGGTAGATCCGGCGGTGGCCGGCCTGCTCGGTTGCGGCGTTATGGCGGGCCTGGGTGCGGCGGTGAACACCGGCAACGTCGGCCGTGACGATACCGTCGCGGTCATCGGCTGCGGTGGTGTCGGAGATGCCGCGATCGTCGGTGCGCGGCTGGCCGGCGCCCGCACGATCATCGGCATCGACCGCGACGAACGGAAGCTGCAGTGGGCGCGCGACCTCGGCGCGACGCACACCGTCAATGCGACCGACGCCGACCCCGTTGCGGCCGTGCAGGAAATAACCGGAGGTTTCGGTGCCGACGTCGTCATCGATGCCGTCGGGCGGCCCGAGACATGGAAGCAGGCGTTCTACGCCCGCGATCTGGCCGGCACCGTGGTTCTGGTCGGCGTGCCGACCCCCGATATGGTGCTGGAGATGCCCTTGATCGACTTCTTCTCCCGCGGTGGTGCCCTCAAGTCGTCGTGGTACGGCGACTGTCTGCCTTCGCGCGACTTCCCCACGCTTGTCGACTTGCACGTGCAGGGCCGACTGCCGCTGGACAAGTTCGTCACCGAGCGTATTGCCCTGGACGATGTCGAAAAGGCTTTCCACACTATGCATTCCGGCAATGTTTTGCGCTCGGTGGTGGTGTTGTGAGTGGGGCCCTGCGCATCGATCGGGTCGTCACCGCAGGATCTTTCGAACTTGATGGCGGTACGTGGGAGGTGGACAACAACGTCTGGGTGATCGGAGATGACGCCGAGGTCGTCGTCGTGGACGCCGCCCACGAGGCCGGCCCGATCATCGACGCCGTCGACGGCCGCAAGGTGGTCGCGGTGGTGTGTACACATGGGCACAACGACCACATCACCGTCGCACCCCACATCGGCGAAAAGCTCTACGCCCCAGTTCTTCTGCACCCCGGTGACAAGATGCTCTGGGATATGACCCATGCCGGGCAGTCGTTCTGGTCCGCCACCGACAAACAGCGTATCGCTATCGCTGGAACCGAGCTCGAGATCATCCATACGCCCGGTCATTCGCCCGGCTCGATCTGCCTGCACCTGCCCGAAGCACGTGCGCTGTTCTCCGGCGACACTCTTTTTTCTGGTGGGCCGGGCGCGACAGGCCGCTCCTATTCGGATTTTCCGACGATTATCGGTTCGATCCGGGACCGGCTTTTCGCGCTCCCGGAGGACACTCGGGTCTACACCGGGCACGGCGACGGCACCACAATCGGTACCGAAGCCCCGCATCTGGCCGAATGGATCGCCCGCGGAAACTGACGATCGCTGCGGCCCGTGACGCCCGCGCCTCCGGATCGACGGGGTGCGGGCGTCGCACGTTTCCGGGCTCGAATCGCTGTGGGGGTGTAGAGCATTCTGGTGCTCGGATGGCAGTGACATACTCGAAGTAATGCTCTGCTGCCACGGCTTCGGTCGAGTCGCGGTTCGGCGGCGGTGGTCAGCTCGATTTCGCCGCACGAGGTTCGGGTCCGATCCGTCTGCGGAGCCCCGTCGCTCAAAGGATCCGCTGCCAGGCGGGCGAATGCCGGGCATATGAGCCCCGGACGAGAGTAAGCGTCCCCAACCAGTACGCCGATGGTGTTGAACGCGGTATAGGCGCGCCGGTCCGGGTCGATGGTAGGCCAGACGGGTTGGCGGGTCAGTGCTCGATGTCCACTGCGATGGTTCAATCTCGCGGAAAATTGTAAAGACTTTTACTGATTTTACTATCAATGCCGCTTTTCTGCGATGTCCTCCATGCCGTGCATGAGCTTCTCCAGCAGACCTGTCAGCACTTGCTGTTCAGGCTTCGAAAGGGTGTTCGCCCACACTTGCTCTCGTTTGTTGTGCTGCCCGAAGGCGCCGGTTATCGCTTCGTGTCCTTCGCCGGTGAGCGCGATCTGAACGGCGCGCCCGTCGTGCGCTGCGCGTTCCCGAGTGACGAGGCCGTCGCGCTCTAGGGTGTTGACCAGCGCTGATACCGCAGCGCGGCTATTTCCCGACAGCTCGGCGATGCGCTTTGCCTCCATCGGTCCGGCTAGCCATAGGACAAATAGGATGCGGAAGCCCGGCCAACTCCAACCGTTCGGCCGGTGCACGGTGGACTCGAGGTCGTAGACGAGCGCGCTTGTCACGCGGTGCAGTGTCAGCACTAATCGCATGGCCGTCGGATCCACTTGGGGCAGTTCGCGATACGCCTTGTCGATGGCGTAGTCGACGAAGGACAGGTAGTCGAGCTCACCAGTGGTTTTCGGCGGTGGGGTCATAAGCCCAGGCTAGCCGCACGGTGCCGGTTCGTGAGTTGTGCGGGTGTTCTGCGCGGCGGTGGTTGTGGAGGTCGGTGGTGTCGGCTCTTCCCCTACCCTGTGGGGTAGGTTACACTCGGAAATTAATAAAAGCCTTGATCAAATGGGAGTGTGCCCATGACCACGAAATCGTTCGCGTCCTCAGCCGATCTCGGCGAGAAGGAACAGACCCTCGAGGTGCTGGCAGACGGTGTCTACGCGCTCACGGCGGAGGGCGATCCGAACATCGGCGCCATCGAAGGTGAAGACTTCCTCGTCTGCTTCGAGGCGCTCGCCACCCCGACCGCCGCTCGCAGTTGGCTGGCCAAGTTGCGCGAGCGCACCGACAAGCCGGTGAAGTACCTGGTGCTGTCGCACTACCACGCCGTGCGCGTACTCGGGGCCAGCGCGTACGAAGCCGAAGTCGTCATCGCGCACGACACCACACGTCGGCTGGTCGCGGAACGGGGGCAGCAGGATTGGCTTTCGGAATTCGGACGCATGCCCCGGCTCTTCAAGGACCCCGACTCCATCCCGGGCCTTACCTGGCCGACACAAACTTTCTCGGACACCGTCACCATAGATCTGGGTGGTGACCGCGGTGATCTGGAGCTGAAGTTCCTGGGCCGCGGGCACACCGAGGGCGACATCGTCGCCTGGCTTCCGAAGCAGAAGATCCTGTTCGCGGGCGATCTGGTCGAGGCTGAAGCTGCGCTCTACACCGGTGATGCCTTCCATCGCGAGTGGTCCACCAGCACGCTGGATCGGGTTCGGGCACTGGGAGCGGAGCAGTTGGTCGGAGGGCGTGGCGGTGTCGCCAGGGGACGCGCAGCCTGCGATGCGGCGGTCGAGCAGACGCGCAATTTTCTGGCGGTGATGCTGCGTGAGGTCGGTGCCGTGCACCAGCGTGGTGGAACGCTGAAGGAGGCCTTCGAGGCCACGCACTCGGCGTTGTTCGAGCAATATGGCCGCTGGCCGATCTTCGAGCACTGCTTGCCCTTCGATGTCTCCCGAGTGTGGGACGAGCTGTCGGGTATCGAGCGTCCGGTCATCTGGACCGCGGAGCGGGACCGTGAAGTCTGGGATCAGTTGCAGGGCTGAGGATTCGATGAAAAACAGATCTACACCTTGCGTCGGGATCATCGGCAACGGTCCGGTGGGGCAGACGGCTGCGCTGTTGCTCGCCCGATGGGGCGTGCCGACGGTCGTGCTCGACCGCCGTCCACACCGTGATCCGGTCGGTTCGAAGGCGATCTGCCAGCAACGCGACGTCCTCGACATCTGGGAGGCCGCAGGCGGAGCCGGACATCGTATCGCTGCTGAGGGGCTGACCTGGACCACCGCTCGGACCTTCTATCGCGACCGAGAGTTGTTCTCCTACAACCTCACCGATCCCGGCCGCTCATCTTTTCCGGCATTCGTCAACGTCTCGCAGACCCGGACCGAACAGATTCTCGACGACTGCATTGCCGCCGAAGGCCTGATCGAGGTGAAGTGGGGACATGAGGTCACCGCGATCACCCAGGATGACAGTGGAGTATCCCTGACATGCACCACCGTTGACGGCGAGACCACCATCGCTGTGGATTACGCGATCGCATGCGCGGGAGCGCGCGGTGACGAGATCCGCTCTGCGTTGGGCGTGAACTTCGGTGGGGAGTCGTTCGATGACCGGTTCCTGATCTGCGATATTCGGGCAGATCTGGCGGGCTGGTCGAACGAGCGGCGCTTCTACTTCGATCCGGTCTGGAATCCCGAGCGGCAGATCCTGATTCACCCGTGCCCGGATTCCACGTTCCGCATCGACTGGCAGGTTCCTGGTGACTACGACCTCGACGCCGAGGAGGCCAGCGGCGCGCTCGATGCTCGTATCCGGATGATCATTGGCGATCGGCCGTACGAGATCGTGTGGAAGTCGGTGTACCGCTTCCACTCTCGCGTCGTGGACCGCATGCGAGTCGACCGGATCCTGCTGGCCGGAGACTGCGCCCATCTGGTGTCGCCCTTCGGTGCCCGCGGACTGAATTCCGGTGTCGCTGACGCCGAGAACGCGGCCTGGAAGCTGGCGTTCGTGCTGAACGGCTGGGCGACGGCCGCCCTGCTGGACACCTACCACGACGAACGGCACGCGGCGGCACTGGAAAACCTCGAGGTCACCACGGATACGATGAATTTCCTGGTGCCACGCGATAACGAGCTGTGGCGCCGCAGAACGGAGGTCCTCGACGCGGCGGCGGTAGATCCCGCGGCCAGCGGTCGCGTCGATTCCGGTCGGCTCGCTGAACCGTTCTGGTACGTCGATTCGCCCCTGACCACGCCGGACCCGCGCCGCCCCTTCAGCGGCCGCCCGCCGCGCGGGCAGGTTCCGCCCGCCGGGCCGGGGGTGCTCGTTCCGGATGTGCCTGTGGCGGTGGCGGATTCATCGCACGCGCGGTTGCGTGAGTTGTCCCGGGACGGGTTTCTGATGCTGGTGGCGCCGGGAGTCGATGTCGTGGCTTTGCGTGCTGCCGCGATGGCCGCCGTGACCGCGCCGGTGCGTGTGCTGGAAACCACCGAGGTCGATTCCGCCGGTGTGCTCACCGAGGCGCTGGACCTGCGGCAGGGTGAGGTGTGGGTGATACGGCCGGACGCGCATGTCGCCGCTGTCCTGGACCGGCCCGCAGCGGCGGAGCTGACCGCGGCGCTGCGGCGCGCGGTTGTCCACCCTGAGGTTTATCCCACTGCATCCCTTGCGATTTAGAGCGACAACAGAAGACTTCACACGCGACCACAAGGAGGCGCAGACATGGTGTACTACCGCCAGGTTGGCACGATCCCGCCGAAACGTCACACGCAGTTCCGGGATGACGCGGGGCGGCTCTACTACGAAGAGTTGATGGGGGAGGACGGCTTCTCCAGCGACTCGACGCTGCTGTATCACCGCCACATCCCGTCGGCGATCGCCGATGCCGAGCCCTGGCAGCCCGGCGATCTCGCGCTGACTCCCAATTCCCCGCTCGTACCTCGCCATCTTGCGTTGCACGAGCTGTTTCCCGGCGAGGAATGGAAATCAGCCGACGTGATCGCCGGTCGTCGGCTCGTCCTGGGCAACGACGACGTGCGCATCTCCTACGTGGTCGCGGGGGCGACGTCGCCGTTGTATCGCAATGCGATCGGCGATGAATGCGTGTACATCGAGTCCGGTTCCGGCACGGTCGAAACGGTGTTCGGCGCGCTGCCGTTCCGCGAGGGCCACTATGTGATTCTGCCGCGAGCCACGACGCACCGGTGGGTTCCCGATCCCGACACCCCAGTGCGTGCCTATGTGATCGAGGCCAACAGCCATATCGCTGCGCCGAAGCGCTACCTGTCGCGCTACGGACAGCTGCTCGAGCATGCGCCCTACTGTGAGCGTGACCTGCACGGCGCGGCCGAGCCGCTGCTATCGGACGAGACCGATGTCGAGGTGCTGGTCAAGCACCGTGGGGCCGCCGGGATCGCCGGAACCCGTTACCTCCTACCGCATCATCCGTTCGATGTGGTCGGCTGGGATGGATGCCTGTACCCCTACACCTTCCACATCTCCGATTTCGAACCCATCACCGGGCGTGTGCACCAGCCGCCGCCGGTGCATCAGGTGTTCGAGGGCAACAACTTCGTGGTCTGCAACTTCGTGCCGCGCAAGGTCGACTACCACCCGTTGTCGGTACCAGTCCCGTACTACCACTCCAACGTCGACTCCGACGAGGTGATGTTCTATTGCGGCGGCGACTACGAGGCCCGCAAAGGCACCGGAATCGGCCAGGGCTCGGTCTCGCTGCATCCCGGTGGACATACCCACGGACCGCAACCCGGCGCGGTCGAACGGAGCCTGGGCCGGGAGTTCTTCGACGAACTCGCGGTTATGGTCGATACGTTCCGCCCACTTCAGCTCGGTGAAGGCGGCCGCGCGGCCGACGACGGCAAGTACGCGCGGAGCTGGTTGTCCGGAGCAGGCGCATGACGGCGCAGACCGTGTCACCGCTCGTCGCGGACCTCATCGACGACGCCGGCCTCTTTCCGCCCACGGCATTGACCATGCGAGAAGCGGTAGCCCGCCACCGTCTCGATCTGGCCGCCGCGAGCCCGATCTTGACCCACCGGTTCCTGTGTCCCGCTTCGCGTATCGGTGAATTGCGTGGCGAGTTGACCTCAGACGATCGATTGAGGGTTGGACTCATCGTCGACACCGGACTGAACGGGGTCGCGGTAGCCGCCGACCAGATCGAAGCCGACCCTGCGCTGGAACTCGGCGTCATCGAATTCCCGCTCGCGTCAGCCGATCGGCCGATCGCCGATATCGTGGCCACACTATCGGCAGGTGTGCCGGTTTTCTTGGAGCCTGCGACGCTGGCTGACACAGATGCCATCGCTTCGCAGATCGCTCGGCTCGATACCGACCGACCGGTGGGGCTCAAACTGCGGTGCGGTGGGGTACGGGCCGAATCCTTTCCCGCAGCAAAGGATCTCGCTGGCGCCCTGGTCGCCGCGGCACGTCACAAGGTGGTCGTGAAGGCCACGGCCGGCCTGCATCACGGTGTCCGCTACACCGACTCCGCGACCGGGTTCAGCCACCACGGGTACCTGAACCTTCTTGTCGCCGCGGCCGCGGCGGCCACGGGAGCTGATACGCTCGCGGTCACCGCCGACCTGCTCACCACCGATCGCGCCGCGCTGGTCGGGGCGGTGCTCGACATGACGGCATCGCAGGTGACCGCCGCGCGCGGGTTGTTCACCAGCTACGGCTCGTGCAGCACGAGCACACCACTGACCGAGGCCCGCGAGTTCGGGCTCGCCGGCAATTCCGAGGAGACAGCGACGCCATGACCGACACCTGGGTAGCGGGAGCGAAGGACTCCGGCTTCGGGATCGACAATCTGCCCTATGGCGTGTTTTCGCGCGCAGGCGTGGGGCCGCGCGTCGGCGTTCGTATCGGGAACCATGTGCTCGATCTCGCCGCCGTCACCGGCCTCGATGTCTTCGCGCGCGGCTCGCTCAACGAATTCATGGCTGCAGGTCGCGAGTTCTGGAAGACGACTCGCGCCGGCATCATCGACAAACTCACCGACGAGTCCCAACGCCCGGCAGTCGAGCCCGCCCTGCACCGAATCGAGGAGGTGCGGCTGCACCTGCCGATCGAGGTCGCCGACTACGTCGACTACTATGCCAGCGAGCACCATGCCACCAATCTGGGCAAGATGTTCCGGCCTGATTCGGCTGCGCTGCTTCCGAATTGGAAACACCTACCGGTCGGCTACCACGGCCGCGCCGGCACGATCGTGGCATCGGGCACCGACATCATCCGCCCCTGCGGGCAACGCAAGACACCCACCGACGCCGCACCGGTGTTCGGGCCCTCGACCAGACTCGACATCGAAGTCGAAGTCGGGTTCGTGGTCGGCACACCCAGTGCTCTCGGAACCCGGGTCAGCACAAGGGATTTCGCCGACCATGTCTTCGGTGTGTGCCTGGTCAACGACTGGTCGGCCCGCGACATCCAAGCCTGGGAGTATGTGCCGCTCGGCCCACACCTCGGAAAGTCCTTCGCTACATCGATTTCGCCGTGGATCGTGCCCCTTGACGCCCTCACCGCCGCGCGGGTCCAAGGCCCCGCGCAGGACCCGCGACCTCTGCCGTACCTACAGGAGTCCGAGCCCTGGGGTCTGGACCTCGCCCTCGCGGTTGAACTGAACGGGCACACCGTATCCCGGCCCCCGTACCGCCAAATGTATTGGTCGCCGGCCCAGATGCTGGCGCACATGACAGTCAACGGTGCGAGCCTGCGTACCGGCGACTTGTACGCCTCAGGCACGGTGTCGGGGGATTCGAAGGAGCAACGCGGGTCATTGATCGAACTCACCTGGAACGGGACAGAACCCTTGGCCCTCGACGCCGGCGTTACCCGCACCTTCCTCGAAGACGGTGACATCGTCACCATCAGTGCCACCGCGCCCGGCGCCGACGGGACTGCGATCAGCCTCGGCGAAGTCACCGGCCGGATCGTGCCCGCGCAGCAGCAGAGTTGACCGGACGGGGAATTCGCCCGCCAGTGCTGCTGGTGCGTCGAGATCGAGCTCTGTCTACGGAGACTGTCGGAGCCTGGGACCGGTTGCGCCCCGCATGCGGTGGCAGCGCCGCCTGCTCAGCTGACCAAGTCCGCAGCGGCGGCTAGCTGGGCTCGATGAGCGAGCTGGTTCAGGCTATGCCGAAGTCTTTGATCTTGCGGTAGATCGTTGCGCGGGACATGCCGAGGGCGGCCGCGGCTTCGGCCTTGTTGCCGTGGTTGTCCTGCAGGCTACGGACGATCGCGTCGCGTTCCAGCGCTTCGATCTGTGACAGTCTGCGGCGGGTGAGTGAGCGGCATTGGGGCGGCAGTTTGTCGACGTGGATGGTGCCGCAGCGTTGGACGGCGATCGTTTCGGCGAGGACCTGACGTAGTTGGGCGATATTGCCGGGCCATGGCAGTTTTCCGAGCTGGTGCATCGCATCTGGGGCGAGGCGGACGTTCGCGCCTTTGGTCAACTCGCGCAACAGGAATGGGACCAGGTCCTCGAGATCTTCGATGCGGTGGCGGAGTGCGGGCACGCCAACCGTGTGGGTGAACAAGGGCAGTAGTAGCGAATCGACGGCTGGTGTGAGTGCGGCCGAATTCATCGTTGCCGCAATCCATCCGTGTCCGGCGCAGCCCTGCAAAATCTCCGCGATCGGTTCGATCACGTCGGTGGGTAGCCGATGCAGTTCGGTGAGTACCAGATTGAAGTCATTGTCGGCCGTTGCCGCGCTCACCGCGGCCAGCATGCTCTCTGCGTCGGCGAAAGCGGCGGTGCGGAGCACTCGGATCATCTTGCTCGCACTCACGTGCGCCGCGACCGCCCGGGCGAGTTTCGTTCGCCCGGAGCCCTTTT
The DNA here is from genome assembly GCF_054065835.1 of Nocardia citri. NCBI lineage: Bacteria > Bacillati > Actinomycetota > Actinomycetes > Mycobacteriales > Nocardiaceae > Nocardia > Nocardia citri. The sequence goes on from NZ_JBSUQM010000002.1 coordinate 123,233, forward strand.
CACCGTCCAACAGCACCCATTCGCGATCCCGGCAGCAGCGTTCCATCTGTTGACAGCTGCGCCGCCACGAGCTGCTACGTCCCGCCACACCAGGTAGCGCGAACGTGGTGTGCGGTATGGGACTCCGCTGCGCGCGCTCGGTGGTGAGTTGGACGTGCAGTACGATGTTGCGCCCACCGCCGCGTCCCGAAATCCGTTCGACGGCAGTGACCTTCGCCGAATGCCCGCTCGGCAACGTAGCCACCAGGGTGTCGATCGTACCCGGACCGGCCAGGTCGGTCGAATGCTCGAGCAGCGCCACTTGGTCGTGCGCGTCGAGGTTCCGACGCAGGTAGTGGTTCATGAGCACCACATCACCGCCGATGGCCAGGACCCCGAGCGGATATCGGCGGCATTGGCGCAGATAGGTTTCCAGTAGCGCGGTCTCGCTTTCATTGGCCAGGGCACTGAGCCGATCCTCGATCTGGCTGCTCGCGGTCTTGGCGAGGGCGAACAACAGTGGGTCGGAGTGGCTGGCCCAGCAGGTGAGGTCGATGACGCCGAGTACGTTCCTGGTCAACGGATGGCGGATGGGTGAGCCCGCGCAGGCCAGCCGCCCGAGCGTGCCGAGATAGTGCTCACCGCCGCGAATGAAGGTCGGGCTGGCGGTCTCCAAGGTGGTGCCGATGCCGTTGGTGCCGACGAAATCTTCGGCGTAGCTATATCCGGGCGCGAGTTGCACGCTGTCCAATGCCCGCATGATCGCCGCATCGGCGGCGAAGCGTTCGAGCACCACACCGTCGGAGGAGGTCAGGATGACGCTGATGGTCTGGGTGGCAAGGTTGTCGGCGAGTCGCTGCAGGACGGGCGCGGCGGCGTTGGTCAGGGGTGAATCCAGATCGGGTTCGCGCACGAAGGGCAGTTCCACCCGATCCGGGTGAATGTGCAGGGCCTGGGACCGGCGCCAGGAGTCGAGCACAGCATTGCGGACAGGCAGGGTGTCGAATGACCGGGCGTTGAGGAACCGCTCGCGGGCTTCTCGCAGGTTCACGGCGGCTTCGGCGCGATCCGTCATCGGCTATCACCTTGGTACTGACTTGCTGGAACCCACGCTAGCGCGTCTCAATTTGCGACGCGTCTCAATTCGAGACGTTCAGCCTAGCGCATTTGCTGCGCCATAATCACAGTAATTGCGCTTGGTCCGGCCGCGTCAGGAGGAAGACGTTGAGCAGGCAGAGCCTTCGCGAACAAGGGTACGCGCACGAGCTCGCGCAGTTCTGTGCCACTGTACGCGGGGCAACCACTGGCGCATCGACCCGATCACCAACCGGGACATCGTTACTCGACGTTCGCGCTGGCCGATTACGAGAGCGAGGAAAGGGTATGTGTTGCTGTGCAAGTCGCATGCCTATAGCGACTGTGAGATCGAGCTGATCACATTCGACGAACACGAGCTACGAATGCCGTTCCACTGCAACAACTTCGCACTTGCATCGCCGCGCTGATCGGCGACATCGTTTCGCTGGAGCTCGAGCTGGTCGAGCCCGCGGTGTATGAATTCGAGCCCAGTCGGTATTCGGACGCGCTGATTCCGGGCACCGGCGAGCACCGCTCGTTCTCGATGGCGACGACGCCGACTGAGCAGGCGACTGCAGTCATCATCAGCTTCCCGCGCCGGCAAATCGGGTTTGGGCGTGGCCGCGGTGCTGCGGATCTTTCCGGGCAGGAACCAACCTTCATGCCGGGTAAGGTATTCCGCAGCCGCGACAACTGGTATCGCTCGGCTCGGTTACTGGCCGACGGCGTTCTGAACGCTGGCGGCCAGCTCGTCAGCAGCGAGCTCATCCTCCGGTGTTGCGCGGAATGTAGAGGATTCCTTGGTGTACGACCGTGTCATTTCGAGAATCTCGATAGTGTAGTCGTCGAGAATGTCGCGGCGCCCCAGCGTTTCGACGGCGCGATGCTCGGGGTCGTTGTACCAGTCGGCCATCTGTGCCTCGGTTTCGAAATACGCTATCGCGAGCTCCCGGCCATCGGGCACGTCGAATTTGTGCAGTCCGGCGAAGCCCGGCATCGATGAGGCTCGCTCGAACATCCGAGCGCCGATCGCGGCGTATTCGGTGTTTTGCCACTCTGGACGGACCTTGCCCCAGAACAGTGCGACGTACATGTATTCCTCCGTCACTGACGCCGTCGTCGAACATATGCGCCCCCAAGCCGGAGGTGCTGTAACGAGTTCGGAGCATATAGCAAGTATGTTGTACGTCACAAGGGCGCAATATTGGTGCTGGTGACCAACCGGTGGGCACCGAGCCCTTCTCCAGCCGGGGGTTCGGTCATGACCGGGTCGCGGTTGCTGGGCCGTACGGAGAATGCCACGCCCAACCCGAGTGTGGCATCGTGTCCTGCGCTGTGATCCGCCGATCGGGCTCCAGATGTTTGGGCGGCATCGAGAAGTGCAGACCGCCGGGATCATCGCCGTTGAGTGCAATTCGCGTACTGCCTCCAGGCTGCACACCTACCCGCGCCGCGACGGCATGGATCAATCCAAACGACCGTCAAATAATACGAATAAATCGTAACGGCTTATCAAGGCGGTATGCAGTTTTCTATGCCCGGGCGTTTGCGGTCGGCGTGGCCGCGGGATGGGATGCCGATCGTTATCAGGACCGATTGGCGTACTTCTCGTTATGGCCAAAGACTCCACCGTGCCCCGGTGTGCGGTATGCCAGTTCTGCGAATGAGAATGCCGCCGTAAGACAGGTCGAGGTCATGTCTGGGTCGTCGATCCGGGAGACCCGTACAACTCCGTCACGGCGGCCGCGCTCGAAGTCAGTTCTTCGCGCACCTCAGGTGGCGAAATAACCTCCACCTCGTTGCCGAACATGAGCAACTGGCGGGACTCTCCGAGGTTGCCGAAGGTCAGGTGCACGGTTATCCGATCATTCGTGCCGTCGTCGTCCGGCAGTGTAGTCAGCCACGAGGCGAGCAGGCGCTGAAAGAGGTCGAGTATCTCTCGTTGGACCAGTACGGCGACATCGACCTTGCCGGGCCGCTCCTCGACCTGGCGCCGCAGCGCATCCCAGGCATGAGCGAGTTCGACGCCGGGTCGGCGCTGCACCGGATCGTCGAGGACACACGCCGAGCGCACGCGGTCGGCTCGGAATAGGCGTGGCCGCCCTGCCAGGTCCGCGACCAGGTACCAAATACCTGCCTTAAACACCAGGCCGTACGGATCTACGATATATAACCGCGTGTCCGTGGTGCCGCTGTGCCGGTACTCCAGGCGTAACCGCTTGTCGGCAAAGATCGCGTCCTGCAGGGTGTTCAGGTCTACGGCGCTCTGTGGGCCGCGCCGCCAGCGAGTTGCGTCGACGAGGATGCGGCGGGCGGTGGCCTCGGCGGCCGACTGGTGCGGTATAGGCAGTGCGGCCATCACCTTGCGCAGTGCGGAGCTGAATGCCGCGTCCAAACCGAGCGCGGCGTGCGCACCTTCGGTGGCGAGGATGAACAATGCGCGGGACTCGTTGGCTGTCAACCCGGTGACATCCGTACGGAACCCCGCGAGCAGTTCGATTCCGCCGTGTCGTCCCCGTTCGGCGTACACCGGGACGCCAGCGGCCGAGAGAGCCTCGACGTCACGGTAAATGGTCCGCAACGAAACTTCGAGCCGGTCGGCAAGCTCCCGTGCGGGTACGCGGCCGCGGGTACGAAGGAGCAGCAGAATTGACAACAGGCGCTCGGACTTCAGGGCAGCAATCTCTCGGCAGGAAATCGGAAGAAAATGTTGACGCTATATGTCATATTATCAGGCGACCCTTCCTGCGATCCCACAGGAAGGAAGACAATGAACCCCAACCCTCGACTGCTGTTCGTCCGTGCTGCCGACCAGGCCGCCGCGCTGTTCGAACTCGTGCGCGTGGACGAACTCGAGGGCCCCACGCCCTGCACCGAGTTCGACGTGCGTACCTTGCTCAGCCACATTGTCGGTGTCACTATCCGTCTGGCGGTCGCGGCCGAAGGCGCAGACGCGAACGCCGTACAGCCATTCGTGGACGACGTACCGGACGACGGCTGGGCGGCCGCGTACGACACAGCTAGGGCGCGAGCAATCCAGGCATGGGCTCAGGACGGCAGCCTGGAAGCGGTAATGCGGATGCCATTCGGCGAAATGCCCGGACATGCTGTGCTAATGGCCTTTGTCATGGAAACAGTGGCTCACACCTGGGATCTCTCGGAGGCACTGGGCCATCCCGGCGAACTAGACCCAGACCTGGCAGCGTGCGCGCTGACCGTCGCCCACCAGATGCTGCCCGATGAGCAGCGTACCGGTGGCATGTTCGGTTCGGCACATGCCGTACCTGAAAGTGCCGGCCCCTACGAGAAGTTGGCCGCCTGGCTCGGGCGGGAGCGCCTTATTCGAGCCTGATCGCTTCGATTGAAACAGAGAGCACCGTCCGGCGGAACGTATCCGGCCGGACGGTGCTTTCGTCGCGACAGGGCGCGGGGCGGTCGCCCGCTTCGGTCGGCCGACTGCGGCACTGTCCGAAATCCACCTCAGCGCAACGTGATCACGGCCGCGGCGTCGTCGGCATTCGGGATGGCTCGCATGGTGTCGAGCCGTACGGGTCGCTCGCTGACCGACACCGGACAGTCGGATACAGCTCGAGCTTGCTCGATCACTATCGCCCGGCATGATGGTCGACCGACTCGAAGTTGACTGTGTCGTTGTCCGAGCATGATGGCAACTCGCTGATCGGCCTGGCCTGTTGGCATCGGGGCGTTGCCCGGAACGGCCCGAGAAACAATCGTTCGTATGGCAGGCGCGGCAGCAGTCGGCGATGGTCTGTGGTCTCGTGGATCAATTCAATTGTGTACCAATGTCCTCGTCTCCAGTCGTGGATCAAGTTGTGCGCGGCCGCTGCGGTGGCCGTGTAGTCGAAGACCACGTTGGACAGCCAGATCCGCAGGTGCACATCACCTTCGAGTGGGATTCCTTCGGCGGTCACGCCCATTCGCCTCCTCAGGCAAGGCAAGGTAGGTAGTTCTTCAGCGCTCCCGGCTGATATCTGGAGTCATCGGCCTCCGATGGACAGCTCTGGCGCATCAATGACAACGCCACCTCCACCGGCACCACCCGCTGGTAAGTCCGCGATCCTCACTACGTCGATCACGCGGTCGACCTTTACGGACGCTGGTGACGCGCGACGAGTTCGGTGTCGATACCCACGCGGCCGAGCGCGCTGGCGCCGCCCGGTGTTGCGCCTAAGGATGTGTCGCGGCCTGGGAGGGGTTCGGTAAAGAACCGCAGGTTGTCGGCGACGAACTCCTCGAGCTCTTCGGGTGTCTTGCGATCCAGGGTGATCGCTTCCACCGGGCAGGCCGGCATGCATGCGCCGCAGTCGATGCACTCCTTGGGGTTGATGTACATCTTCCGGGCACCCTCGTAGATGCAGTCCATCGGACATTCATCCATGCAGGACTTGTCGGTGACGTCGATGCAAGCGGCACCGATCACGTACGCCATGGGTCGATCCTCCTACTCATTCCGCCGGGCCTGGTCCACCGAGCAGCCCTAAACAAATTTGCGGAACTTCATCTGTAACGTGGATCATACTAGAATGATGCTCTAGAATGAAGTCCGTCACACGGGTCGACGGACGAACCGCGAGCCCGTTCGTGATCGACCTCCATAGCTAAACCTCTGGGAGCAGACATGCCCAACTTTTCAATGACGATTGATGGCGAACAGGTTGCTGGTCAAGCGACATTCGCGGTGATCAATCCCGCGACCGGTCAACCGTTCGCAGAAGCTCCCGATTGCACGGCGGCCCAGCTCGACCTGGCCGTTGCGGCGGCAGAGAAGGCGTACGTCAGCTGGCGTGCCGACGAAGGGGCTCGCCGCGACGCGATGCTACGCGCTGCCGACCGGCTCGAGGAGGTAGCTGAAGATTTAGGTCTCATCCTGACCCAAGAGCAGGGAAGGCCGCTGTCGCAGTCGCCCTTGGAGTTCACTGTCTCCGCCTACTGGTTGCGGTACTACGCCACTCTCGACACCCCGGCCGAAGTTCTCCAGGACGATGAGAAGGCCTATGTGGAGTTGCGGCGTCAGCCTCTCGGGCCGGTGGCTGCGATTACACCCTGGAATATCCCTGTCGCGCTTGCGTTCTGGAAGATCGCACCAGCTCTGCGTGCGGGTAATACTGTCGTCCTCAAACCCTCCCCTTATACCCCGCTGACGACTCTCAAAGTCGGCGAGGTGCTCGCGAGTGTTCTGCCGCCGGGTGTGCTGAATGTTGTCTCCGGTCTCGATCCGCTCGGCGCCAAGCTCAGCACGCATCCTGCGATTCGCAAGATCAGTTTCACCGGCTCGACGGCTACCGGAAAAAAGGTCGCCGTTGCTGCGGCCGACGACCTCAAGCGGGTCACGCTGGAACTCGGCGGAAACGATCCCGCGATTGTCCTCGAAGACGCCGACCCGCTGACGGTGGCCGCAGGTATCTTCGCCAACGCCATGACCAACACCGGTCAGAGTTGTGTGGCTATCAAGCGAACCTACGTGCCGCGGAAGCTGTATGGCGACGTGGTCGCGGCACTGGTAGATCAGGCCAAAGCGGCCAAGGTTGGTAACGGGCTCGAGGAAGGTGTGGATTACGGGCCGTTGCAAAACAAGCCGCAGCTGGACCGCGTGGCCGGGCTGGTTGCCGATGCGGTCGGCGCGGGCGCCACCGTTGCCGCAGGCGGGCCCATTCTGGAAGGGCCGGGCTACTTCTACGCACCGACCATCCTTACCGACGTGAATGATGAGATGGCGATCGTCGCCGAGGAGCAGTTCGGCCCTGCTTTGCCTGTTTTGCCTTACGACAGTGTCCCCGAGGTAATCGCCCGCGCCAACGCATCGCACTTCGGTCTCGGATCCTCGATCTGGACCGCTGATCCCGAGCGCGCTATCGAACTGGCCCAGCAGATCGAGGCAGGTACGACGTGGATCAATAACCACATTGTGCTTCCGCCTACTCTTCCCTTCGGCGGCGTCAAGTGGAGCGGGGTCGGTGTCGAAAACGGAGTGTGGGGGTTGCATGAATTCACCGACGTTCACGTCATCAACCAGACCCGCTCGACCGACAGCAGCTGGCCGTGATATCGAGTGATGGCCAACTGAAATCCGGCAACATGCTGGACAAGGACGCCACGCTAGTCGTGGTGGGTGCATCTCTCGCTGGTCTGCGCGCTGTAGAGAGCGCGCGGAAGGAGGGCTTCGGCGGCAGGATCGTGTTGGTCGGTGATGAACCGCACGTGCCCTATGACCGGCCGCCGCTGTCCAAAGCGTTCTTGGAGCGGCAGACCGACGATACGACCTTGCGCGACGTCGAAGATCTCACCGATCAGCTCGGTGTAGATCTGCGGCTCGGCACGGCGGCGACCGGCCTGGATGTCGCGCGCAAAAAGCTGGACACGAGCTCCGGCACGGTCGGCTACGACAGGCTGATCATCGCTACCGGTTCGGTGCCACGCACTATTGCCGGAGTGCCGGACCTGAGCGGCATACATGTCCTCAGGACCAGGGACGACGCGGTTTCGATCCGTGAGGCGATCAAACCCGGGGCTCGGGTTGTGGTGATCGGCGGAGGATTCATCGGTTCCGAAGTCGCATCTGTGTGCCACAAACTCGGAGCTGAGGTGACGATCGTCGAGGCGGCCACCGTTCCGCTCGTACGGGCTGTTGGTGCGGATATGGGTGCCATGTTGGCGACGCTGCACGACAGACAGGGGATTCGGACGCTGACCGGAGTCGCGGTGCAGGAAGTCCAAGGGCGCCAGACCGTGGAAGCCGTGAAGTTGTCCGACGGGGCGATACTGGCAGCCGACCTATTGGTCGTGGGTATCGGTGCGGTACCGGCGACTGCGTGGCTCGAGGGATCGGGTGTGCAGTTGCACGCTGCTGATCGAGGCGTCGTATGCGATATGTACCTCGCGTCGAATGTGCCTGACGTGTGGGCAGCCGGTGACGTAGCCCACTGGCATAACCAAACGTTTGATCGAGTGATGCGACTCGAGAACTGGACGAGTGCTGGTGACCAGGGTGCCCACGCGGCACGCAACGCGCTCGGGCTGAAGGCGACCGCCTACCACACGGTGCCGTACTACTGGAGCGTCTGGTATGACCATCGAATTCAGTTCGCGGGTGTGCCGGACGCCGACGAGGTTCGGATTTGTGCCGGCAGCATCGATGATGCGCGATTGGTGGCGCTCTACCGCCGCGAATCCCGTCTCGTCGGGGTACTGACGATCAACGAATCACGAAGAATTATGAGGCTGCGAAACATGATTGCAGCCGGCGCGTCATGGTCCGAGGCGACCGAATTCGTCGAGGGCCTCTCCGTCTGAACCTGCTGAGCGGCCGCTGCCGGGCGTTGCAATATGCGAGTCCGGCAACGGTGGACGAGGGCTTGCAAGAGCCGAACCAACCGCCGGATCAGCGATGTCCAAATCACGTGAATCTGCGCCGGGCAAAAATAGTCAGCAATCAGTATAAAATTCTAGAATGATGCTCTAACATGGCGGAATCACACCGCCGGTTGGCATCGAGTAACAACTCACGCAAGGACCACGAATATGAGCAGCACCGAATCGATCGACTTGACCGACATCGCGCTGTGGATGAGTGACCCCTATACCGTCTTGCGACGGCTTCAGGAGACCGATCCCGTCCATTGGCACACGCCCGCTCCTGGCAACATCACCCACACGCATCCGTTCTGGGCGTTGACGAAACATAAAGACATCGCACATGTTTCGCGCCATCCAGAGATCTTCTCCTCTGCAGATGGTCACATGACATTGACGCTTGGAACCGGCTTCACGGACTACGACACCTTCGCAATGCTCGGAGTCGACGACCCCGTCCATGCGTGGATGCGTGGGATTGTCAGCAGCGCGTTCACAGCCAAGATGGTCATGCAAGCCGAGCCGGTTATCCGCGAACAGGTCGCTACTCTGCTCGACGCCCTCGCTCCACGAAAGCACGACGAAATCGACTTCGTACACGAGGTTTCCGCCGCAGTTCCGGGCCAGGTCATCGGAGACTTGCTCGGATTTCCACGGGAAGATCAGCATCTGCTCTCCGAGTGGACCGATGCCGTCACCGATCTCGACGATATGGAAATAGACCTGCAAGCATGCACGGCCTTCTCGGCGAAAGGTGCGGCCGCGGTTACCGAAATGTTCGACTACCTCGAACGTATGCAGCGGGATCGGCAGGAAAACCCCAAAGACGATCTCGTATCCCGGCTCATGGGCGCGGAGATAAACGGTGAAAAGCTCACCTGGCGCCAGCAGCGGGAGGTTTTCTTCGTCCTGGTAGGTGCGGGCAACGACACCACGCGCAACACAACCAGCGCGGGCGCGCGGGCTTTGTTCGATAATCCTGATCAGCGTGCCGACCTTGCCGCGGACTACTCGCTCATGCGGTCCGCGATCGAGGAGATGCTGCGTTGGGGAAGTGTGGTGACCCACTTCCGTCGCACGGCAACACAGGATACGGAAATCGGCGGAAAGCAAATCAAGAAGGGCGACTGGGTGGTCATGTTCTACACCGCCGCCAACCGCGATCCAGAGGTTTTCGAGAATCCTGACGTCTTCAATATGCGGCGCTTCCCGAACGAGCATATGGCTTTCGGCGGCGGCGGGCCGCACTTCTGTCTCGGTGCACCACTCGCACGCCTGGAGTTGCGTATCATCTTCGAGGAGTTGTTACGCCGCTACCCCAACTACGCAATCACCGGTGATACCCCATTCACCACAAGCAACCTCTTCCACGGCATCAAAACTATGCCGATGATCCTCGAGCCGCGATGAAGCAAGGAGTGTCAGCGGTGTCCCTACATGTCACGGCCGACGATGACCGGTGTGTCTGCTCGATGCAGTGCTCAGCTGTGGCTCCAGACGTATTCGGCCACGACGAGGATGGCATTGTCGTCGTTCTCGACTCGCGACCGCCGTCGGAGTCGCTCGAGTCCGTTCGTCGTGCGGTGCGCGTCTGCCCGTCCGCGGCGATCACGGTCAGGGAGGATTAGAGCAGGTCACGGTTGAGGCGCTCAGCTGACGCGTGCCGTCCGGACAAGCCGCCCGCCCCATCGGGACGATGGGGCGGGCGGCTTGTTCTACGGCGGTGCCTCGATTCCTGATCGCGCAAGAAGCTACTGCTTGACGATGAATACGCCGTTGGACAAAAGCACATCACCGTTATCACGCTTGACCGCGAAGCTGACCTCGCTGCCGTGTTGCCATGTGTCGATCGTCAACGTATCGCCGGGCATCGTCGGGGAACTCAGCCGTACGGCCAGGGAGATGAAGCGGCTGGGATCCGAGTCGGCGTATTCCGCGAGGAGCGTACGTCCGACCACGCCGTACGTGCACAGCCCGTGCAGGATCGGCCGTGGGAATCCGGCCTTTTGTGCAACGGCCGGGTCCAGATGAAGCGGGTTGTCGTCACCCGTGAGTCGGTACAGGAGAGCTTGATCGTGCCTGGTCTGTGCGCTTAGCGTGCGATCCGGCTTCCGCTCGGGGACCGGTGCAGCGCCACTTGCCGGGCCGCGCTGACCGCCCCAGCCGCCGGCGCCGCGGAAGAACATGGACTGCGTTGACCGCGAGTACAGTGTGCCGCTCTCGGCATCCGCGACTTCCGAGACGGTCTCGACGATGGCAGCGCTGCCTTTGTCCCACACCGCGGAGATCTGTGCGGTAGTGACAACCGTCGCTTGTGTTGGCAGTGGACTGAGTTGTTCGCACTTCTGCTCACCGTGCAGCATCTGGCGCGTGTCGACTGCGTCGCCGAGGAAATCCAACAACTTGCCGACGCCGACCTGGGCGCCGACGATGACGCCGAATGTTGGATATACCACCTGCTGCCGGTGCGGCGTGGTATCCGTCGTGAACTCCAGTTCGCGTAGCGGGTCTTTCTGACCTGCCCCGATGCCTAGCGCATAGAGGGCGCAGTCACGGCTGTTCCAGCTCGAGGTAACGGGCTCCAGCTTGGTGCCGACGAGCTCTGACGTGATTTTCATCCAGGCGTCCCCTTTAGCGCATTGTCGGTGTCACTCATGGTCAAACACCGGCGACACCGCTAGTATCAAGTACTAGAATAGCACTCTAGAACCTGGCAGAACGAAGACCGAAGAGGAGATTGATGAGGCCGCCATTGCCTGAGCCGACACCGGAGACGCAGCGGTATTGGGACGGTGCCGCTGCTGGCGAACTCTGGATCCAGCGTTGCGTGACTACCGGTCGGTACTTCTTTTACCCCCGCGTGTACTCGCCGTTCGTTACCGGTGGTGCCGTCGAGTGGGTGAAGGCATCGGGAAACGCAACGCTCTACTCGTACAACATCGTGCAGCGACCCGCGCCGGGCTTCGAAGACCGCGCTCCGTACGCGCTGGCAGTGGTCGAATTGGAGGAGGGGCCGAGAATGATGACGAACATTGTCGGAATCGAGAACACGCCGGACAAGCTCGTTCTCGATATGCCGTTGCGTGTCATGTTTGAGCAGCGCGACGGCATGGCGCTGCCCGTTTTCGAGCCGGTGAGCGCATGAAGCCGGGAGATGTTGCGGTCGTCGGTGCCTCGGAATCCGAGCGAATCGGCGTCGTGCCGGATATGTCCGTACTTCAACTCAACCTCGATGCGTCGCTGCGTGCCATCGCCGATGCAGGGCTGACGGTCGCGGATATCGACGGTGTCGCCAGCACTGGGAACTTCGCCACCGAGATCGCTCACAATCTGGGTATTCGCACGAAATGGGTGGATACCACGAGCGTGGGAGGCTGCTCATACTTCCTGCATCTTCGGCACGCGGCTGCGGCCATCGTTTCCGGGATGGCTACGGCGGTTCTGATATCACACGGCGAATCCGGACGGTCGCGCGTCGGGATGGAGCCGTTCGAATTCCCCGCTAACGGGTCGCTCGGCCAGTTCGAGATGCCCTACGGCGTATCCGGGTTCGCGTCCATGTTCACCGTCCCGGCACTGCGCTTCATGAAGGAAAAGGGCATCACCCACGAGCAGTTGGCCTCGGTGGCGGTCGCGCAGCGGAAGTGGGCAGCGCAGAACCCGCGCGCACTCAAACGGGATCTGATCACCGTCGAGGACGTTCTCGACTCGAAGATGATCGTCTACCCGTTCCATGTTCTCGAGTGCTGCGTGGTGACCGACGGGGGTGGTGCCATCGTGGTCACCTCGGCTGAGCGTGCGGCCGACCTGGACGTGAAACCGGCGTACATCTTGGGATCGGGGGAGAGTTCTGAGCACACGATCGTTTCGCAGATGGCCGATTTCACCAGTTCGAGAGCTTTCCGGGATTCGAGTTCGATGGCGTTTGCCGAGGCGGGGCTGACGCCGAACGACATCGATCACCTGATGGTCTATGACGCGTTTGCGCACGTTCCCCTCTACGGCCTGGAGGACTTGGGCTTTGTGAAGGAGGGGGAATCGGGACCGTTCGTCGCTGAGGGGCACACATCACCTGGCGGGAGTCTGCCGATGAACACCAATGGTGGCGGGCTGTCCTACACCCATACTGGTATGTATGGAATGTTCGCCCTGCAGGAGTCGATTCGGCAGGTGCGTGGCGAGGCGGCCGCGCAGGTGCCGGGCATCGAGACCAGTTTCGCCCAGGGCGTCGGTGGGATGTTTCAGAATGCCGGTTCGATTATCTTTGCCAATCGACGCCCCTAGGCAGTCCGGCGATCGTTAGCCTCTAGAATTACATTCTGGAATGCACGGGTATCTCATGTGCTCGTAAAACGAACGGAGTGGAGATGGTAGAGCCGGATTTGGACCTTCCGTTCCCGGCCGCGGCTGCGGCGGTGCGCGCGAAGTCCGGGCGTTGGCCCAAGTCGGGTGCTACCAAGCAGGCGGTGCTCGATGCGGCCAGGGTGCTCTTCGTCATCCAGGGGTATGAGGCAACCAGCATCAATGACTTGGTCAAGGCCTCTGGAGTGAGTGTAGGAAGCATCTACCACCAATTCGGAGGCAAGGCCGAGGTATTCATGGCTCTTGCCCACGAGGCGCTCAGCAGCAACGCCGCCGCGTCCGCGAGAGCGACGGACCAAGCGCGGGCTGCGGGTGAGACTCGTCCAGGCGCTCTCTATGTTGCGGGCGCTCGGGCTCATTTGATCGACACTTGGCGACTGCGGGAAATCTCGCGCGTCCTGCTCGGTGACGACGTGCCGCCAGGGTTCTCGGAAGTCAGGCGCGAGGCGGTCCTGCGGTTCATACATGGAGCACGGGGGCTCACGATCGGCGAGCCTCCGTTGCCGGACTTGAGTGCCTACGCCGTCACCAGCCTTGTCAACGCCGCGGCATCGCAGATTGTCGAAGTGGAGGATGCGCGGACCGCTGAGAAGGTTGCCGACTACTTCACCGGTCTCATCCTGCGGCTGGTAATCGAGGACGAGTAAAGGCACTCTCGGTTCGTGTGCACAGCGCCGACTTCCGCGGTGGCTGTATTCACCCGCGCGCCGCGTCCTCCAGCCCCGCGGAAACTGAAGCGAACTGATCGCGGTTTTTGATGAGCGCCGGCACGCTCACGAAGAATTGGCTGCCACTGCTGGCAGCGGCTCTGTTCTAAGCTGCCGGGAACTTGTTCCGGGAGCCGTACCGGGCGACCTGATATGTGTAATTGCTATCGCAGAGTGCGCCGGTGCTGTCGGTCCCCATATTGTGCGGGTACCGCAACTGGGGCGGCCTTCGGAATCTGGGCTGCCTCGGTCGTCGCGTTGACCCCGTCTTGGCCTCACTCATCGTCGGTGACGCAGTTGCGTGGTCGCGGGAGTAAGGGATCGGCCTCATCGTCGTCAGGGTCCTGGTTATCGAGCTCGGCGCCGTGTGCGAGCCGCGGCGATAGGACGGTTATCGCTGTGGGCCTTGCCACACCTTGGTTAGAACGATATTCTAGTATGACTCCCGGAGTTTGTTGTGCGCCTCGCCTTGAAGACGGTGGTCACCGGGCCGCAGGAGTTCATGCGAATCAGTAGAGGATTGGTAACGAATGGGTGAGTGGCTGAAGGACCGCGTGGCGGTCGTGACGGGTGCGGGTCGGGGTATCGGCGCGGAGATAGCGAAGATGTACGCACGCGAAGGCGCTGCCGTCGTGGTCAACGACCTCGGTGTCGCCGGTGATGGGACCGGTAGCGACACTACGCCCGCTGCGGGTGTGGTCAAGGAGATTCAAGACGCGGGTGGCACCGCGATGGTGGACTACACCAACGTCGCCGATCACGCGGAGTCCGAGGCCATGATCCGCTCGGCCATCGAGCAGTATGGTCGACTCGATATCTTGGTCAACGTCGCCGGCATCCTGCGCGACAAGATGATCTTCAACCTGGATGAGCAGGATTGGGACGCGGTGATCGCGGTCCACCTCAAGGGGCACTACAACACCATCAAGCCGGCGGCTCAGTACTGGCGCAGTCAGCGGGATGCGAACGCGCAGAACAGGATTATCAACTTCACTTCGATCTCCGGTCTGCACGGATCGGCGGGACAGCCGAACTATGCCGCGGCGAAGATGGGTATCGTCGGTCTTACCTACTCTTGCGCAAACGCACTGCGCAGGTATGGCGTCACGACGAATGCAATCTCGCCGGGGGCGGCCTCGCGTCTGATCGATACCGTTCCGGATGCGCACATGCACGCGGGACCGCCCGGACCCGAGCACATCGCGCCGATCGCTACCTACCTCGCCAGCGAACGTTCGAGCTGGCTCAACGGGCGGGTCGTCGGAGCGCGCGGCCCCCTCGTGGAGCTGTACAACATTCCGGAGCCGATTCGGGTTGTCAGCACACACGGCTCCTGGGATATGGACCAATTGTCGGAACTGGTCGAGGTGAATTTCCGAGCACCCGCGAAGCTGCCGCTGATCCCTCCGGCTTTCGCTGACGAGGAAGCCTGATGGCTCCGCAGACCGGCGCAGTTCTGGATGTGCGTACCCGAATCGGCCGGTCGGCACTCGCTCGAAATACCGACGGGCGTGCTCACGCCGGTCTTTTCGTGGTCCGAGGAGGTACGAAATGATTACAGCGTCGATTGCACGATGGATCGAGTATTGGGCTGAAGTCAAGCCGGAGTGTCCCGCGATCGTATTCGAAGGAGAATCGATCAGCTGGCAATCGCTCGACGAAGCTATCAATCGCTGGGCGTATATGCTGAGCGGTCAAGGTGTTTCGTACGGTGATCGTGTCGCGTGTATGATGAGCAATCGCCCGGAGTTCTATTTCGCATTCTTCGCAACTGTAAAGCTGGGTGCCGTTTTCGTTCCGGTCAATATTCAGCTCACCGACGCGGAAATAGCTTTTCTGATCGAGAACTCGGGCGCTCGAACGCTGATTTATGACTCCTCGACCAAGCCGAATCTCGACGATGCTGCAGGCCTGAGATATCTGGCGGTCGATGACGTCGCGGCGCAGCTCCGCGATGACGTCGGGATGAAGACGGAGGCCACCGGCTTTCCTCGAGTCGGATTCGACGATCTGGCTGCCATCTTGTATACGTCCGGGACCACTGGACAGCCCAAGGGGGCGATGTTCACTCACGCGAATATTTACTTCGCCGCGGAGACGATCAGTCGAAGCTTCGACTTCACCCAACAGGACATCCACATCCTCACCGCGCCCCTCTACTTCACGGGCGGCATCGTGACGCTTTCTCAGCCGGTCTTCCTCAGTGGCGGAACCATCGTACTGACCAGCTACCGGTCGCCGAGAGAAACGCTGGATCTGATCTCGCGGCAGCAGGTCACGGTCGCGATGTTGGTACCGGCAGTCCTGAACCTACTGATAAAAGACGAATCCTTCACCCCCGAGAAGCTCGCGAGCGTGAGGCTCGTCGCGGCGGGTACAGCTCCGGTTCAGCTCCCGCTGATCGAGGCGTACCGGACCTACGGGATCGACGTATATCAGGGATACGGTCTCACCGAAGCCGGGGGAGTGTCGACATACTTGCTTCCGCAGTACGCGCAGGGGCGTACCGGGTCGGTGGGTAGCCAGACCATGTATACAGAAGTTGCTGTTGTCCGCGCGGACGGATCTCTGGCGGATCCAGGCGAGACGGGTGAGATCATCCAGCGCGGGCCGACCGTCACGCAGGGTTACTGGGGGGACCATGCCGCAACGGAAGCGTTGCTCGTCCCCGGCGGTTGGATAAGGACCGGTGACCTCGGAACCATGGACAAAGATGGATTTCTGTGGATCGTCGGCCGACTCAAAGACGTGATCATTTGCGGCGGCGTGAATGTCTATCCGGCAGAAATCGAATCCGTCCTGTCCGGGCATCCGGATGTGCTCGAGGTTGCGGTGATCGGTCTTCCGCACGAGACATACGGCGAAACTGTAACTGCGGTAGTCGTGCCCAAGGCTGGTCGCGAGGTCGAGCTCGAGGGGTTGCGTGAATTCTGTTCGGCACAGTTGGCGCACTATAAACTGCCTCGCCTATTGAAAGTGGTAGGCGCAATGCCGCGTACGGGCTCGGGCAAGGTGCGGAAAAACGTGCTCAGGGAAGATTTGGCCTGACCGGCCGCTGCCCGATTTTGGCAGCTGGAAGACTTTTATCGAATTTCCCGAATAAACCGAAATTCTATCATGACAATAATGTGTCAGCGGCGATACAAGGAGAAGATCGAATGCCCAAGACGCAGCAAGTCCGTGAATTCACAGCCGCAGTCGTACGCGACACCACAAAAGGCTTTCAGCTCGAGCAGGTGCGGCTGAGCGAACTCGGCCCCTATGAGGTGCTGGTGAAGATCGCCGGAGTCGGGATGTGTCATACCGACCTGGCGGTCGCCGGTCCCGCCGGATCGGCCATACACCCCGCAATCTTCGGTCATGAAGGAGCAGGAGTTATCGAGGCGGTCGGTAGCAGCGTGGTCGGCCTGTCACCCGGTGACCATGTAGTTCTGAGCTACGACAGCTGCGGGCACTGCAAACGCTGTCATACCGGGAAGCCGTATTATTGCGACGGATGGCAGGACCTCAACGCTGGTCCGGCTCTGGGGCGCGTTCATTCTCCTGTCCTCGATGCCGACGGGGCCCCTGTCTACAGCACGTGGTTCGGGCAGTCCTCTTTCGGCACGTACGCCGTGGCGAGCGAGACCAACGCCGTGAAGGTTGACGCCGACTTGCCTTTGGAGATTCTCGGCCCGCTGGGCTGTGGATTCCAGACCGGTGCGGGTGCGGTCGTGAACGTTCTTGGCGTCCGTCCAGGAGAATCTATCGTTATCTTCGGGGCGGGCGCGGTAGGTCTGGCCGGCGTCATGGCTGCGAAGATTTGCAACGCTGGGACCATCGTCGCGGTGGATATTGTCGAAAGTCGCCGCAAGCTCGCCGAGGAATTGGGAGCGACACATACGATCGACGGCCGCGCCGCGGATCTCGCCGAGCAGTTGCAAGCCATCACTGGCGGCGCTGACTACTCCTTCGACACAAGCGGTGTTCCGAGCGTTATCTCGACCGCCGTGAGCGCGCTCGCTCCGGGAGGTACCTGTGCTCTGGTCGCACTCAGCGAGGAATTGCGTATCGACTCGCCGGCGGTTGTTTTCGGGCGCACCGTCACCGATGCCCTCGTCGGCAATGCTTCACCGCATGTGTTCTTGCCCACGATGATCAATTGGTGGCGGCAGGGCCTGTTCCCGTTCGACAAGCTGATCGAACGGTTCCCGCTGTCCGAGATCCACAAGGCTGCCGAAGCTTCCGAAAGCGGGCGGTCGGTGAAACCGGTGCTGATCCCGTGAGCAGGCGCGTCGACATGGCCAACCTCAATTGTGACCTGCTGATTATCGGAGCTGGTCCGGTAGGGCTGTTCGCCTCGTATTACGCGGGGTTCCGGGGTCTGCGTACGGTGGTGATCGACTCACTACCTGAGCCGGGCGGTCAGATCAGTGCCATGTACCCGGAGAAGCCTATCTTCGATGTGGCCGGCTTCCCGTCGGTCAGGGGGCGAGATCTAGTGGCCGGACTGGTCGAACAGGCGGCACGGTTCGATCCCGAGTATCTCCTCGAACGGAATGCCAAAACGCTCGAAGTGCTGGACAGCGGGTCACTTGCC
Organism: Nocardia citri; assembly: GCF_054065835.1. Lineage (NCBI taxonomy): Bacteria > Bacillati > Actinomycetota > Actinomycetes > Mycobacteriales > Nocardiaceae > Nocardia > Nocardia citri. Next base: position 141,308 of record NZ_JBSUQM010000002.1, read on the forward strand.
GTCACGACCGAGGACGGGGTGGAGGTTACCGCCAAGGCAGTGGTGATCAGCGCGGGCATTGGCACCTTCGCCCCGCGTCCGCTAACGGCGGGAATCGATTGGCTCGGGCGCGGAGTCTCGTATTTCGTCCCGGAACTCGAGGCTCATCGGGATCAGGACGTGGTTGTCGTAGGCGGTGGCGACAGCGCATGTGATTGGGCGCTGTCGCTGGAACCATTGGCTCGTTCTGTCACACTTGTCCACCGCCGCAAGGCCTTTCGTGCTCACGCGCATACGGTAGGTCAGCTGAAGAGCTCCACCGTGGACGTGATCACCGACGCGGAGGTGGCGGCCGTGCTCGGAACCAGCCGCGTCGAACAGGTGGAGATTGCGAAGACCGACGGCACGAGTGTCGCACGGCCAGCCGATGCCGTGATCGCGGCGCTGGGATTCACGGCGAATCTCGGCCCGATCCGCAACTGGGGGATCGAGATCGCAGACAACCGGTACATCGCTGTCGACAGTGCGATGGAGACGAATATTCCTGGTGTATACGCCGCCGGGGACGTCTCGGACTACCGGGGCAAGGTCCGATTGATCGCCGTCGGCTTCGGCGAGGCGGCGACGGCCGTCAACAATGCGGCAGTCCGCATCAACCCTGAGGAATCACTGTTCCCCGGCCACTCGACCGACTCGGCTCCCGCGGAGCGGTAGTAAGGGATGATTCATGGAGCGTCGCGGACGCCAAAGGCGTTGCCCGCGACCGAATCTCGACCGTGGAATTGTCGACGTGGTCGCAGACCTCGCGTGACGCTGGAAAGGAGGCAGTTTCATTGGCTGCTTCCCTTCGGTTTCCGATTCATCTGAGCCTTGCGGCTTGAGTGTGAGCGGAGTACCCTACATCACATACAAAATCATATGAGATTGTATGTATTAGGGTAGCGTCATCCATGGAGTTCCGTTCGGAAGCTCGGTACAAATCCTCTTCCAACTCCCAACAGATGACCGCTCCCGTGGAGGTAGACGTGAACTCTGTTTCGTCCTCGAGGCGGCAACGATCGCGGTGGTTCGTTCCCCTGTTGTGCTGGCTCGCAATGTTTGTCGACGGCTATGAGGTATTTATCTATGGTGCCACTCTGCCGGATATTCTCGGCAAGGAGTCGTGGGGGGTAACGACCGGTTCGGCCGCGCTGGTCGGCAGTGTTTCTCTGGTCGGAGTCCTGGTCGGTGCATTCGTCGCCGGAACATTGACGGATATCCTGGGGCGACGCAAGCTTTACCTGCTTTCTTTGACGTTGTTTTCGGCGGCGGCGCTCGGTTGTGCGCTCGCACCCAATTTCGGCGTATTCGGGGCGTGGCGGTTCCTGGCGGGGCTGGGAATAGGCGGTATCGCCCCAACCGTGGTCGCGATCGCCGCTGAATTCGCGAAGCCTGGGTACAGGTCACGAGTCGTTGGGTTTGTGATGACGGCCCCTGCCGTCGGCGGGCTCGCCGCCTCCTTCTGCGCGTTATGGCTCCTCGACTACGCGGGGTTCCGGCCCATTTACGCCCTGGGAGCTCTTCCGCTGCTCACCCTCGTGCCTGCAGCGGTGCTGTGGCTGCCCGAATCACCGGTCTTCCTGAGGGTGCGCGGTCGCATCGCGGACGCTGACGCAGTTGCCGCCGAGTTCGGCGTAGAGACTGCGGTGGCTGTGGAAGCGGGAGCCGTGCCGAGCACGCCGGAGCGCAAATTCCCGGCCGGTCAACTATTCGAGGGGCGCGATCGCTGGGTGACGCCGGGACTCTGGTTCATGATGTTCCTTATCATGATGCTGGTATACGGCGTGACTACGTGGCTGCCGCAATTGATGGTTCAGGCGGGGTTCAGCCTGGATGCGGCGCTGGCATTCTTCGTATTCTTCAGCGGCACAACGGTTGTCGGCACAGTTCTCGGCGCGGTTGTGGCTGACGCGGTCGGACCGAAATTCGTCGTGGTGGTCGGATTGGTGGCCGGTGTTCTCGGATACGTCTTCATGGCGTTGGGGAGCGAACTCTGGCTCACGGTCGGCATCGGAATTGCCGGAATCGGCGCAGGCGGTGCATACGGCATCATCTACGACCACATCGCCGCCCATTACCCCGTTCGGATCAGGGCTACCGGGATCGGCTGGGCCTCGGGCTTCGGACGATTCGGCGCGATTCTCGGACCACCATACGGCGGCGTTTTCGTGGCTCTCGGCGGCGGAAATGTCGCCATGGCGGCCTGGGCTCTCGCGCTGCCCGGCCTGCTCGGCGCGGTGCTGATGTCACGCCTGCCGCGGACCGCCGATTCGCACCCGACAGTCGAACTGTCCAGGTCGAACTGAGAACAAGGAGACCCAATTGTCCTTCGATATCGATGCCTTCCTGGATCCGGGTGCGTTTCCGGAACAGATTGTTCTGGGTAATCCCCGAGTCAACGAATATGTAAACCTGGCCGTTGCGGCGACCCGTGAGACGCTCGGACGGGTGCCGGCTCCGCATAGAGCGAAGTACGGTGCGGATCCGCAACAGGTGATCGACATCTACGACGCAGAGCCTGGCGGTCACGGCCGGCCTGCGGTCATATTCATGCACGGTGGTGGGTGGACCGTCGGCTATTCCTACTGGTGCGGCTTCATGGCGCCGGCGGCCCACGCTATCGGTGCGGTCTTCCTGTCCTCTAGCTACGGTCTCGCGCCGAGGCGCAAGTATCCCAGCCATCTGGAGGACGTGCTCGAAATGCTCGGATGGATTCACGCAAATGCCGATGCGCTGGGTATCGACCGCGAGCGGATCGTCCTGGCGGGGCATTCCGCTGGTGGCCATCTGGCTGCGCTCACGGCTTTGCGTGAGGACTTGTACCAGGATTATGGATTGCCTGCCAAGCCCTTTCGTGTGGCGTACTCCATCTCGGGTTCCATGACGGTGTGCGCGGAAGAGCGTCCCGAGGGCAGTGTCGCGGAAAGGATCTACAAGCATTTCCTCGAGCGCCCTGAAGATGACGTGCATGCCAGTCCTGTGCATCATGTTCATCCAGGGTCGGTCCCCATTCACATGCTGCTGGCAGAAGGCGACATCGAACGAATTCAACAGTCCACTCAGGAAATGTACGAAAAATTGCAGGCAGTGGGAACCGAAACGAGTCGGGTGGTCCTTGCCGGACATGACCATTACGACGCACATCTGGTACTCGCCGACCCAGAACATTTCTGGTGGGCAGATGTAGCGGCAGCGTTGAAATAAGCAGCTTCCGAACCAAGCGGGATCGGGGTCGAGGAAGAGCGCGACCGATCGAGGAGTTCCATTGAGTGACAACATGAGATCCGACGCTCGTACCTGCACGGTTTGCGCGCGTCTGGCGGTGCGTGCCGTCTTGTCGAGCGCGGACCTCGGTCCCGATCGTGTGTCGTTCAGAGACGATCGGATCATGCTCGAATTTGCTGAATCGGACGTTGTAGTCGGATTCGATTCACAGGTGGACGGCCAGGAATGTCTGATGACGATCGTGGCCGCCGTGCGAGCTCCCGCCCCCAACCTGGACACGTGGTGGACGAAATGGGAGGTCCCCATTCCGGATCATGCGCCGGCGGAAATCCTGATCGATGAGGTCCGGAATGGCCGGGAGCAGTTCAGGCGCCGGATCGACGATTGGCTCGGCGTTGATCTGCGGAGGCGAGCAGGATGACAGCGAGTTGTCGGAACGTCGATCGGCATTCAGGGCTGCAGGCTGTCGAGGACGCGGTTCAAGAGCTTGACCAGTACTGCCTGCTCTTCCGGCGTCAGCTTGGCGATTCCTTTGTGATACTGCCGCCAGGCGATCGGCCAGAGTTCCTCGACGAGAGCTTCACCCTCTTCGGTGACGGACAGGCGCAGGTAACGAGCGTCGTTCTCGGCGACCTCTCGCTTCACCAAGCCGCGTATGTTCAGCTGATCGATCATGCGGCTCAGCGTCGGCTGATCGACCGCAGTATTTTCGACAAGCTCGGTCAGCGACATACCAGGTGTGCGAAGCAGCATTGCCAGTACTCGCCATTGTCGCGCTTTTACTGGCGAGCGTCTGATGGCATTGTTGAAATTTCGGTTCCAAACATTCGTCGTCTGATTCAGAAGGTACGGCAGGAACTCCTCCGTGACGAAGGCCGAGTCACGCAATACCGGTACGTCTGTTCCGTTGTCGTTCGGCGGAGGCGAGCTCGAGTCCTCGTTGCCTCTTCTGCTCTTCATCAATGTTCCGATCGGCGTGATTTTTGCGGTCCGAGTAAGGGTGGACTTATCAATCGTAGAGGATCGGCTTTCGTCGTCGCGCAGGCTGCCGGCTGCCTGATCGAAGACATTTATAGCGTTTGCATTGCGGCCGTTATGAATGTAACATAACCGCATTCGGCAAGGCCGCAGTTTCACGTGTGGCTTTGGAGTGCAAGATCAGACGAGCCATTGTGCGGAAAGGACGATAATATGTCCGATTCATTTTTTGCTGCTGTTCGGGCGGCTTTGGGTGATGGTGTGGTGGATACGTCGTCGGGGGTGTTGGCGGGGTATGGGTTCAATCGTTTGCCGGGTGGGGATTGTTTGCCTTCGGGTGTTGTTTTTCCGGGTTCGACTGCTGATGTTCGGGTGTTGGTGGGGTTGGCGAATGTTCATGGTGTGTCGTTGTGGCCGACGAGTACGGGGCATAATTTGGGGATGGGGGAGTATTCGCCGGTTCGTGGTGGTCAGGTGGTGGTGGATTTGGGGAGGCGGATGAATCGGGTGTTGGAGGTGGATGAGCGGTTGGGGTATGCGGTGGTGGAGCCGGGGGTGACGTTTCGGCAGTTGCGGGCGGAGTTGGCGGCTCGGGGGGATGGGTTGATGGTGAGTGCGACGTCTGGTCCGCCGGATGGTGGTGTGTTGGGGAATGCGTTGGATCGGGGTGCGGGGTATACGCCGTATTTTGATCATTTTGGGATGTTGTGTGGTATGGAGGTGGTGTTGCCGGATGGGGAGGTTTTTTATCCGGGTGATGGGTCGTTGAGTGGGTCGGGGATGCGGTTTTTGAACAAGTCGGGGTTCGGGCCGTTGTTGGATGGTTTGTTTTCGCAGTCGAATTTTGGGATTGTGACGCAGGCGGCGATTTGGTTGATGCCGCGGCCTCCGGTGATTCGGTCGTTTGCGTTCACGTTTCCTGATGATGGGGATTTGGCGGAGATCATCGAGTTGGTGCGGCCGTTGAAGTTGGCGGGTACGGTGCCGACGTTGATGAAGGTGACCAGTGATCTGTATGGGATCGGTACGCAGGAGTCGTATCCGTATGAGCGGACTGGTGGGGTGATTCCGTTGCCGGATGAGGTGCGTCGGGAGTTGCAGGTCGCTCATGGGGTGGGGGCGTGGACGGTGTCGGGTGCGTTGTATGGTCCGAGTTTCGAGGCGTTGGATCCGGTGATCGAGCGGATTCGGGCGCATTTCGAGGGGTCGGGGAAGGCGCGTTATATCGCGCATGAGGAGATCGAGAAGTCGGCTCTGTTGCGGATTCATCTGGATACGTTCAGTGGTGAGCCGACGGAGTCGGAGTTGGGTTTGTTGGATTGGCGTGGTGGGGGTGCGACGTGGTTTTTGCCGGCGACGGCGATGGTGGGGGAGTTGGCTGAGCGGCAGCAGCGGGTGTCGCGGCGGGTGTTGGCGGAGTATGGGTTCGATTACATGGTGGAGTTCGTGTGTGGTCCGCGTGCGGCGCGGGGGTTGCATATCATCATGTTCGATCGGGGTGATGCCGATGAGTGTCGGCGGATGGCGGAGTGTTATGCGGCGTTGGTGGCGGCGTATGACGAGATCGGGGTTCCGATCGGGCGTACTCCGACGGATTGGCAGGAGCGGGCGGGTGCGCGGTTGCCGGAGTTCGGTCGTTTGACTTCGGCGATCAAGCGGGCGATCGATCCCAATGGTGTCATCGCCCCCGGAAAATACGGAATCCTGTAGGGATGATGAACGCTCTCGTTACACCCACCATTACTCCTGGCGGCACAGTCATCCAGCTCGTCGCCCCGGAGCAGTTCGAACAGCGCGGCACTCCCATTCCGGAGCCTGGTCCCGGCGAAGCTGTCATCGCAATGCGTGCTCTGGGGCTGTGCGGCACCGATCTCCACATGTACGGCGGTCGCGGTGACACATATCCGCATGTCGTCGGTCATGACGGCGCAGCCGTCGTGCACGCTCTCGGCGACGGCGTACACGACATCACCGTCGGACAGCGAGTGACCATCGACCCTGTCACCCGGTGTGGCGCATGCGCCGCATGCAGGCGCGGAGCAGCTCAGCTGTGCCCGCACGGTGGCTACCTCGGGATGATTGGACCGGGCCTGCTGGCCGAGTACGTCCGTTTACCCGCATCTCAGCTCGTGGCCTTACCCGACGAAGTGTCGGACCTGGCCGCCACGGTCCTCGAGCCGGTTGCCGTTGCCGTGCACACGCTGCGCAGGACCGCTCCTGTGCTGGCCGAGCCCATTCCATGCGCTGTTGTCGGCGGCGGGCCGCTGGGAATCCTGCTGGCCCAGGTCCTGAACTATCGCGGATACGAATGTCATGTGTTCGAGCCACAGCCGAGCCGACGGGAACTCGCCGCTGAACTCGGCCTGAACGCACACGAGCCAGTGGCGCAAGACATCGGTTCCGGTCCGCGCTTGGTGGTCGAGACTTCGGCGGCCGCGGCAGGTGTCGAACTCGCCGATCAATTGGCCACCCCGGGGTCGATCATCGCGGTCGTAGGCCGTGCCCCGATCTCGATCGCACCGCCCAGTGTCTTGTTGAAGGAACTGACGGTGTTCGGTATCAAGGGTGGGCCGGATTGCTACGCGGAAGCTGTTTCGCTGGTAGCGGAGGGTGCGCTCGATCCCGAGCGTGTCATCACCCATGACTTCAACTGGAACGAAGCCGCGCACGCGTTCCGTCTGACTTCGGAATGTCCAGACGCGGTTGTGCGCAGCGTCCTGCATGGGGACTGGTGACAACGATGTCATCGCCAGAAGTCGTTCGCTACGGCAAACATTCGAGTCAATATGCCGAGTGCTGGTTGCCGCCGAATGAGACGGTCCGCGCAGTTGCGATCCTCATCCACGGTGGGTGGTGGCGCGCTCGCCACGATCTGCACCTGATGGATCCGCTCTGCGCCGATCTGGTGAACCGCGGATTCATCGCCTGGAATATCGAGTACCGCCGTATTGATGGTGACGGCGGCGGATGGCCTCAAACGCTGATCGATGTGGCCGATGCGATCCGGGCCCTCAGCCATACTTCGACTGGTCTTGCGGACGCGCCCCTGGTCGCCATCGGACACTCGGCGGGTGGGCATCTGGCTATTTTGGCGGCACTGCAGAACCTCGTACATGGGGTAGTCGGTCTCGCGCCTATTACCGACCTGGAACTCTGTTACGAGCAGGGGCTTGGTGAACGAGCCGTTGGTGCATTCATGGGCGCCGGTCCACTGCAGGAGGCGGTCGAATATCGAGCCGCGTCTCCCGTGCATCAGGTGCCGATCGGCGTGCCACAACTGATCGTCCACGGCGATGCGGATAATCGAGTCCCGATCGAGCACAGCCGCGCGTATGTGTCGGCAGCAGAATCGGCTGGGGATCAGATCTCGCTACTCGAACTGCGCGGGGTCGACCACTTCCAAGTAATCGACCCCGGTGAGCCGAGTTGGCTGAGCGTCACACAGTGGCTCGAGGACCGTCTCGAAGTCTGGGGGACCGGTCGCGGGCTGGGTTGAGCGGAATCGGAGTGTAGTCGTGAGTTTTCTCGGACCGGGCGCGAGCCTTTCGGCGTTGCCGGCACTGGTTGCTTCGCCCGAGCAACGTGCCCTGGTAGATTCCGTTCGGCGCTGCCTGAGCAAGCGCTGGGATCTGCGGGTCCTGCTGGACCAACCACCACTGACCGGCGAGCAACGCGCCGAACTGTGGCGACAGCTGTGCGCCGACGTCGACCTGGTTGATCTCGGGATGGCGACGGAGATGGGCGGCCTCGGAGCCACCGCAGTCGAACTCACACTGGTCGCAGAGGAATTCGGACGATTCCTCTGCCCGGTTCCGCTACTCACGGTTCTCGGTATCGCGTTGCCGTGCCTCGCGTCGGTGCCGTCCTCAGCGGTAGCAGACGACCTGATATCGCGAGCGCGCGAAGGGGCAGTGATCACCTTCGCGCAAGCGCGGGCGCCCCTGCGCGCTCGCGGCGCGCATGACGGCCATCTCAGGATTTCCGGCCAGCTCGAATCGGTGCTTGACGCCGACGCCGCCGATGAGCTGTTGCTGTCACTGGATCTCGATGGTGAGCAAACCTTGCTGGCGGTCGAGTTGCAGCAACCGCCGGTCCGGACTGTCGTGCTCGAAGGTCTCGATCCGAGCCGTGGACACGCCTCGATAACTATGACCGACGCGTTTGCTCGGGTTGTCGGTCGCGTCGATCGGGACGACCGCTCTGTGAATTTGCGGGATCTGATGCTGGCATCGGAGCTTGTGGGAGTGAGCGTCCGCGCTCTCGAGTTGGCAGTGGAACATGCGAAGACACGGATCCAGTTCGGTCGGGCTGTCGGGTCCTTCCAAGCGGTAAAGCACAGGTGCGCCCGCATGCTCATTGCTCTCGAAGAAGCCCGGTCCTTGGTCCGGTACGCGGCATGGTGTTTCGGCCGACCCGGGGTCGACAATGCGCTGCCGGTGCGGGAGGCGACGTGCTCTGCGGTCGATGTCGCCGGTCGGCTGACCGGTGATCTCATCAAAATACTTGGGGCTCTTGGGTTTACATGGGAGCATGTGGCTCACTTGTACTTCCGTCGCGCACGTGCTGACGCAGTACTTTTCGGGGCACCGCTCGAACGCCGACGTCTCATCGCCGAGGAGGTCTTGGGATGAGCGCCGCGGTACCTATGCTGGCACGGCTCAACGCATTTCTCACCGAGCACGCCCCGCAGCGAAGTGACTGGCTGGATGGGGGTGGCGCTGCTGCCTCGATCGCCGAGGCGAGGCAGTTCCAGCGCGCACTCTATGAGGCCGGCCTGGCGGGGCCCACCTGGCCGCGCGACTACGGTGGGCTAGACCTGTCCGCACAACAACAAGCGCTGTATGCGATCGAAATGGACATGTTCGTGCCGCCGGTTGCCGAACTGACGCTCGGCCTCAGCGTGTGCGGACCGGCCGTGCTCCATTTCGGAAGCCATGCGCAGCGCACCGAGTACGGTCGTGCCACCCTCCGTGGCGATATCGTGTGGTGTCAACTGTGGTCGGAGCCCGAAGCGGGTTCCGACTTGGCGGCACTGCGGACCTCCGCCGTCCGGACAGCGGATGGTGATTGGATCGTTACCGGCCGGAAGGTATGGACGACGGGGGCACACTACGCGGACTACGGGCTTTTGCTTGCGCGAACCGAAACCGAGGTTCCCAAGCATCGTGGCCTGAGCATGTTCATCGTCGACATGACGACGCCCGGGGTCGAGGTCCGCCCGCTTACCCAGATGACCGGCCGGGCCGAGTTCAACGAGGTCACCCTGAACCACGTGCGGCTCCCTGCTGGCGCAATACTCGCAGAACGTGCCGACGGCTGGCGAGTCATGACCTGGATGATGGGCCATGAACGAACCTCGGTCGGTATGAATCTGCGGGATCCGTTCATGATCGGCTGGAACGAGCTGAAGGCGGTGGTCCGGAACTCCGGCCAGGCTGGCGACCCTGTGGTGCGCGACAGACTCGTCGAATTGCGCGTCCGCATGCGCGCGGCACAACTGCTGAATATGCGAATCAACCAGGAGGTTGCTGCGGGCACGGCCTCGATCGTGCTGGGGTCCGCGGCGAAAGTCTCGGAAGGGCTGGCACTGCGGGATGCCGCGGAGTTCGCCTATGAGATCGCAGGATCCTCTGCTTGGGCCGAGACAGACAAGACGAGCAGCCGCATCGCCGATGCCCTCCTGCAGAGTCCCGCATACGGCCTAGGCGGGGGCACCGAGGAGATTCAACTGAACGCACTCGGCGAGCGAATCCTGGGCTTGCCGAAGGAACCCGGCTGACGGGTTCTTCCTGTTTCGGGGAAGCCGCAACTCGGGGGTCCGTCAACTATTCGACGTGGTCCTCAATGCAGATGAGGAAGCCGACCGCGATCAGCGGTGGGCTGGCAGCAGAGCGATCATCTCGATCGACGCCAACGCTGAACGGAAGCGGCGACCCAACCGGAATCAAGAAGGGCCGCCGCTTCCGCGATGAGTTCGGTTCGGATCGTCAGATCACCGGAACGCGGGGATTCCGGTCAGCGCGCGTCCGATGCTCAGCGCATGCATCTCTTCGGTGCCCTCGTAGGTCGCCACAGTCTCGAGATTGTTCATGTGCCGCATCACCGTGTGATCGAGAGTGATACCGGCCGCGCCCAACATCCCGCGCGCGGTGCGCGCGATCTCGAGTGCGGTACGAACATTGGCGAGTTTGCCGTGGCTGACCTGCTCCGGCGTGATGCGGTGGGCGTCCTTCAGCCGGCCGAGCTGTGCGGCGGTGAGTCCCGCACTGGTCAGCGCGATGGACATATCGGCGAGCTTGCGCTGGGTGAGCTGGAAGGCGGCCAGCGGCTTACCGAACTGGGTGCGCGTCAGGGTGTACTCCAGAGCCTCTTCGAAGCAGGCGCGGGCCGCGCCGACCGCACCCCAAAGGATGCCGTATCGGGCTTCGTTGAGGCAGGAGAGTGGGCCCTTCAGTCCGCGAACTTCCGGGAAAGCCGCTGTCGCGGGCAGGCGGACGTTCTCCAGGGAGAGCTCGGCCGTCACGGACGCACGCAGCGACAGCTTGCGCTTGATCTCGTAAGCTTCGAAGCCTGGCGTGTTCGTCGGTACCACGAATCCGCGGATACCTTCGTCGGTCTGGGCCCAGATGACGGCGACTTCGGCGATGGTGCCGTTGGTGATCCACATTTTCGAGCCGTTGAGGATCCAGTCGTCGCCATCACGCTTGGCTGAGGTGCGCATCGACGCGGGGTCGCTACCGGCCTCCGGCTCGGTCAATCCGAAGCAGCCGATCGCCTCACCGGCGGCCATCCGGGGTAGCCACTCCTGGCGGTGCTCTTCGGTTCCCCAGCGGTGGATCGCGAACATGGCCAGTGAGCCCTGCACCGAAACCAAGCTGCGTAGGCCGGAGTCCACAGCCTCGAGTTCGCGGCATGCGACGCCGTAAGCGGTGGCTGTAGTCCCGGCGCAGCCATATCCCTCGAGGTGCATGCCGAGCAGACCGAGCTTGCCGAGTCCGGGCGCGATCTCGAGGGGGATAGTGCCGCGCTCATACCATTCGGCTACATGCGGCGCCAATTCCGAACGGACGTATCCGCGCACAGTCTCACAGATGGCGCGTTCATCTTCGGACAGTAGGCTGTCGATATCGAGGAAATCGCTGGACGTCATCACTTTCCCTTCCATGCGGGCGGGCGCCCGGCGTTGAATGCTGTGTGGAATTCGGCATGGTCATCGGTGGTCATCAGTAGGGCCTGGGTCATCGCGTCGAGCTCCATCGACGACGACAGCGACATATCCAGCTCGCGCGTCAGCAGCGACTTGGTTTGCGCCAGCGCCAGGGTCGGCCCGTTCGCGAGCCGATCGGCCAGGGTCGCGACCGCGTCGTCGAGTTGCTCATCGTCGACCAGCTGCGAGGCCAGGCCGTAGCGGTCCGCGGTCTCGGCGTCGATCGTGTTGCCGAGCATCAACAGGGACGTGGCGCGACTGAGACCGACTACCCGGGGGAGCAGGTACGCGGCACCCATGTCGCCGCCGGACAGGCCTACCTTCGTGAAGAGGAATGCGAAGCGGCCCGATCGTCCGACAATGCGGAAATCAGCGGCGAGAGCGATAACCGCGCCGGCACCGGCTGCAATGCCCTGAACCTTCACAATGATCGGAATCGGGCACTCACGCATTGCGCGAATGACGTCGCCGGTCATCTTGGTGAACTGCATGAGTTCACCGGCCTGCATCTTGATCAGTTCGCCGATGATCTCGTTGACGTCTCCGCCACCGCAGAATCCGCGGCCTTCTCCCTGAATCACCAGCACCTTGACGCCGTTGTGATGCGGCAGTTCGGCGAGCAGGTCACGGAGGTCGGCGTAGGACTCGAAGGTGAGCGGATTGAGTTTGTCCGGGCGGTTGAGCGTCACCGTGGCGACGGAACCATCGACCTTGAAGTCGAAATGCTCCCAGGTCGTCGTGAGCGGAACCGATGCTCTGAATCGTGTCACAGGATGCTCCTTGCCTTGAACAACTCGCGGGCGATGATCGAGCGCTGGACTTCAGAGGCGCCCTCGTAGATGCGCGGTGCGCGGACGTCGCGGTACAAGTGTTCCAGCGGGTGGCCGCGTTCCAAAGCGCGGGCACCGTGGAACTGCAGACACTGATCGACGATTGTCTGGGCGGCCTCGGTAGCGAACAACTTGGCCATTGCAGCAGATCGGGTAATTTCGCTGCGTGGTGCCCCGGAGTCGTATGTTCGCGCTGCGGTGTGGACGAGCAGCCGCGCGGCCTGCAGCTGGGTGGCCAGGTCGGCCAGTTTGTGGGCCACCGACTGCTGCGCAGAAAGCGGGCCCCCATATGCCTGGCGTGTGGAGACATGATCGAGGGTGATGTCGATCGCGGACTGGGCCATCCCGACGGCGAAGGCGCCGACGCTGGGACGGAACAGGTCCAGGGTGCGCATTGCGACCTTGAAACCGGCATCGACCTCGCCGAGTACATCGGTCGGATCGACTCGCACGCCATCGAAGCGCAGACGCCCGATGGGGTGCGGCGACAGGAGGTCCAGGTGTTCACCGGACAGGCCCTCGGCATCGCCGGCCACAGCGAAAGCGGTGACGCCGCGTGCACCGGCACCTTCGGTAGTGCGGGCGAAGACGGTGTAGACGTCGGCCTCTGGTGCGTTGGATATCCAGACCTTCTCACCGTGCAGTCGCCAACCGTCGCCGTCGCGGTCGGCGCGCAGAGCGAGGGCCGCGGCGTCGGATCCTGCGTCCGGCTCGGTCAGCGCGAACGCGGCTACGGTTTCGCCGCGGACCACGCCGGGAATCCAGCGCTCCACGGTCTGCCGCGTGCCGGACTGCAGGATCGGGTAGCTTCCCAGGCCCTGGAGAGCCAGCGTGGTCTCGGCTTCGGTCGACACGCCTGCGATGGTTTCGCGGAGCAGACAGAGTTGCATCGCCGCAGCATCGCGCGGCGCTTCCTCAGGTGACCCGCCGAAGAGGCCGCGGAGCAGGCCGTGCTCGCCCATGGCTGCGAGCAATGGGCGATTCACCCGCCCCTCGATCCCCTTCTCGACGTGGGGAAGCAGATGGGTCACGGCCAGGTGGCGAACGTCTTGCGCGTACGCCTGTTCGTCGGTGGTAAGGATTGTCATCGAGTCTCCAATTCCTTTACGCCCCACCGTGCGTGCCGGGTTTCGGTATGGCCCTCACGAATGAGCTGGAGTCTCGGCTTGGGGCCGTCGGTGCGGCCGGTCTGCGGTTTGCGCCGGCCCGCCTTCCACGGGGCAGGCCACTGGGCGCCGGGCCCGGCGTACTCCTGCTCGGCGGCTGCGTGCAACGTCCAGCTCGGGTCGTAGAGGTGGACGCGGCCGAGAGCGCAGAGATCGGCTCGGCCGGCAAGCAAGATGGAGTTGGCGTCGTCGAAGGAGGAGATGACGCCAACGGCGATAGTGGGGATGCCGAGTTCGTTACGGATCTTGTCCGAGAAAGGAGTCTGGTACGAGCGCCCGAATGCCGGCTTCTCGTCGGGGGTCACCTGACCGGTCGATACGTCGATGGCGGCTGCGCCCGCTTCCTTGAATGCCGCGGCGATGGCGACCGCGTCGTCAGCGGTAATGCCGCCCTCTACCCAGTCCGTGGCCGAGATACGCACCGTCATCGGCTTGTCGTCCGGCAGGACCGCGCGCATGGCGCGGAACACCTCGAGCGGATAACGCAGTCGGGCCTGCAGGTCACCACCGTACTGGTCGGAGCGCTGATTCGTGACGGGCGAGATGAACGAGGAGAGCAAATAGCCGTGCGCGCAATGCAATTCGATGAGGTCGAACCCTGCTTCATCGGCTCGCCGGGCCGCGTCCACGAACTGCTGTTTGATTTCGGCGAGGTCGGCTTCGGTCAGTTCCCGGGGCACCTGGTTGACTCCCGCCTTGTACGGGAGCGGAGAGGGCGCGACAATCTCCCAATTGCCCTCGTCCAGGGGCTGATCGATGCCGTCCCACATGAGCTTGGTGGACCCCTTGCGGCCGGAGTGACCGAGTTGGATGCCTACCTTTGCCGGTGTCTCCCGGTGAGCGAATTCGGTCAGCCGACTCCATGCCTTGCTCTGCTCGTCGGTCCAGATGCCGGCGCAGCCGGGGGTAATCCGGCCGATCTCGCTGACACACACCATTTCGGTCATGACCAGGCCGGCGCCGCCGAGCGCTTTTCCGCCGAGATGGACGAGGTGGAAATCATTCGGCAGGCCGTTGGTCGAACGGTACATGTCCATGGGGGACACGATGATTCGGTTGGCGAGTTCGAGCTGTCCGAGCCGGAACGGCTGGAACATCGGAGGTGTATCCGGTCGATGGTCGGGGTGCTGTGCGGCAAACCAGGTGTTGACCTGTTCGACGAACTCCGGATCACGGAGCTGAAGGTTCTCGTAGGTGACCCGTCGACTGCGAGTCATGATGTTGAAAGCAAACTGCATGGGGTCCTGGTCGACGTACTGACCCAGGTTCTCGAACCACTCCAGGCTGGCCTGCGCCGCTCGCTGGGTGGAGAGCACGACCGCCTTGCGCTCGGTCTCGTACTCTTCGAGCGCCGCGCTGACGCTGTCGTGCTCCTGCAGGCATGCGGCCAGCGCGAGTGCATCTTCCATCGCCAGCTTGGTGCCGGAACCGATGGAGAAGTGCGCGGTGTGGGCGGAGTCGCCGAGCAGCACGATATTGTTGTGGCACCAGTGCTGGTTGCGCACTGTTGTGAAGTTGATCCACCGCGAGTTATTGGCCATCACCTCGTGGCCGTCCAGAACGTCGGCGAACAGTTCTTTGATCCGCTCGATGGACTTCTCGTCGGAATCGCCCGGCTTGAAGTCCTGGTCCGCGAAGACATCGAAACCTGCTGCCCGCCAGACCTCTTCGTTCATCTCGACGATGAAGGTGCTGCCGTGTGCGTCGAACGGATACCCGTGTACCTGCATTACGCCGTGCGGGGTCTCGCGGATGTAGAACTTGAATGCCTCGAAAACCTTGTCGGTGCCCAGCCACATGTATTTGCAGTCGCGGCGGTCGAGGCTTGGTCCGAACGATTCGGAGAACTTGGTCCGGACAATCGAGTTGAGGCCGTCGCAGGCAACCACAAGGTCGTGTGTGGCCGCCAGAGTTTCGACGTCGGGGGCCATGGTCTGGAAATGCACGACGACCCCGAGATCGGCGCAACGCTGTTGGAGAATCTCCAGTAGACGTTTGCGGCTCATGGCCGCGAAACCATGGCCTCCACTGGTGAGCATCTGATCCCGGAAATGGACGTCGATGTCGTCCCAGCGAGCGAACTCGCGCTGCATCGAGTCGTAAATAGCCGAGTCGGCGTGCTCGATCCCGCCTAGCGTCTCATCGGAGAAGACCACTCCGAACCCGAACGTGTCGTCCGCAGCATTGCGCTCCCAGACGGTGATCTCATGTTCGGGCCCCAGCTGTTTTGCCAGCGCCGAGAAGTACAGGCCACCGGGGCCTCCGCCGATGACTGCAATACGCACGTTTGCCTCCTGGCTGAATCGGTCAACGATTCGATGATATGCCGTAAAACGTACGGCCGTCAATTTTGATGCATATCGACTCGGTCGGGCGCCCGCAGGCGACCCGTTGACACCTGGTCCTCGAGCTGAACTCGGGATCAGGGACGACCTGTCGAATCGGCGATCTCACAAAGGGCGCGGATGTTATCGGGCCACGGAGTCGGACGTCCCTCGACGGGGTCGATGTAGACGGCAGACATCACGCCGCTGGCCGCGATTTCATTGCCGCGCCGGACGGTGAAGGCGTATCGAATCGAGGTGCGCCCCAGTGCCTCGATCTGGATGGTGATCGTGACCCGGTCGCGGAACCACAGCCGGGCCCGATAGTCGACCTCGTAGCGGACGCGGGGGATGACACCGAACACGTTCGGTAGCCCCAACTGCTCGTGCAACGCCGCTTCAGCCGCTTCAACCCATCGAATCACGGTCGAATGGTGGTAGTGGCCGGCGGCATCGGTGTCGGGCCATTCGACAATGCGCTCGATCGTTACCGTCGGCCCAGGCCTTTCGCTCATCAGGGTTCCCCGGCGCTCTGTGGCACCAGATCATGGAGCCGGAATCGCTGCAGCTTGCCGGATGCCGTCTTCGGCAGGGCGTCGACGAATACCACGCGGCGTGGGTACTTGTACGGTGCGATCCGCTGTTTGACGTGATCTTGGAGCTGCGAGACCACCTCATCGTTCCCGTCGACGCCGTCGCGTAGAACGACGAACGCGGTGACGATCTGGCCGCGCGCGGAATCGGGTAGTCCGACGACACCACACTCTCGCACGTCGGGGTGATCGAGCATCGCCTCCTCGACTTCGGGGCCGGCGATGTTGTAGCCAGAGGAAATGATCATGTCGTCGTTACGGGCTTGGTACCAGAAGTAGCCCTCGGCGTCCTGAATGAAGGTGTCCCCGGTGATATTCCAGCCGGCCTGGACATACACGCGTTGGCGGGGGTCGGCCAAGTAACGGCAACCGGTTGGTCCCTTGACCGCCAGGCGTCCTGGCGTGCCGGGCGGTACCGGGTCGCCCTTCTCGTCGAGCACCGTGGCGATGAAGCCAGGTACGGCACGACCGGTGGAGCCCGGTCGAATATCGTCGTCGGCGGCGCTGATGAAGACGTGCAGCATCTCGGTCGACCCGATGCCGTTGATGAGTTTGATACCGGTCTGCTCGTAAACCGCCTGCCAGGTGGCCGCGGGAAGGTGCTCGCCCGCCGAGACTGCGCGACGGAGCTTGGAAAGCGACTCGGCCTTGCCGGAGGCGAGCATGGCACGGTAAGCGGTGGGCGCGGTGAAACAGACCGATACCTGGTGCTCGGCAATCAACTGAGCGAGCTCGTCGGGTGTCGCCTTCTCCAGCAGCAACGCAGAAGCGCCGACTCGCAGCGGGAAGATCACGAGGCCGCCGAGGCCGAACGTGAAGGCGAGAGGTGGGGTGCCCGTGAAGACATCGTCGGCTTCAGGCCGCAGTACGTGCGCCGAGAAGGTGTCAGCGATGGCCAGGACATCGCGGTGGAAATGCATCGTGGCCTTGGGACGGCCGGTGGTTCCGGAAGTGCAGGCGATCAGAGCCACGTCCTCGGCCGCCGTGTCGATCGGTGAGAACTGTTCAGGCTTGTCTGCGATCGCCGCGGTCAAACCCCCTTCTCCGCCGTACTCGATCACGCGCAGGTCCGGAATGCCGGAGGAGATGAGCTCATCGGTGAAGCGGACATCGCAGAGCGCGAAGTCGACGGACGCGATCTCGGCAATTGCGGCCAATTCGTTTTTCCGGAGCAAGGGCATCGTGGTGACCGCGACAGCACCAGCCTTGATCACCCCGAACCAGCATGCGACCAGCCACGGGTTGTTGGGACCGCGGAGCAGGACGCGGTTGCCGGGCACGATCCCGTGATCTTCGGTCAGAACGGCGGCGATTTGATTCGAGATGCGGCGTAGGTCGCCGTAAGACCACCGTGTGGAATCAGGTGCGAGTAGGCAGGGCCGGTCGGCTCCCAATCGGTCTGCGACCTTGTCCAGAAGCTCGACCGCACAATTGAGCCTCGCGGGATAACTCAATTCGGGGAGATCGAAGAGCAGCTCAGGCCACTCTTCTGCGGGCGGGAGATTGTCTCCGCAGAAGGTATCGACGTGAGCGGAGGGTGAAGGCGGCATGGTGTCGCTCCTGACTGGGCCCTGATACTAGCGTGTCCGCAGTTTATGCATTAGTTGTGACGGTGATCAATAGTACGACATACAAACCGGTTTGTTGTCGCAGACTACGGTTCGAAAGTGCGGATGATCAGCTGGGAAGGACGGCGAAGCCTTGGACCTCGACCAGTGCCTCGGCGTCCCAGAGCCGGGAGACTCCGATGCCGGCCATAGCCGGGTACCAGTCGCCCACGAGCCGCTTCCATATCGCGCCGATCGCGCGCGAGCTGGACCGATAGGCGTCCATGTCGACGATGTAAATGGTCAGGCTGGCCAGGTTCGACGGCTTGCCGCCCGCGGCGGCGAGCGCCGTGAGCAAGTTGCTCAGGGCCCGTTCGAACTGCTCGGCAATGGTTTCGCCGACTATGGCGCCTGCCGGGTCGAGTGCGGTCTGGCCGGCGAGGAATACCGTCCTGCCTGTGCCCACCGCGGCGTGCGAGAAGCCTTTCGGTACGCCCAGTTCGGGCGGGTTCACGAATTCGAGGGGTGAGTGATCTGATTGCGCGGTCATGACTGGACTCCTCCGCCGTCGATGTTCAGGCCTTGTCCGTTGATAGCCGAGTTCGTGATGCACAGCAGCACAACCTCGGCCACCTCGGCGGTCTCGACCAGACGTTTGTTGGGTTGTTTGGCCTCTAGCGCGGCCCTCGCTTCTTCGGGGCCGAGGCCGGTCTTCGCAATGATGGCGTTGACGGTCTGCTCGGTCATCGGTGTGTTGACGTAACCGGGGCAGACGGCGTTTACTGTGATGCCCTTGGTTACCAGCTCGGCTGCTGCGGAGCGGACCACGCCGAGAATGCCGTGTTTGCTGGCCGTATACGCACTGATATATGGCTCGCCTTGCTTGGCCGCGACCGACGCGATCACGACTATGCGTCCGTGCTTGTTCTCGACCATCGTCGGAACGGCCCGGCGGATGCATCGGAACGGTGCGGTCATGTTCAGGTCGAGCATGTGCGCCCATTGCTCATCGGAGGTCTTTGCCAGCGGTGCGGACGTGCCCGCGCCTGCGTTGGCTACGAGGACACTCACCTCACCCCATGTGTTCTCGACTGTGGTGAAGAGTTGGTCGATAGCCTCGGTGGACGTGATGTCCGCAGGGATTACCAGGGTCTGACCTGCGCACAATCCGGCCGTTTCGCGTAGCTCGTTCTCGCTGCGCGAGGTGAGCGCGACGCGATAACCCTCCCGGCTGAGCCTGATCGCCACCGCGCGGCCGATGCCCCGACCAGCGCCGGTAACGAGGGCCACAGAATTCGAGTTGGACATTTCTAGACCTTGCCATGTAATGATTACGATCGTCAAGATTACGATATACGATCGGACGTAGTCAGGGAGACCATGAGTGAAGCGTTTCTGGTGAACGGTGTTCGCACGCCTTTCGGTCGCTACGGCGGAGCACTGGCCTCCGTCAGACCCGACGACTTGGCCGCTCACGTGATCGCCGAGCTGGTCCGGCTCCACCCCGCGGTGGACTGGAATGCTCTCGATGACGTGGTCCTCGGTTGTGCCAACCAGGCGGGTGAGGACAACCGCAATGTCGCCAGAATGGCGGTCTTGCTCGCTGATCTGTCCGTCGACGTTCCTGGGGTGACCTTGAACCGGCTGTGTGGCTCGGGTCTCGACGCTGTTGCCCACGCGGCGGCCAGCATCCGCTCCGGTGACGCCGACATCGTGATCGCTGGTGGCGTGGAGAGTATGACCCGCGCGCCTTTCGTTCTTCCGAAATCCGAAAATGCTTGGGCACGTACATCTTCGATATACGACACGACGATCGGCTGGCGGTTCGTCAACCCGCGCATCGAGCAGCGATATGGTACCGAATCAATGCCCGAGACTGCGCAGATCGTCGCCGACACGTACGCGATCGCGCGCAATGATCAGGACGCCTTTGCGTTGCGGTCCCAGCAGCGTGCGGCGCGGGCAATCGCATCGGGGCGCCTCGCACGTGAGATCGCTCTGATCGAGGTCGCTAATGGCGGTATCGTCGCCGCCGACGAGCACCCCCGCAACACTTCGATGGAGGCTCTCGCGAAGTTGCGCGCGATCGCACCGGGGGGAAGCATTACCGCTGGAAACTCGTCAGGCGTGAACGATGGTGCGGTTGCCGTGCTCATTGCTTCCGAACGCGCTGTCGCCGCTTATGGTTTGACGCCGTTGGCGCGGGTGGTCTCGGTCGCACATGCTGGTGTTGCTCCGCGTGTGATGGGTACCGGTCCGGTGCCTGCGACACGCAAACTTCTCGACCGTGTGAAACTGGATATCGGCGCGGTCGACATCATCGAACTCAACGAGGCTTTCGCGGCGCAGGCACTGGCGGTGACACGCGCTCTGGGGCTGCCCGACGACGCAGAGCATGTCAATCCCAATGGCGGTGCGATCGCGCTCGGACACCCGCTCGGGGCAAGCGGTGCGAGGCTTGCGCTGACCGCCGCAATGGAGCTCTCGGATCGTCAGCTACGTCGAGCCGTAGCGACCATGTGTATCGGTGTAGGCCAGGGCATTTCGGTGCTCCTCGAGGCTGTGTGAGGTATCGATGGGAATTACATACGAAACCCTGACGGTCGAAGACAAAAGTGGCGTCGCGCTTGTGACGATCAATCGTCCCGACGTACGCAATGCGATCAGTCAGGAAGTGCAGTCCGACCTTCGCTCCGCGCTCGCGGAGTTGAGTGAGGACGACCGGGTGCGGGCGGTGATCTTCACCGGCGCGGGCGACCGTGCCTTCGTAGCAGGTGCGGATATCCATCGACTGCGCGACTACACCAGGGAGACTGCGCTGCAATCGAGAATGCAGCGGCTTTTCGACGACATCGAGGCATTCGACAAGCCCACTATCGCTGCGGTAAACGGCTTCGCCCTCGGCGGTGGCTGTGAGCTGGCGATGGCGTGCGATATCAGAATCGCGGCCGAGAGCGCGCGATTCGGCTTGCCCGAAACGAACTTGGCGATCCTGCCTGGGGCGGGTGGAACCCAGCGGCTGACGCGACTTGTTGGGCTCGGACAGGCTATCGACATGGTCTTGACCGGTCGCCTTGTTTCTGCGTCCGAGGCGCTCGGCATGGGATTGGTGTCGCGTGTCGTCTCCGATGCGGATCTGCTCGCGAGCGCGTATGACGTAGCGACCGCGATCATGGCGAAAGGGCCTCTGGCGGTTCGCCTGGCCAAACTCGTTGTACGCCGCGGTGCCGATGTGGATCTGCGTAGCGGACTTGTGCTCGAACGCCTGGCGCAAGCACTGCTCTACGAGAGCGCTGACAAGCGAGAAGGCGTCGATGCATTCCTGGGCAAGCGATCCCCAACCTTTACAGAGAAGTAGGTCTCTCATGGACATTCAGCGTGTACTCGTGGTGGGCGCGGGGGCGATGGGTTCGCAAATCGCCTTGGTATGTGCCCGCGCCGGCTTGACTGTGGCCTGCTATGACATCGATTCTGCTCGCGTCGAGACTGCACACCAAGATCTGCGGGAACGCAGTGCCCGAGACGTGGCCAAAGGTCGTCGTGATCAGGCCGAGGAAGAGGCGGCTTGGGAGCGTCTGACCTTCGGCACCGACCTGGCGACGCTCATGACTGACGTCGATTTCGTTATCGAGGCCGCGGTGGAGAAACTCGACATCAAGCGCTCGCTATTCGCTGAGCTCGACCGGCTGGCTCCGGCGCATGCGATCTTGGCTACGAACTCGTCCGGCTTCGTTCCATCCAAGCTGGCCGATGCGACGGGACGCCCTGACCGCGTCTGCAACGTTCATTTCTTCAATCCGGCGCTGGTGATGAAGTGCGTCGAGGTGGTCGCCGGTCCACAGACCGCCCCCGAAACCGTAGCTGCCGCAGTCGATCTGGTTCGCCGGATCGGCAAGACCCCGGTCGTGCTATCCAAGGAGATTCCTGGCTTTATCGCGAACCGAATTCTGAATGCGGTGCGTGACGAAGCGATCCACCTGTACGAGAACGGAATCGCCACCGTAGACGCAATCGACACGGCGTGCCGCACCGCCCTCGGATACCCGATGGGCCCATTCGAACTCATGGATCTGACCGGTATCGACATCGGCTACTTCACCAAGATGGCGCGGTACTCGGAGACCGGCGACCCACGTGACGCGCCATCGAAAACCGTGACCGAGCTGGTCGAGCTCGGTCAACTCGGACGCAAAACCGGGCGCGGCTGGTACATCTACGACGAGCAGGGCCAGAAAGTCCGGCCCGCAGAACTGGTGAGCGTGCAGGCTGATGCGGCATCGGGGCCGGCTGTGGACGACAAGGACGTTTGAGAGTAGATGGCAGAGAGGCGAATCGGCCGTGTATCGTAGCGGGCCGAAACCGGAGATCGGCTCGATCCGAGCTGCGAATATCCAAGCCGAAGCAGCGAGCCGTCGGGTGAGACGGCAAGTGTCGGTGGGGGATTCGATGGATGCGACGACCGAGAAGCGTTCGTGCATCTGTCCCGTGGGCGGCTGAAGTCGGTCAGCGATCAGTTTCGCAGTGAGGTCAAACCGAGCTGAATCCCGACTCGAAGGAGAATTGTATGCGTTGTTTCATGTTCGGAAAGCACCTGCGCACGGGCCTTGCGCAACCCGATCGGCGGGGCGAGCTCACGATGGCGAAGGCAGCGGAGCTGGGAATCGTCGTCCTGGAACGTTGCATGACCGTGGGGCGATACGATTTCTGCTCTTTGCTCGAGGTTCCGGATGTCGCAGCGGCGGCAGCGTTCAGCCACTGGTTCCGCCGTAGGGATTTCGGGGACGCGGAGCTGCTCTTCATTCTCGACAGCGGCGAAGCCAAAAAGGCCGGCGAGCTTTCGACGGCTGATATTTCGTAAATCACTCCGGGCTCGATTCCGCGTAGCAGATGCATCGCCGCCTCGATGCGGCTCGAGACCTTGATTCGGCCGTCGCCGCGCCACCCGTGATCGCGGTGGTGTTTGTCGATCGCGCAACGGCTTGTTCGGCGTGAGCCCCAACGGGCCGTGGATCATGCCGATTCGGATTGATATGTGCTCATTGTCACTTATCGGCCGCGGCGGGAACGGTACAAGCGACGGCTGCTAGGGGAAGGGTTCCGGCGCAAGAAGCGTGATCACTTCAGCGGGACGTGCCGATCGGCGGTAGCGTGATCGAGCAGCAGACGCTTGCCTAACAGGTCCAGTTGAAGTGCGGCAACAGCTTTGGAACGAGATCACCTACACATGCCCGCCGGCGATATCAGCGACAGCGGCCGAACGGCAACACCAAGGTCGGCGACATCACGCTGTCTGCGTCAGAACCCCATTACCCGTGCAGGCGACGTACAGGCGGTAGCGCCGCGGCTCGAATTGCCGTATTGAGCTGTCGAAACTCGCGGCATACCGACTCAATGGCAGACGGTTCGGCTGCGAATCGACATTGACTCCAGGATCCTTGCGCACTAGCCTCGGATACTGGATACAGCAGCCTGTTGCTGCCACAGCTGGAAAGGAAGAGCATGGCTGACAAGTCTGGTCGGCAGAACCTGCAGCAGCTAATCGACAGCGCCGGGGGTGCGGCGAAACTGTTGCGTGGTAACAAATCGGGCCTGCCCGCCCAGGGATACGCGCTCACCCCGCTGGAGTTCACGAACTGGCGAGACGAGCAGCGAGCGTGGAAGGACACCGTAGCGCTTTTAGAGCTGTCGTACTTCATGACAGAACTGCATCTGCGCGGACCTGAGGTCATTGCGTTCCTCAAAGAGCTCGCGATAAACAAGCTCGATCCGTTCGACGTTCTTCGTGCCAAGCAGCTCGTATTGGCCGGGCATGACGGCAACATGCTCTCGGACGGGATCATCTTCCATGAATCGGACGAATTCTACCGAATTGTAGGACTGTCTCCGGCTATCGACGACTGGGTGCTCTATAATGCGGCCGGTAGTTCGCTGGATTTCACCATCGAGCGGAAAGATCTATCGCATCCTCGGGATGTCTTTCGTATTCAGCTGCAGGGGCCGAACGCGTTGCCGCTGGTGACGGAAGTCGCCGGCGGGACTCTTCCGGAGGTGTCCTTCTTCGGAATCGCCGAGTTGCAGATCGCTGGGAAACCCGTGCGCGCGCTCCGGCATGGAATGGCTGGTACGGCCGGTTTCGAGATCTACGGTCCGTGGGAGCATCAGTACGCGGTGCGGGAGGCGTTGGAAGCCGCCGGAGAAGGGTACGGGTTGCGCAAGGCCGGTGACGCGGCTTACCGGTCGACCTCGCAGGAGTCCGGCTGGTTGGCAGAGCCGCTGCCGGCAATCTACGCCAGTAACGAGTTCAAGGCGTTCCGTGAGACGCTGGATTCGACGTCCTATGCGGCGATCGGATCCCTCGGTGGCAGCTTCGTATCCGACCGTGTCGAGGACTACTTCGTAGACCCGATCGAGGCCGGATACGGCTGGCTCGTCGACTGGGATCGCGATTTCGTCGGTCGAGATGCGTTGAAAGTGAAAGCTGACAACCAATATCGCCGGAAGGTGACCTTGGAATGGAATGACGACGACGTCACGAGTGCGCTTGCGTCGACTCTGTTCGGTGAAGGTCCCGGGGCCCGTTTTATCGGTCTTCCTACTCCGTTGAATTCCTTTTATACCGCCGATTCTGTGCTTTTGAATGGGGAGCATATCGGGATTTCACAGTGGGCGTCGTATACCGCTAATGCTCGTCACGTAATCTCCACGGCTTTGGTATCGAACGAGTACGCAACGCCCGGAACCGAGCTTACCTTGCTCTGGGGGGAGCCGAATTCCACACGCCTTCCAGTGGATGCTCACGAGGTTCGAGAGATAAGGGTGACAGTTGCGCCGTCGCCCTACTTCGACAAAGTGATAAAGGCTGGCAAGCAATGAGCGTGCGTTAGCGGAATTAAGGTGAGAATTTATGGCTTCGGGTAGAAGTCGCGTCGAGAGAGCAATCCGCGAACTCGCTTGGGGACGCATCGTGATGCTATCCGATTCGAAGCGAGGGCAAACCGATCTGGTCCTCGCGGGACAATTCGCGAGCACTGCGTCGATTGCGTTCATGGTCAGACACACGTCTGGATTCGTTGGAGTCGCAATGTGTGATACGGAATGTCTGCGGCTGCAGTTTCCGCCCATGTGGGCGTTGAACGAATCGGGCACAGTCGACGGGTACACGGTCACCGTCGATGCGGTCGCTGGCATCACTACCGGGATTTCCGCCGCGGATCGTGCAAGCACCATCCGTGCGATTGCCGATCCTTGTTCGTGCGCAAGCGATTTCAGTCGTCCGGGTCATGTGGCGCCGATACGCGCACACCGCGGCGGTGTCGTGGAGAAGCCCGGTTCCGTCGAGGCGGTGGTCGAGTTGCTGCGCTGTGCTGGTATGCGACCGGTCGGAGCCATGGCGGAGCTGGTCTCCGAATTGGTGCCGACCACGATGGCGGGACCAGTGGAAGGTGCAGAGTTCGCGCGGAAGCACGGACTATCATTCATATCGGTAGACGATGTCGTCGCGTACTGCTCGATCCGTGGCGCCTCGCTGCCGGCAAGACTGACGGCGACCTGAGCGATTCTTCGATCACTCGGACGCTCAGGATTTCGCCGTCGGGGACACATGGCTGAGGTATTGGTTACACGGAAAGGGGATAGGCAGAGTATGCAGGGGACGCGCCTGAGTGAAATGACGGCGGAGGGACGGAAATCATCAGCATTGAATCCGCTCCCTGTGCATGATGCGTCCACTATCCGGACAGAGGTGTTGAAGCGACTTCGCACGGCGATCATCGTCAACGAAATCCCTCCGGGGACCCGTCTGATCCAAACGTCGCTGGCCGAGCAACTGGCGGTAAGTCGGATGCCGGTTCGTGATGCGATCAACGACCTGGTCAGCGAAGGTCTGGTGGAGGCCCTGCCCGGCGGTGGAGCCACCGTATCGACGCTTTCTGTTGCGGACATGCGAGCTGTGTATGCCGTCCGCGCTCCACTGGAGGTAGAGGCGGTGAAGTGGGTGGCCGCTGCGCCGGGCTTGGACCTCAGTGCCATGGACGATGTCTTCGAACGCAGGCAGCTGGCATCTCGGACCAGCGCGCAAGGACCTCGCACCGAAGAACTGTGGGATCTCGATCGAGACTTCCATTGGGCAATCTATGCCGCGACGAAGAACCGGTTTCTACTCGCAGCCTTGGCCCCGGTCTGGTCGCAGATCAGCCGGATAATGTTCGCTGTACACTCGATTCCGGATTACAGCGAGGTCGCCTGGTGCGAGCACGAGGCTATCGCGAAAGCGATAAGGGATGGGGATGTGGATCTGGCCGAGGCCCTTACGCGCGAACACCTCAGCAAGGCGGCCGACACCTTGATCGGTGCACTCGCAGCCGCATAGCAGACAACTGTTGCTGCGGTGCTGGGTCCAACGGGTTCGACACCATTGGTGTGCACGGAAATCGCTGCCGGCCTAAATAGAACGAATAGACGGCGCTGAGGACTTTTCGATGAGTGTGGCATGTAGGAAGACAGTATCCTGGATACAGGATGCTGAAAATCTATTACCGTCGTGAACAGCGAACGCTGAGACCAGGTGTGGGTATGAGTACAGTTGAATCGAGGGTGATCAACCCTGCTTTGGTAGATCACGCCTGCGTCATCGTTCAGGGCCGGGATCGGCCGGGAATCGTGGCGGAAGTCGCTGGTTTGATTGTTCGCCATAAAGCGAACGTAATATCGTTGGATCACTATTCGACCAAGTCTAATGGCGGTGAATTATTTCAGCGCATCGTCTTTCATCGTCCTGATTTTGCCGCAGCAAAGGAAGAGATCGAGGAAGACCTACGAGTTACCTTCGAACCACTCGGCATGAAGTTCGCATTGATCGATCAGTCGATTCTCAAAAGAACGGCTATCCTTGCGTCGACGAGCGACCATTGCCTGCTCGATCTGCTTTGGCGGCACCGGCGTGGTGAACTGCCGATTGCGATTCAAATGGTGATCTCGAACCATACAATCACCGCCGAGGATGTCCGTTCATTCGGTGTGCCCTTCTTTCATGTTCCGTCCCGCGGTTCGAACAAATCGCAAGCGGAAGAGAATCTGTTGAAGCTCCTGCTGGGCAATGTCGACCTTGTGGTCCTCGCGCGGTATATGCAAATCCTGTCGGCCGAATTCCTTGAAAGGCTTGCTGTGCCGGTCATAAACATACACCATTCGTTCTTGCCCGCCTTCATCGGTGCTGGTCCTTACCGTAAAGCGAAGGAACGTGGTGTCAAATTGATCGGTGCTACGGCGCATTACGTCACACAAGATCTCGACGAAGGTCCGATCATCGAGCAAGATGTCGTCCGAGTGACACATGCGGACTCCGTCGCCGATCTGCAGCAACGGGGTGCGGATGTCGAACGCGCTGTTCTTTCCCGCGCGGTACTCTGGCACGCCCAAGACCGGGTTATGTGCCATGGAAATCAAACGATCACCTTCTGACGTGGCTGCCCTCAGAAGATCATTGGCAGATTCGAACGACGGTGGATTGTGGTTGGGTGTTGCGCCAATCGTTTTCCTGCTCGCTTGGGGTGGTAATCACTTCACGCCGCTATTGAGTATGTATGAGAAACTCGGAGATTACGCGGGCTGGCAGGCGAGTTTGCTGCTCGGGATGTACGTATTCGGGCTGGTGCCAGGTCTGCTCGCAGCCAGTGGGCTGTCGGACCGTTTCGGGCGTAAACCACCAGTGCTGGTAGGCGCCCTGCTCTCTGTTCTCGGAAGCGTGTTTCTCGCGACCGGTTTGCACATATTCGTGCTGCTCTGTGTTGGAAGGGTGCTGGCCGGAGTCGGCGTGGGAGTTGCCATGTCGGTCGGGACGACATGGATCAAGGAGCTCTCTACGGCTCCGTTCGATCCCGTTAGCGACTTGGCGGCAGGAGCACGGCGGTCGACGCTGACCCTCACGCTCGGATTCGGGCTCGGTGCCGCGGTAACAGGTGCGCTCGCGCAATGGGGACCGGCTCCTGCTCTACTGCCCTATATCGTTCATGGAACCCTGTCCTTGGCCGCAGTCATTTCTGCCGTCGGTATGCCTGAAACTCGGATAGCAAAGCAGCGGATATTTTACGGTGGCTCTGATGGCCGGCACATGAGCCACGATAGTAGGCGTCGATTCATCGAAATCGTGGTGCCGGCGGCGCCGTGGGTATTCGCGGCCGCCGGTGTTTCTTATGCCATTGTCCCGGCCACCGTGGAGAAACAGCTCGGTGGCTGGGCGACGGCATATGCGACGGTCCTCACCGTGCTTACCCTTGGGACCGGAGCCGTGGTACAGCGGGCTGTTCCTTGGCTCGATCGGTCGACGAGCGGCCGGTCGCTGAGTGTCGGTCTGGGGGGAATGTGCGCAGGCTTGATTTTGGCCGTGGCCGCGACTTGGCTTCACCACCCCGCTTTCGGACTTTTCGTTTCAGTAGTGCTGGGTGCGGCATATGGAATCTGTGTGCTCGCCGGTCTGATGCACGTCCAGTCCATCGCCGCGGAGCACAACCTCGCGTATCTCACAGGTCTCTACTATGCGCTCGCCTATACCGGGTTTCTGCTGCCAACGGTGCTGGCGGCGCTGCTGCCCTTGATCTCCTACCCAGGATCGCTTGCGGTGGTGACGCTGGTGTGTGTCGCGTGTTTCGCGATTGTAAACGGCCGCCTGAAGCGTTTCATACGTACTGATTTCGTGGATTCGGAGATATCGGAAAAGATCCGCTCGGGAACTTAGCCAGGCAAGGGGAAAGGGCCGAATCGTTCGAGAACGATCCGGCCCTTTCCGATTGCTCTGGTCGATCAGTTGGCCGGGGCCGGAGTGTTGATAGTCTGGAAGAACTGAATGGCTGCGGCGATACCGACCGGCACCCCGAGCGCAATACTGCCGATCACGGCGCCGAGCGCCGCGCCCGCGCCTCCGCCTGCGATGCAGCCACCCAGCGCGCCGGCGAAGAAGATCGGAAATGTAATTGCGCCGACAGTGGCCGCGCCGAGGAGACAACCGCCGACCAAGCCGATTATCGAACCGATCATCGTGCCGACGCCTGCGGCCAGTGCGAACTTGCCGCCCGCGTTCGCCAACGCGGCATCGACCGCGGCGTCTGTTTGAGCATCGATCTGTTTGATGGGCATTTCCGCCGGCGTGGCGGTTGCGAGATCGGTGCTCGGCGTCAGCGTCGCAATATTGTTGTCGATCTGAACGGCGATGGGAAACTGTTTGCCGTCCATGAAGTACGACAAAGGCAGGCCGGCCATCACCATCCCGTTCGGATCGAGCACCAGGAATTGACCATTCCGTGTCGCCAACGATCCCAGGTCAGTTTTGATGACAACCGATTTGTCGGCGACTCGCGCCTCCCAGTGGATTGCATCGGCAGCGTAGCTATCGGCGGCGACGCCTGGTGTGGGCTCAGGTGTCGTATCCGCATACACCGTTCCTGTGGAGGTGGCGAGTGCCGCGGCGGCGAGCGTCGCTGTGAACGCAATTTTAGATATCTTCATTTCCACTACTTTCTTCGTCCGGCCATCGCGGCCTCCGCAGGTCGATCCCATGGGGTCGACCTGTCGACATGTGTGAACGGGCTGATCTACGAAATCCAGGCAGAATTGCCGGTGAGGGGCGGCGTGAGACTCGAATTGATGTGGCACCGATCACTGTCGCAAATATTAGGCTTGCTGAAAAGAGCCGTCTAATACAACTATTGATCTGACCTATGTCCCAACAGGCATATCGCAGAGGGTGTCCGCAATGCTCGGAGCTATGTCGAGTCAGCGCAAATTGGTATTGGACGGGAACGCATGGCCTCGGTCACACTGGCAGCGTCCTCATGTTCGCTCCCGGTCCGTAAAGACGCCATCCCGGCTGTGCGTCATATCAGATGGCACAGGCCCCTCGGCGCGGTTTGTACGGGCCGGTGCGACCCAAATCTGGAGTATTCCCAATGACGACAGACGACGTATCGATAACGTCCAACACGCGCGGCGGCGCGACCGAATCACCCGTTGAACCGAAGTTGCGAGGCAGGCTGGGTGCGGTACAGCTCCTTTTTACTGTTCTCGCGTTCAATGGCCCGCTAGCACTCGTGGTCGGCTTCGCCCCTCTGGTAATCGGCTATGGAAATGGGGTCGGGGCACCGGTTGCGTATCTAGCCGCCGGTGTCGTCGTCGCTGTCTTCGCGGCCGGATTCGTCAAAATGGCGCGCCACGTTCAGAATCCTGGTGGTTTCTATTCGTTCGTCACCCTCGGCCTCGGTCGGCCGATCGGTCTCGGTGCATCGCTTCTTGCTCTCATCTGTTACTACACGGCGATTGTCGCGACCTACATTTTTGTCGGACCCGCGGTCGGAAACCTGGTTGCGAACGTATTAGGAGGACCTGTTGTTCCGGGGTGGGTCTGGGCGATAGTTATCCAAGCCGCTATCGGTGTGCTCGGACACTTTAATCTCGATTTGTCGGCCAAGGTCTTGTCGACGCTTCTGGCTGCCGAGGTCGTCATGATCGTGGTCTATGACTCGGTCGTCATGTTCAAGGGTGGATCCGCCGGAATCCACGCTGACTCGTTCCTCCCGGCCAGCATCGTATCGGGCTCGCCCGGCATCGCGCTGCTTTTCGCGGTGATGTGTATGGGCGGCTTCGAGGCAACCGTCATCTTTCGGGATGAGGTTCGCAATCCCGACAAGGTCATACCTCGCGCGACCTACCTGTTCGTCGGTGTCGTTGCCCTCATCTACGCTGGCACGACTTGGATGATCGTCTCGGCCCTGGGCGAGGACAACGCTGTCGCCGCGACCGCCGCCGATCCGGCTGGTTCTTTCTTCACCACCGTGCGGCAGTTCCTTGGCACTGTCGCGGTCGACATCGCATCAGTGTTGTTGTGCACGAGTTTGATCGCTTCAATTCTGGCTGTGCACAATGTCCTGGCGCGATACGTGTTCAATCTCGGTGTCGACAAGATTCTGCCGGCTCGTCTGGGGCGAGTTCACCCGAAGCACGGTTCGCCCGCGCAGGCGTCCGCGGTCACCAGCCTCGCGATCTTGATCGGTTATACCCTCCTGACGGTATTCGGCGGTGACCCGATGACTCTGTACCCGAAAGCATCGGCAGTTGCCGGGTATGCGTTGCTCCTCCTCTTGTTGCTGACCGGCGTTGCGATTCTGCTTTTCATGGCGAGAACGCGTCCAGAGGACACGACCATCTGGCATCGCTCCATCGCACCGATGCTGGCAATACTCGGCTTTCTTGGTGCGGTCTACCTCGCCACGGCAAATTTCGACGTACTGATGAGTGCTGGCAGCGTCGCGGAATACGCGACGTACGTTGCGCTTTATGGAACCGTCCTGGTTGGAATTGTCGCAGCGCTTTGGCTCAGGCGACGCCGTCCTGGAGTGTATAGGCACATCGGTCGCCAGTGACGCATCTGGACTGATGGCAGAGGCCGGCCCGTGGCTGGGGCGGCCTCTGCCATCAGTGCTGTGCGCTGCGACGCAAACCGACCAACTTCGAGTCTGTTCCGATCTACCCTCCTAAATCGATTGTATCCTGTATCCTGACTTCTAGTGCTTCACTGTCGACCGTCAATCTGACGCGCTGGGTCGTGCTGCGAAGTGCAGTGCGGAACCCGACTGCGTCGCGGCCGAGCCTTGCTTCGGCGGGTACTACAGGGAGCGGAACAGGAGTCTCATATCGAATTGTCTGTACTTGGAGTCGATTTCTGCCCGGCACAGCTCCGGTGGTGTTCGCGGGCTGGATGACCTGGTCGTAAGTACGGCTGTCAGCGTGCCCTCTCACGGCCGTTGCCAGAATAGCTTATTGTCGACGATCGTCGGCGTAGGGGCTAATTTCTTGTCGTATTTGGTGACAGGCCGTCGCGGACGCTCATTCCTTGCAAGAGCGGTTCCTCGGGCTCACAGCGGCTGGGCACACAATTCGCCGGCGATTTCTTTTAGGTTGACGCAAATTTCAAGCCGGTTCGTAACGAGCGGGGCGGGTCTACTGCGTGATCTCACAGGTATACAGGTAGGGCTATGTTGATCGAACGGCTGAAGCTTCGGCAAATTGTTCTAGCAGTAACGATTGCCGATCATGGGAGCGTCATCCGCGCCGCGGAGGCGCTGCACGTCACTCAGCCTGTGGTCACCCGCGGGCTGCGTGACCTCGAAGGGGTCCTCGGTGTCGAACTATTCCACCGTGGACCGCGCGGGATGTCTCCGACAGTATTCGGCGAACTATTCCTCGAGCACGGGCGAGCCATACTTTCGCATGTGCGGCAGGCCGATCAGCATCTGCATGAATTGGCTGACGCGACGACCGGACGCGTGACGGTGGGAACTCACTTGGCAGGTGCGAATGTGTTGCTGCCGAACGCGATTCACGCATTGAAGGAGAAGCATCCGGGCATCACGGTCGTCGTTCAGGAAATGACGCCCGACCATATGCGATCGGCACTCCTGTCAGGCGAAGTCGATCTCGCTGTCGGTCGTATCACGGCAGATTTGGCCCCGGACGGGTTGCGGCAGTTGGGGTTGTACCCCGAGCCGGTTCGGGCAGTCGCTCGTAAAGGTCATCCTCTGTTCGAGCTCGACGATCTGGTCTTCGAGAACCTCTACGACTATCCCTGGATCATTCCCCTTGATCAGACGATGTTGCGTAGCGAGCTGGAGCTTCTCTTCGTCTCTCGCGGATTCCCATTGCCGGCGAACCGTATCGAGTGCACGTCGATCCTGACCCTGCGTAATCTATTGGCATCTTCAGATGCGGTTGCAGCCCTGCCGTTCCTCACGGCGGACAGCGATTCGGCGATACAGATCCTGCCGGTCGAGTTACCGAATTTCACCAGCACCGTGGGGCTGACGCTTCCGGAAAACCGCAATCCCAGCCGTAGCGTTCGAGTCTTGGTCGACTTGCTGCTGTCGACTGCCGACGAGATCCGCGGCAAACTCGTGGCGCCGCCCGAGATGCTGACCATTTCGGGCTAGCACGGGCGGCCACGTTCTAGGACGGGTTGGCGATTCTGTCTTGGTAGAAGCCGATGATATGGGCGGCTACCAAGTCGGCGGCTGCTTCGCTATCGCCTCTCTTGATAGCGCGAAGAATCGCTTCGTGTTCGTCGACGAGCGCATTCGCAACCGCGCGCCAGTCGTCGAATTTCGCGAAGGCCTCGGCCATCTCGCGTTCGACGGCTCCACGCAGGACTTGCATGAGATCGGCGGCCAGAGCATTGCCGGAAACCCGCGCGATCGTCACATGGAACTCGGTGTCGAGTTCATTGAACTCGGGGTAACCGGAGTTGGCGGTGCGCATCGACTCCACGAGACGGCTCAGTCTGTCGATATCTTCTTCGGTCCGCACCGCTGCGGCGGCGCTCGCGGCACTGCGCTCGAGTTGCACTCGCGTTTCGACCAAGTCTGCGAGCTTGATGTTGGCGAGTGCGAGGTGCAGGCGGAGCAGGTTGGTCAGCGCGGGGGTCGACTTGTCGGTCACGATCGAGCCCGCACTCTGGCCAGACCCGGTCCGGGACTCGATGATGCCCATGACCTCCAGAGCGCGCAGCGCTTCGCGCACGCTGGTCCTGCTAACACCGAGCATCATGACGAGTTCTCGCTCGCTGGGCAGCTTCTCACCGGCGCGCAGTGTGCCGTCGAAGATCTTTTGCTGAATCTGGTCGAGCACTTGCTCATGGGTGCGTACCCGTCGTACCGGCTCCCATCCGGCAGGCGTGCTCACTGGACAGCTTCGGTGATCGACATTTCCTGCTCCTGTTGGGTTGCGTCCAGCCGCGCAGCGCCGTGGCTCGGCAACTCCAGCGCGGCCGGTTCAGGTAATCAGGGTCCGAAGGGCGATGTCAAGCTGACCTCTTATCTGGTCGTACCACATCGACGCCCGAGCGCATACCCATGGGCATCTGGGTGCGTTCGTGCTCTTCAGCGTGAAATGCCAGGGTAAGAAGGACCTCGACCAGCAGCTCTAGGTAGGTGGCGGTGTCTGCTCGAGCTGAATTGACCGCTCGGATTGCGATTGCTCTCGCCAACTCGAGCAGTCCCGCGCTTTCGCTGGGACCGCCGAGTACGGCGAATCCGGGCGCGAGTGGCGGGCAGGGATGGTCTCGGAGGATCCGATGCAATCGCCGATCCGGCCCGACTGCCTCGGCGAGGTCGAGCGACACCGTCCTGGAGATCGTTGAGGATGAATTCGATCTCGTCGGGCAACGAGCGGCTGGAGATCGCCGCGCCGATCGCGGCGTTGTTTCATCGACGCGTGACGGCATTCGGTCTTTTTCATGAGGCTCACCATCGTTGTGCAGGTCGGAACCGTCGAGCAGTGGTAGCTGGATGCGGCATTTCAGAAGACGGGGGTTTCGGTGTATGTGCCGAAGACGCCACGGAGTGCACCGGTGATCTCGCCCATCGACAGGTGGGCTCGGACGGCTGCGATCGTCGCGGGCATCAGGTTGGCGGTGGGATCGGCGGCCACATCCAGCAGCTGCTGCATTGCTGTTTCGGCTTGCTGTGGATCACGATCTCGGCGAATCTGATGCAGGCGGGTGATCTGGCGGGTTTCCGACTCCGGATCGAGTTTGTGGGTTTCGATTCGTTCGCCCGACCCCTCGTCGACCTGCTTATTGATACCGATGACCGGCCGGTCGCCACTCGCCTTGCGGCGCGCGTAGTCATAGGCGCTGTCTGAGATTTCGCGTTGGAAGAAGCCCTGCTCGATCGCGGCGACCACGCCGCCGAGCTCTTTGATCTTGTCGAGGTAGTCGGAGATGCCGCGCTCGAGCTCGTTGGTGAGGTGCTCGACATAGTAGGAGCCACCAAGGGGATCTATCACGTTCGGTACACCGGTTTCGTCAGCGATGATCTGCTGCGTGCGCAGTGCGATCTTCATGGCCTGCTCACTGGGAATGGTGTACGCCTCGTCCAGACCGTTGGTGTGCAGGGATTGAGCTCCCCCCAGCACGGCGGCCAGCGCTTGCAGCGCCGTGCGGATGATGTTGTTCATCGGTTGTGGTTTGGTGAGGGTGGCCGCCGCGGTCTGCGCATGGAATCGCAACCGCATCGACTCGGGCTTCGTCGCGCCGAACTTCTCCTTCATCATGCGCGCGTAGAACCGTCGCACCGCTCGGAACTTGGCGACCTCCTCGAACAGGTCCGCCTGGCTGACGAAGAAGAACGACAGGCGGGGTGCGAAAGCATCGACGTCCAGGCCGGTGGCAACGACATCTTCGACGTAAGCTTCGGTGATTGCCATGGTGAAAGCGATTTCCTGCTGTGCGTTCGCACCTGCTTCACTGATGTGATAGCCGCTGATATTGATCGGGTTGTATCGGGCCATATGCTCGGCGCAATAGCTGATCGTGTCCCGTACGATGCGCATACTCGGGGCGACTGGGAAGATCCACTCCTTCTGCGCGATGTACTCCTTCAGAATGTCGTTCTGAATCGTGCCGGAGAGCTTGTTGAGGTCATATCCACGTTGTTCGGCCACGGCGACATACATCGCGAGCAGGATCCACGCCGACGGGTTGATCGTCATCGAAACACTGATCTGCTCCAGGTCTATCCCATCGAAAAGAGCTTCCATATCGCGCAGGGTGTCGATCGCAACGCCCTCACGGCCTACCTCTCCGAGGCTCATCGGGTCGTCACTGTCCAAGCCCATCAAGGTGGGCATGTCGAAATCGATCGATAAACCGGTCTGGCCCTGTGCGATCAGGTAGCGGAAACGCTGGTTGGTCTCCTCCGCCTGGCCGAAGCCGGCAATCTGACGCATCGTCCAGGTGCGCCCGCGGTACATGGTGGGATACGGGCCACGAGTAAACGGGTATCGACCCGGCAGTCCGATGTCGCGCCAGTCGGCAGGAAGGTCGGCTGGTGTGTAGATACGCTCGATCGGCAGACCGCTGCCGGAACGATAGTGTTCCCTCGATTCTGGCTGGCGCTCCAGGAACGCTGCCAGTTCCACGCTTTCCCAGTTCTGGAGGTCGTCGGTGACTGACCCGACCAGAGCATCAGTCGAAAGCTGGAAATTCTCGCTGGTCATAGAAATCCTCCTGGGTATCGCTCACAACCGGGCGATCAGTGCTTTGGCAGCCGACAGCGGATCCTCATGGCGGGCAGTAACCGCGTCGATCGCGTGCTCGAATTCGGTGGAGCCGGGTCTCAACCTGTCGACTACAAGCTGTTCGGCGACCCACCGGATACGCGTTGCGGTGTTGTTGCGTGCCCGGCGCTCGCGTTCGCCGTTGTTCGTGATCCATGTCAGATGGTCGGTGAACAGTCCCGCCAGTTCGGCGACTCCGTCTCCGGTCGTGGCGACAGTCCGGCCTACCGGCACATTCCATCGACCCGGACCAGGATGCGACATTCGAAGCATGTCGCGCAGCTCTGCGATAGTGCGGTTCGAACCCTCGCGATCCGCCTTGTTGACCACATGCACGTCGGCGATCTCCAGCAAGCCCGCCTTGATAGCCTGCACATCGTCACCGAGTCCCGGCACACTGACGACCGCCACGGTCTGGACTGCACTGATGACATCTACTTCCGCTTGCCCGACGCCGACGGTCTCGAGGATGACGATGTCCTTACCAGCCGCATCCAGCACCGCAACCGCGTCCAAACAAGCACGTGACAGACCTCCCAGCGCACCCCGTGTGGCGATCGAGCGGATGAAAACGCCGGGGTCGCCGGCCAATTCGCTCATCCGGATCCGGTCACCGAGAATCGCCCCACCAGTGAATACACTGGATGGGTCCACGGCCAGCACGCCCACGCTGAGTCCCTTACCGCGGTAGTGGCGGGCCAGTGCCGTGACGAGTGTGCTCTTGCCGCTGCCCGGAGGGCCGGTCAGGCCGAGCACGTGGGCACGGCCGGTATGTTGATGCATTTTCGCCAGTGCTTCGTCTACGCCGTCAGCTCGGCGTTCGACAAAGGTCAGCATTCGTGCGATGGCCGCGTGCTCGCCTGCCAACACCGCGTCGATGCTTGCTGCCGGTCCGCTCATGGCAGGGCTCCGAGCTCTCGGAACAGGTCCCTGTCATCGATGACACGACGGGCCTTGAATTCCGTTCGATCAAAGGTCAACAGCGGGACGGGGACGACCGTCGCGCCTACTCCGAGGACCTTGCGCAGACGTCGGCCGATCTCTCCTGCCCAGGCATCCAAGGCCGATTCCGGCACATCCTTGTACTCGACCTGCACGGCGAGAACATCCATCGTGGTCTGCCGACTGATCACAATCCGGTGCTCGCCGCCGTAGCCCGGTGCCGCCATCACGATGTCATCGATCGCACCCGGGTAGACGTTTTCTCCGCGAACGGTGAACATGTCATCGATCCGCCCGTAGATGCCGCGCGGGAGGAACGGATAGGTGCGTCCGGGGCCGGCCGATGGTGCCTCCCAGCGGGTCAGATCACCCGAGAGGAGCCTGATCATGGGCTGGCTCGTCCGTTCCAGAGTGGTGTAAACCGGGGTCCCCTCCTGTCCATACTCGACCCGGTGGTAACCGACGGGATCGCATACCTCGGTATAAACCAAGTCCTGCCAGCAAAGGACGCCCGGCTCGTTGCTCGCGGCGCCGAGATGCATCCACGGACTGACCTCGGCCATACTTCCCGAGTCGTAGACCTCTGCGCCGAATGCCGCCGTGATTCGCGAACGAATTGATGCCACACTCGCCCCGGGTTCGCCAGAGAAGACCAACTTGCGCAATCCGAGCGATGCTGGATCCACTCCTTCGTCCGCAGCCACCTCGGCCAGATGCAGTGCGTAAGAAGGCGTTCCATAGAAGACGGTGGCGCCCATCTGCTGCATCCAGCTGACAGTGCGTGCGGTCTGCCCGGGTGTCCCGGCGCCGAACGGGAACACTCGTGCGCCGAGCCGCTCTGCACCGACATACGCACCCCACGAACCCCAATAGAGGCTCAGTGGTGAGGCGATCAGGACCGTATCGTCCGGGCGTATTCCCATACCCCACATGACCCGCGCGTGCGCGTTGGCGACGCTGCGCCAATCACGTTCGTTGATTCCGAACACCGTCGGCCGCCCTGTGGTGCCGGAGGTGCCGTTGATGTGCTTGACCTCGGAGACCGGCACCGCCAAATAGCTGCCGAACGGTTGGTTCACAGCCTGATCTGTGCGCAATTCATCCTTGTGAACTACCGGAACCTTTTCGAAATCCGACAGGCTCCGTATCGACGAGGGATGGATCCCGGCTTCATCCCACTTACGGCGATAGAAGGGTGCGTTTTCCCACGCATATGCCATGACTTCCTGAATCCGTGCCAGGATCGCGGCATCTCGCTGGGCCGCGGGCATCGTCTCCCGTCTCGGGAACCAGTATTGCTGCCCTGGTTCCGGCCGGTACGACTCGTCGTACTGCGGCGGCCAGCTCCACTGCTCCATCACGCTTCCTCGCTAACCGATGTGGCGAGCTCCAGGATTCGCGACACGATCGTCTCCGGCGTGGTGTCCTGACCCAGAACCTCTGCGACGCCCATCTTCTTGAGTTCGTCCACATCCTCATCCGGCATAA
Source organism: Nocardia citri (assembly GCF_054065835.1). Classification (NCBI taxonomy): domain Bacteria; kingdom Bacillati; phylum Actinomycetota; class Actinomycetes; order Mycobacteriales; family Nocardiaceae; genus Nocardia; species Nocardia citri. The sequence goes on from NZ_JBSUQM010000002.1 coordinate 179,722, forward strand.
CGCCTCCCGCGACGATGGCGAATCGCGGTCGGTCCGGTAATTCGTCGATCAGGTGAAAGATCCGCGTGAAAATCGGCATGTGCGCACCCGACAAGAGGCTGACCCCGAGTACGTCCACATCCTCCTGGATGGCGGCCTCGAGAACTTGCTCCGGGCTGCGGTGTAATCCGGTGTAGATCACTTCCATACCGGCATCACGCAGTGTTCGGGCCACCACCTTCACCCCACGGTCGTGCCCGTCCAGGCCGATCTTCGCCAACATCACTCGAATCGGTTCCTCGCGTGTGTCCATTGCTCAACTCCAAGCTGCGGTACGACATCGGTGTGGTATGACCATAGAGTCGCCGGTGTGTGCAGTGCAAGGTGTCTGTTCGAGGTTTGTTTCTCGCCTAGCGGGGTGGATGTGGACGGCCGTGGCGGTCTTTGATGGATGAGCGGAAACGCTGGAAATTGTGCCGTGTCGCCGACGTGACGTGGATGAATGTCTGCCCAGCCCGTACCGCGCTTTCGGTGCCGGCCGCAATCTGGGGGTCCCGTCTCTCCGATACCAACCATGAGGACGCGCCGAACACACACCGTGCGCACCTACCTCGCACTGGTGGATAACGGCCAGAAGTAGCCCTGTCACCTGCCGTCATATGTTCGAATAGTAACTACCGTAATACCTACGCTATTTCGATGTATGTCGAACGGGAGTTCGATGGACTACGTCGTCGGTCCTTATTCAAAGCCTTGCCGTGCCATTGGAACACGGCTTCCCTCGACAGTCGGCGTGCGCTTCGAAACCGATGTGCCCCTTCGTCGCCGGATGTCCAGATACGATGAAAAGCGGTGGATGAAGACTGAGAAGTCAAGTGGGGCTATGGGATTCGGTGTGCGGCCGCGATGGCTGCAGGGTATGGGTCGGCCTAGATGCTGCCGGATAGCCTCCCGTGACGCGGCGGAAGTGGGGGCGAATCCGGGGCCGCCTTCGACCTGCGGATCGGTCGGCTACCCGACCCGGCGGCTTCTCGGCATCGGGCCCTGGGGGTTGGTAGTCGTTAGCCGCGGAATAGTCAACGCGTGCTCTTGACGACTTAAGGTAAGTCACATACCGTCGGGATACTGGATACAGATCCAAGTATCTCGTGGATCATTTTTTTCGTCACGCAGGAGATAGCCTTGAGTGCTCACCCGCATGCGGTCATCGTTGGTGCTGGTATCGGAGGCCTGGGATCTGCGGTGGGATTGCGCCGCGCAGGTTGGCGAGTGACCGTGCTCGAACGATCACCCGAGATCACCCCCGGGGGCGCTGGTATCAGCATGTACCCGAACGCCATGCGCGCAATCGGCGCGCTGGGCCTCGAGAAGCAGGTCCGCGCCCTTCCGGAGCTGGACCTGGGCCACGGGATTCGCACCCCTGGCGGCCGATGGCTGAGCAGAGTTGACGCGCCGACCGTCAGAAGGCTCTGGGGCGGCGCGGTTGTCGGGTTTCATCGCGCAGACTTGCATGAGCTACTGAGGTCTGCGCTTCCAGAGGATTCGATCCGTCTCGGAGTTTCGGTCGTCTCGGCGGAGAAGGGGCCGGATGGGCATTGGATCGTCCGTAGTCGGGATGCTGTGGAGGCCGACGACGCGGACGTTGTTATCGCGGGAGATGGGATCGACAGCGGCCTTCGCGCGCAGTATTGGCCGGATCTGCCGAGAGCTGCCTACACCGGTTCTACGGCCTGGCGCGGGATCTCGCCCATGCTGAAGGGGGAAGGCCACAGGATCGTTCAGACATTCGGTGCGGGAGCGGAGTTCGGCTACGTTCCGCTGACGAATGGGAACATCTACTGGTATGCCTCGGCCGCGACGCCTCCTGGCGTCCGGTATGCCGACGAACGGGCTACCGTGCTCGCCAGATACGAGAACTGGCACCGCCCGATACCCGAGTTGATCGAGTCCAGCGACATTGTGTTGCATCACGACATATTTGCGTTGCCGACCGTTCCATCGAGTCTGGTGCATGATCGCGTTGTTCTCGTGGGCGATGCGGGGCACGGGATGACACCCCACCTGGGGCAAGGGGGGTGTACAGCGCTCGAGGATGCCGCGGTGCTCGCGGCCGAACTCGGGAAAACCCCCGAGGACGTGACTGGAGCGCTTGCGCGCTACGACGAGCAACGCCAACCGCGCGTCAGCGAGTTGGCGCAAATCGCGGAAGGAATCCGGCAGGCAAGCCAGCAGTCGGGTCGATTTGGCATTCTCATGCGCAATCTCTCGATGCCCTTCATTCCTTCGGAGCGTATCTATCAACTGTCGACGAATGCCTCCCAGTGGCAGCCTCCCGAAATTATCGAGGCAATGATCTGATTTCATCGAATGCGCGCGATGTCATCGACGCAGGCCGAAGCAATGTCACCAAGGCGTATTTTCATGCATCGTTTTGATATTTCGTTCGGCGCATTCGGTGAAAAAGAAGCGTCCGGTTCCGGTGGTCATAGGGCAATCAAGACCGGCCCCTGGGTCTCGCCTGCCCAAAAAAGGCGAAATTAGCAGATTTAGAAAGGAACATTCGAGCCGATGTCCGATTCATTTTTTGCTGCTGTTCGGGCGGCTTTGGGTGATGGTGTGGTGGATACGTCGTCGGGGGTGTTGGCGGGGTATGGGTTCAATCGTTTGCCGGGTGGGGATTGTTTGCCTTCGGGTGTTGTTTTTCCGGGTTCGACTGCTGATGTTCGGGTGTTGGTGGGGTTGGCGAATGTTCATGGTGTGTCGTTGTGGCCGACGAGTACGGGGCATAATTTGGGGATGGGGGAGTATTCGCCGGTTCGTGGTGGTCAGGTGGTGGTGGATTTGGGGAGGCGGATGAATCGGGTGTTGGAGGTGGATGAGCGGTTGGGGTATGCGGTGGTGGAGCCGGGGGTGACGTTTCGGCAGTTGCGGGCGGAGTTGGCGGCTCGGGGGGATGGGTTGATGGTGAGTGCGACGTCTGGTCCGCCGGATGGTGGTGTGTTGGGGAATGCGTTGGATCGGGGTGCGGGGTATACGCCGTATTTTGATCATTTTGGGATGTTGTGTGGTATGGAGGTGGTGTTGCCGGATGGGGAGGTTTTTTATCCGGGTGATGGGTCGTTGAGTGGGTCGGGGATGCGGTTTTTGAACAAGTCGGGGTTCGGGCCGTTGTTGGATGGTTTGTTTTCGCAGTCGAATTTTGGGATTGTGACGCAGGCGGCGATTTGGTTGATGCCGCGGCCTCCGGTGATTCGGTCGTTTGCGTTCACGTTTCCTGATGATGGGGATTTGGCGGAGATCATCGAGTTGGTGCGGCCGTTGAAGTTGGCGGGTACGGTGCCGACGTTGATGAAGGTGACCAGTGATCTGTATGGGATCGGTACGCAGGAGTCGTATCCGTATGAGCGGACTGGTGGGGTGATTCCGTTGCCGGATGAGGTGCGTCGGGAGTTGCAGGTCGCTCATGGGGTGGGGGCGTGGACGGTGTCGGGTGCGTTGTATGGTCCGAGTTTCGAGGCGTTGGATCCGGTGATCGAGCGGATTCGGGCGCATTTCGAGGGGTCGGGGAAGGCGCGTTATATCGCGCATGAGGAGATCGAGAAGTCGGCTCTGTTGCGGATTCATCTGGATACGTTCAGTGGTGAGCCGACGGAGTCGGAGTTGGGTTTGTTGGATTGGCGTGGTGGGGGTGCGACGTGGTTTTTGCCGGCGACGGCGATGGTGGGGGAGTTGGCTGAGCGGCAGCAGCGGGTGTCGCGGCGGGTGTTGGCGGAGTATGGGTTCGATTACATGGTGGAGTTCGTGTGTGGTCCGCGTGCGGCGCGGGGGTTGCATATCATCATGTTCGATCGGGGTGATGCCGATGAGTGTCGGCGGATGGCGGAGTGTTATGCGGCGTTGGTGGCGGCGTATGACGAGATCGGGGTTCCGATCGGGCGTACTCCGACGGATTGGCAGGAGCGGGCGGGTGCGCGGTTGCCGGAGTTCGGTCGTTTGACTTCGGCGATCAAGCGGGCGATCGATCCCAATGGTGTCATCGCCCCCGGAAAATACGGAATCGACGGAGCGCGAGCGCTCGGTGGGGCGTCACGAGGCAATGCAATACCGAGAAAATGTGATCCCAGCGTCTATACGACTTTCCGATTTCCGGAACGGTACGAGCCTGATTGGCGTTCATTTTATATCAATTCGCATAAGCAGACGCTCGATCTCAGCTCCCGTGTCGAATCTGCCATGGGTGTCATGTACGGCGAGGACCCTTTTCAGAATCTCGACATCTTTTCCGCCCCCGGCCGCTCGGACGCTCCTGTCCTTGTCTTCTTCCATGGCGGAGGGTTCCGAGAAGGTCATCCGTCTCATTATGGATATCTTGGCGAGCCGCTACTGGACCGCGGAGCAGTCTTTGTGAGCGTTGGTTACCGATTCGAGCCGGATCACGGATATCCGGACAATGTCGAAGACGGCGCCTTGGCTTTGAAATGGGTCTACAACAATGTAGCTGATTACGGTGGAAGCCCAGACAAGATATACGTCGCCGGGCACTCGGCCGGGGCCAATATTTCAGCGCTGCTGAGCTTCAATCCCAGCTGGCTCGAAGCCCAGGGGTTGCCATCCGGTCTGATCAAAGGGGCCGGGCTCATCAGTGGTGGATACGATTTCTCTGTAGTCGACCCAGCGTACCCCGACCAAACCGAGCGGCCGGCCGAGGCGAGCGTTGTACGTGATATTCGAACTGTTCCCGGGCGGGTTGTCGTCGCGCATGGCCTCCCGGAGGTCCAGCGGGTGGGCCAGAGTCCGGTCTTTTTCAAGAACCAGGCCGACGCTCTTGTTCGCGCTCTGAGTGAAATAGGTGCTCGCCCTGAGGTTGTGGTGCTTCCGGATACCGACCACCTCGGCACGGTGCAGGCTGTCGGAGACAGGACTTCACCACTTTATTCTGCGATGAGTCGGATGCTGTTTCCGTGATCGCTCCTTATTCGATCGGCACCCGACGGCTCAATAAAACTGGAGATAATAAATGTCGACTCTGAAAAAAACCGAGACAGTTGAAACTCTCTCGTCGAGCATGAAGTTCGGAATGTTCCTCGCACCTTTTCACCCCGTGCACGGAAACCCGACCCTGGATCTACGCAGGGACCTCGAGCTGGTTGTCCATCTCGATGAACTCGGCTTCGATGAGGCTTACTTCGGTGAGCACCATTCCGGTGGCTACGAGACGATCGGGTCGCCTGAAATCATGATCGCCGCCGCAGCCGAACGCACGAAGCGAATCAAACTCGGCACCGGTGTCGTCTCGGCGGTGTACCACCATCCGTTCAATACCGCTGAGCGGATCGTCCTCCTGGACCACATCACACAGGGGCGTGTGATCCTCGGCCTCGGCCCCGGCTCACTGCCGTCCGACACCGCGCTGTTCGGTATCGATTACGGCTGCATCCGCGCGCGCCTCGAGGAGGCCACGGAAGCAATTCTGCATCTGCTGACCTCCGACGAGCCTCTCACCATCGACACGGGGTGGTTCAAGATGGTGGATGCGCGGCTGAACCTTCGCCCATTCCAGCGCCCTCGTCCCGAAATCGTAGTTGCCGCAATGGTTTCACCGTCCGGACCACGCCTCGCAGGCAGACATGGCTTCCCGCTGCTGTCGATCGCGGCGAGTACTCCGGGTTCGCTGGCGGTTCTTGCCGAGCACTGGGAGATCCTGCAGGACCGCGCTCGTGAATTCGACGTTACTCCCGCCCCGCGCTCTGCGTGGCGCATGGTAGCACCCATGCATCTGGCCGAGACTCGAGAGCAGGCCGACCGCGACGTTCAATACGGTATCGACAAGTGGGGTGAGTACTTCTTCCGTGACAAGGCGGCATTCGATTCGATGACAAAGAATCTCACCATCAACGAGGACACTACGCTGGCCGACATCGTTCGAGACTCCGGAGTGGGGGTGATCGGAACCCCTGATGACGCAATCGAACTCATCGAGCGTCTCCAAGAGCGGTCCGGCGGGTTCGGCACGTTCCTTATCCTGGCGAGCGAGATGGCCAATAGCATGGCCACGAAGCGCTCGTATGAGTTGTTTGCCCACTATGTCATGCCCCATTTCCAGCGGCAGCTGTCCCGCCGCATCGAGCGTTGGGACAGCGTGCGCGATCAGATGGGCGACTACGCCGCGCAGTATGCCAACGCAGTTGCCAGTGCTCGAACTCAACATGAGAAGGATGTCAACGGACGCTGACCTGGCGAGACCGGGTCGATGACGACCCGGAAGTTGTTTCCGATTCTAGTGCGGGGCAACATGTCTCGACGATCTGAAGAAAGAGATAGAAGGAGTCCCGACATGACGGGTTCCGGTCCTGCGACTTTCAAAGCCGCACATCAGTGGCAGCATGCTGGCAGGCACCTCTCATCAGGTGTACTCCGAGAGGCGTTCGGCTGCTATCCGTCCGGCGTGGTAAGTATTTGCGCTATGGTCGAGGGGGATAACGGGCCCGAGGCCGCGGGGATGGTGGCTTCGAGTTTCGTAGCCGTCTCGATCGAGCCTCCGCTCGTTGCGTTCTGTGTGCAATGGTCGAGCACAACTTGGCCGCGACTCGCAAAAGTACCCCGGCTGGGCGTGTCGGTCCTCGCAGAGGCTCAGGATTCGCTGGCGCAGCAGATGGCATCGAAGGATGGGGACCGGTTCAAAGGACTGGAGCTTCATGTCAGTGACGGCGCCGTCTTCGTGGAAGGTGCGGCCGCCTGGATGCTGTGCTCGGTCGACTCGGTCCTCGCAGCAGGTGACCACGGGATTGTGCTGATGAGAATCGAGGCGCTGACAACTTCTGCCACGACCTCCTCGCTCGTCTTCCACCGCTCGCGGTTTCGCAATCTGGCGCCGTAGCTCGCCATGTCGTTGGCCTGCCCCTGCCGGACCCGCTCTACACCAGTTGTTCGTACACCCGAGGTTTCAACCGTGATCGTTGTCATCCAACCTGATGGTTTCAGTATTGCCGACGCAGACGACTTCACCAGCTTCCATATCGATGCCGGTGGTCTTTCGCATTCTCGATTTGTGGAGTTGCTCGGACGGAGTGGAGAGGTAACTGTCCATGAAAGATCCGATCACGCCTGGGTACACCTTGATTTCCTGCATGACGAACTCGGGACGTCGCACGATGACATGCGCCGTAGGAAACTCGAAGAGATGCTCGCTTACGCTGCTTCGAAGGGTTGGCTCAATGAGTCGGAGACGCACGTTGCTGCACATGTCGTCAATATCTCGTGCTGATGCCGACTCGCGCGTGCGCTATGGCGCTCGCGACCGGGTCGAGTGAGCATAGATTTCAGGAGAACCGTGAAAGTGACCGAATTCGAGGACCAGCACGCGATTGTCACCGGTGCTGCTCAGGGAATTGGCTTCGCTGTAGCGGAGCGGCTGGCGAGAGCGGGAGTGCGAGTAACTATCTGGGATCGTGACGCTGACCTGCTGCCAGGCGCGGTGTCGGCGCTCGAGAAACTTGATGGGGCGCGTGGAGTGACCGGGATGGTTGTCGATCAGCGCGAGTTCGACCAGGTAATGGCTGCCCAGGAGCTTGCTCGGCGTCAGCACGGAGATGCCCAGATTCTTGTCAACAACGCAGGCATCGCCGGACCGACCATGCCATTGGTCGACTACCCACTGAACGATTGGCGCGAGATCATGGCCATCGACCTGGACGGTGTTTTCCACTGCTTGAAAGCCGTTGTGCCGCAAATGATCGGGCGTGGATATGGGCGGGTTGTGAACGTATCCTCGGTGGCCGGGAAAGAGGGCAATCCGAACGCGGCCGCGTACTCTGCCGCGAAGGCCGGCGTAATTGCACTGACGAAATCGCTGGCGAAAGAGGTTGCGACACTCGATATTGCGGTCAATGCAGTCACACCAGCGACCGCGCAAACCAGAATTCTCGAGCAGTTCGATGCTTCTCAAGTTACCTATATGCTCGAGCGGATCCCGCGGCGACGATTTCTCCGTGTCGAAGAGGCAGCCGACATGATTCTTTGGATGGTCAGACCGGAAAACTCTTTCACGACCGGTGCTGTTTTCGACCTCTCCGGCGGACGCACAACTTATTAGTATAGATCGAGGAAGGCTCAACAACCACGATGAAGTTCTTCAGGGCAGGCGCTGCCGGGCACGAGGAACCGTATGTCAAGGTCGCTGATCGGACATACTCACTCGAACCGATCGCATCGGACATCGACACGGCATTTCTCCGCAGCGGTGGTATAGAGCAGGCGCGGGAAGCATTGGAATCGCGCCTCTTGCCCGAAATCTACCTTTCTCCGGAATTACGAATCGGCTCGCCCATTGCTCGACCGGGTTCTGTTATCTGCATCGGCATGAACTACGCGGCACATGCCGCTGAGTCGGACTCCGCGCCGCCCAAGACTCCGGTGATCTTTCTTAAGCCTTCGAACACCGTTATCGGCCCCCACGATGATGTGACCATTCCAAAGGGCAGCGTGAAAACCGACTGGGAAGTCGAGTTGGGCATCGTCATCGGAGCGCAGGCCTTGTACCTGGAGTCGGCCTCCGACAGTCGAGGTCATATAGCCGGTTTCGTGCTTGTCAATGACGTTTCAGAGCGTCGGTTCCAGCTCGAAGAGTCGGGCGGTCAATGGAGTAAAGGCAAAGCCTCGCCGGGCTTCACGCCGACCGGACCGTGGCTCGTAACCCCTGATGAGATCGCCAGCTCACCGTTACGACTGCGAAGTTGGGTCAACGATGATGCGCGGCAGGACTCGACAACAGCGGACATGCTCTTCAGCGCCGAGTACATCGTGTGGCATCTGAGCCAGTACATGCAGCTCGATCCGGGTGACCTTATCTTGACGGGGACACCGGAGGGTGTTGCGCTGTCCGGCCGCTTTCCGTATCTGCGTGACGGAGACATCGTCGAGATGGAGATCGACGGTCTCGGTCGTCAGCGGCAGAAGTTCGTCGACCATGGATGAGCCGCGAGAATTCGCCGGACAGGCCGCTATTGTCACTGGCGGAGCATCTGGAATCGGGCAGGCGATCGCACTCATGTTGTGCCGTCGCGGTGCCCGAGTAGCCGCTCTGGACCGCGTCGAAGCATCGCCATCGGACGGGATCGTCGGTATCGCCGCGGACGTCACATCCGATGATGACGTCATCGGTGCAGTGGAGCAGTTCGTCGCGGTCGCTGGCCGGGTAGACATCTTGGTCAACTGCGCCGGTATCGGTGCACAGGGAACGGTGCTCGACAACTCGCTCGAAGAGTGGCATCGAATCCTCGACGTAAACCTACTCGGGGTAGTGCGCACCTCTCGCGCGTGCATTCCACACCTGCGTCGGTCGAAGGCTCCCGCCATCGTCAATATCACCTCCGTCGCTGCGACGATCGGACTCAGGCAACGGGCTCTCTACAGTGCGAGCAAGGGCGCTGTCGACGCACTCACCCGTGCGATGGCTGCCGATCTACTCGCCGATGGAATCCGAGTCAATGCGGTGGCGCCGGGAACGGTGGACACTCCCTGGGTGCGGCGGTTGCTCGATGTATCGGAGGACCCCCGAGCGACATTCGACTCTCTTCGCGCACGACAGCCCCATGGGCGACTCGTCACCCCCGACGAGGTAGCAGCCGCGGTGGCCTACCTCAGCGGTCCGCAATCCGGATCGACGACCGGTGAAACGTTCGCAGTGGACGGAGGCATGTCTCGACTTCGTTTGTGAGGGGCTGCCGCGGAGGCACGCGCAACGCCAGATATGCCGTTTACATAACCGTCGTCAGTGACGTGGCATGTGCGCATCTTGTGGGAGATCCCATGAGGCATATTCATGGGGCGCCGGATCTGGCGCCCGACTGGTGGAGTGGGCAGCTCACTCCGAGTCCGATCTGCGTGCTTCTTCCCGGAATCGACGGTGGACCTTCAGGTGCTCGGCGGAACATCGAGCCCCGGGGTGCCGGTGCGGGTGGCAGTCGTTCGTCAATGGAAGGGAAACTTTATGCGCTGTTTCATGATTGGAAAGCATCAGCATGCCGGCCTCGATCAACCGGACCGGCGGGCCGAGCTTGCGATGGCGAAGGCGGCCGAACTCGGAATCCAAGTCCTCGAACGATGCATGACGGTCGGCCGATACGACTTCTGCTCCCTGTTGGAAGTTCCGGATATCGCGGCGGCCACGGCATTCAGCCACTGGTACCGCCGCCAGGGTTTTGCCGACTCCGAACTGCTGGTTGTGCTCGACGGTGAGACCACCAAGAGGGTGCGGGAGCTCTCCGTAGCTGACATTGCCTGAGCGTTTCTCTGCAGGCGTGAGGGCCCTCGGGGTGGAGTGAATGGGCGGCATCGAGGTGCCGCACCGTGTCTTGGCGCGAAGTCGGCAGTGACGTGCTCGGGCCGGGCGGCATTTTCAAGCCTGGTCAGACTTCCTTAATACATGTAAAGTCATATGAAGACGAATATTGTCTTCGGCAGGTGTCGGCGTCCGGTCGCTACCGAGCCGAGGAAGGGAAGACCTCTGTGTTGAACATCCAAACGACTTCCTGGCGAGGACGCCCGATTGATCAAGCCGCGCGTGACATGCTTGGGCGGGCGCTCGCGACGATCAGTTACGAGGTGCTTCCGTTCAAGGGCACGGAGGAGCAGATCCTCGCCCACGTGCCGCGTGGAGTGTCGCTGACCGTGACGACCACCGAGGCCAAGGGGCTCGGTCCAACGCTGGACCTCGCGGTGCGGCTGTCGGAACAGGGATATGAGGTAGCGCCGCATATCGCCGCGCGCCTGGTCCGCGACGGCGAACACCTGGACGATATCGCCGCTCGGCTGAGCGGGGCTGGGGTGCGCGGCATCTTCGTTGTCGGCGGCGATGCGCGCGAACCCGCAGGTCGTTTCACGGACGCCCTGTCTCTGCTCGAGGAATTGCGCACACGTGGACACTCCTTCGATCAGATCGGGATCGGCGGATATCCCGAAGGTCACGGACATATCGCCGATGAGATCATCGGAGATGCCTTGGCTCGTAAGGCGCCGCACGCGACCCAGGTCATCACTCAGCTGTGCTTCTCGGCGCCGACAACTGCCGGATGGGCGCGATCGTTGAAGCAGTCAGGTGTGGAACTGCCTGTGCGAGTTGGCATTCCGGGTGCGGTGAACCGTCAGAAACTGGTTCGGATCTCCGCCGGTTTGGGTCTGGGGCAGTCGGCCCGCTTCTTGCAGAAGCAGCAGGGCATGTTCTGGCGTTTCTTCCTCCCCGGTGGGTACAAGCCCAACCCCTTGATCCAAGGGCTCACGGCGCATCTCGGCCTGGCCGACAACAACTTGCAGGGTTTTCACGTGTTCACATTCAACGAACTCGAGAAAACCGAGGCTTGGCGTCGCGAGTGGCTCGCGGCTCTCGCCTGACCGTTCGGATCAGCTCACGTCGAAGGATTCGCCCCGATGACCGACCAACACGCCCAGCGCGGCGTTCTCGCCCTGTCCTGCCCCGACGCACCAGGCATCGTGCACGGCGTCTCCGGATTTCTCGTCGATCGCAACTGCACGATCGTCGAGAGCAAGCAGTTCGGAGACCCTGACAGCGGCACCTTTTTTATGCGAGTGGAGTTCGCCCACGCCGATCCCGGGGGGTGGTTGGATATCGCCGAACTACAGGAGCGGTTCACGCCACTCGCGGTGTCCTCGCGGATGCAGTGGCGGCTCGTGGACGCTGCGGCGCGGCAACGTGTCGCCATCATGGTCAGTAAGTTCGGCCACTGCCTCAATGATTTGCTGTTCCGCAACTTCGTGAACGACCTGAACATCGAGCCGGTGGCGGTGATCTCCAACCATCCCGATCTGCGCCCCTTTGCCGACCATTACGGCGTCCCGTTCACCCACATTCCGGTCACACCGGACACCAAACGGCAGGCTGAGGACGAACTGCTCGAGTTCGTAGAGCGCGAACGGATCGAACTCGTTGTGTTGGCCCGCTACATGCAGATCCTGTCCGGAACCTTGTGCAAGGAGCTGGAAGGCCGGGCGATCAACATCCACCACTCGATGCTCCCCAGCTTCAAAGGCGCACGTCCCTACCACCAGGCCCACGCCCGAGGTGTCAAGCTTGTCGGCGCGACCGCACACTACGTGACCGGTGACCTCGATGAAGGGCCGATCATCGAGCAAGATTTGATGCAGGTCGATCATTCGATGTCCGCTGAGGATCTCGTCGCACGCGGCCGGGAAGCCGAGTGCCGCGCGCTCGCGCGGGCCGTCCGAGCGCACGTCGAGAACCGTGTGTTCCTCAATGGCAACAAGACCGTTGTTCTGAGGTAATCGCCCTTGTGCGACCTCATCGTCAACGCTACGCTAATATATGAATAATCATATGAGACATCATTTAAATGATGTCGGCCGTGGGTCCGCAGATGCGTCGCGCCCCGGCGTGACGGTGTGAAAACTGCCTTCTACCAAGAGAAAGCGTGATTTAGATGTCCCTGATGCAGCAGGTCCAGCTGGCAAGTCTGTTCCAGAAGAACCTCGAGCAGTGCGAGGTCAAACCGGGGGAGACAGTCGCCCTGCTGACCAACCTGAACACCCCGCGCGACTATGTGGCGGCGGCATCCCATGCCCTCAAAGAGCTCGGTGCGTTCGCCTTCGAGCTCGGCTTCAGCTCGCTGCCGGACCCGAGTCGCGTGGCTGCCGACGGCATCACCGGCGCTGAAGGTGTGTTGGGTGCGCTCAAACAGTGCCAGCTTGTGGTCACATTCCACGCGCCGAACTTCGCGAGCTGGTCTCGCACGCTTCGAGATGCCGGTGTCCGCATCCAGACCATCATCGACGGCCCGGTGGAACTGGAGCGACTGCTGTCTCCTCCGGGCCTGAAGCCCGCGGTGCTGCACGCCGCGGAACTGTGGTCGGGTGCTCGTGAGATCACGCTGCTCAACCAGGCGGGCACGGAGCTGACCTGGACCCGCGGTGAGCTGAAGGTCAAGTCGCAGTACGGGTTTGCCGAGGAGGCGGGCCGAATGGACATGTGGGGTGCCGGCCACATCACGAACTGCCCCGACGAGGGCAGCGCCAACGGGACAGTTGTCATTCAACCCGGCGATATGTGGATTCTGCCGTTCGCGCGCGTCGTGGAGTCGGAGATCCGCCTGGAAGTTCGCGACGGCTTCATTCGGAATGTCGAGGGCAGCGCGGACGCGCGCGAGTTCAGGCACTGGCTCGATCGCAACAAGGTGTCCGAGGACGACATGGACCCCTATGCCATTTCCCACCTCGGTTTCGGCCTGCACCCGAATGCCCACCGAGACTACATCTTCCACGTCAATGCGCAGTTGAACCGGCTCACCGCCGCCGCGCGTGTGTACGCCGGTAACTTCTTGTTCTCCACCGGCCCCAACACCGAGCACGGTGGCACCCGGGCGACCAAGGGGCACATCGACATCCCCATGTCCGACTGCACCGTGCTGTTGGACGGCAAGGCCGTCTTGGAGGAAGGCCGGTTCACCGACGAGCGCCTGGTCGTCGAGCCAACAATCTGATGTGAGAACTGGTGACGAGTGGCCGGGCACGGGCATGATTGTCGGCCCGGCCGTTCGCCCGACCGGTACGCGACGAAATCTCCAACGATAAGACAACGAAGAGATCGAATGGGCCGTAGTCCGGTCCACGGTCGAACGGTCCCGGCGTGGGGCCGTCTCCGGCGGCACGCATAGCCGCCATAGAGAAGAGGTGCGACATGGCGAGCAACAGCGAAAGCCTGCAGGAATTTATCGACCGTACACCGAACCTGGTGGAATACCTCTACAACGAAGTCAAGCCGCGGCACTCCTCGCGTGCGACCGGGCCCAAGGCGGCTGATGTCCCGCCCGCGTTCACGAACTGGCGCGACGAACAGACGGCAGCCGCGGAGACAGCTGTTCTCCTGCACCAGTCGCACAATATGCCCGAGCTGTACGTTAAAGGCCCCGGCGCCTTCGACCTGCTGAAGTCGATCGCGATCAATACTTTCGAGAACTATTCGCTCGACCGGGCAAAGCAGCTCATCGCCTGTACTCCCAGCGGTCATCTGATCGGCGACTGCATTTTGTACCGCAATGGTGAAGACAGTTTCGAGCTGGTGAGTGGCGCTCCGGTGCACAACTGGGTCGAGTACCAGGCGCAGCAAGGCGGTTACGACGTCGAGCTCGTCCGCGACGAGTCCTCGAACCTCAATACCGGCACCCGCCTCAAGTATCGGTTCGAGCTGGCCGGCCCCAATGCCAAGGCGATCTTCGACCGTGTCGTAGAGGGAACCACTCCGGAGATCCCCTTCTTCCGCACTCGGACTGTCCGGATCGGTGGCCATGATGTGCTGGCGCTAAGGCACGGCATGACGGGTTCGTTCTCGGTCGAAATCTCCGGCCCCTTTGCCGAAGAGGAAGCAGTGCGGTCCTTCATTCTGGAAGCTGGCAAGGACTTCGGTCTGAAGCCGTTCGGAATGACCGCCTACTACACCAATTACATGAGTGGTTGGATGGCGTATCCGGTACCGGGCATCTTCACCGACCCGGCGCTCGCGGACTACCGGAAGTATTTGCCGGCGACGACCTACGAGACGAACTTCGAGCTCGGCGGTAGCTTCGTGACGGCCGATATCCGCGATTACTACGCCACGCCGTTCGACTACGGCTACGGCAATGTGATCAAGTTCGATCACGATTTCCACGGTCGAGAAGCGCTCCAGAGCGTTCCCGATGAAGCCAAGCGAACCAAGGTGACCCTGGTCTGGGATCGTAGCGACGTTCAACGAGTGTTGATGTCGCAGTTCGGATCGGGTCCCCGATACAAGTCGATCGATTTTCCCATCGTCAACTATGCGTGGAGCCACCACGACGAGGTTCGCTCCCCGCAGGGCGATTTGATCGGTGTTTCTCGACACGCGGCGTATCAGAACCCCTTGGGCGACGTGATGTCGCTAGCGGTCCTCGACCAGGGCCAAGCGACGATCGGCTCCGAGGTGACGATCACCTGGGGTGAACCCAACGGTGGCTCGCGGAAGAGCCAGGTTGAGCGTCATGAGCAGACGACGATCCGGGCTCGTATCGCTCCGGCCCCCTACGATCAGGAGGCGCAGCGGATCGTGCGGGACGCCAGGGAGTCCTGACTGTCGCAAGACGGGCTGCTTGGATGCCCGCGTTGTCGCAGCCCGTGTTTCTGCGGCAGCAACAACGCGGGCCGAGTCCTTTCGAGATGAGTGACCGATAACGAGCACAGGGCTGGCGACGAGGCGGTCCGCCGACGCCGTCAGTCAACCTGCAGGCTGTCCAGGACGCGCTTCAGCAATTTGACGAGTACAGCTTCCTCTTCTGGCGTCAGATCATCCACTCCAGCCCGATAGATCGACCATGCTATCGGCCAGACATCCTCGAGGAGGCCCTGACCTTTTTCGGTGAGGGAAAGGCGCAGGAAACGCGCGTCCTGCTCGGCAACATCGCGTCTCACCAAGCCGAGGCCGTTCAGTTGATCGATCATGCGGCTGAGAGTCGGTTGATCGATCGCGGTCTTTTCGACAAGTTCGGTCAATGACAGCCCTGGAGTGCGGGCCAGCATCGACAGCACGCGCCACTGCCTGGTGTTCACCGGCGCGCGCTTGAGGGCTCGCTTCCAGCTGCGGTCCCATAGGTTCATTGTCCGGTTCAGCAAGTAGGGCAGAAAATCATCTGTCACGAAGGCCGTGTCGCGCAGCGAGGGTGCGGAAGTGTCACGCATCCGAGGCGCAGGTGTCCCACTGTTCGTATCCGAAGTGGGAGGTGCCGATTTGCTAGTCATAGTTACCCCGATGCTCTAGGTTAGATCGACCAGGATGGATAGTCTAATCATATGATATCTCATATGATTAGCCCGAACGGTCAGGCGCGAAGGATTCGCGCTCACTCGGAGACGGGCAGGTGAGCACCGGTACGACACCAAACAAGACGATTCGGCCGTCGTAGACTTGGTGAATCTGCTCCGCGTGCGTATGCGGTGTGATATCAAGTGCAGGATATAGCCGGATGTGACGGCGTTGAGGTCTGCGGGCTTGGCGAACCGCTGACCCGGCGCGGAGAGGCCCGACAATTGGCCGCTGCTTCCTTTGGTCCACGGGTCGAGCCCGCGTGGACTGCTTCCGCTCCGACCGCTGACGTTCGTCGCATTCCGGCTGGATAAGCGGGCGATGCGAGGCGAGGCTACACAACGAGACCGGAACATCGGGATCGAGGCTGAATTGGCCGCGGCGGGTTTCGACGATGCGGAGGAGATCGGTCGCGGCGGCTTCGGCGTCGTATACCGATGTTTCGAGCATTCGCTCGAGCGTGCTGTCGCCGTCAAAGTGCTCGATTCCTCGGTTTCCGAGGACGAACGATCGCGGTTTCTGCGAGAGCAACGGGCCCTCGGGCGGTGTTCCGCCCACCCGCACATCGTGCAGGTATTGCACACCGACGTCACTGCGACCGGCTGCCCCTATCTCGTCATGCCCTTTCACGCCAGGGGTTCGCTAGAACAACGGGTATCCGATAGTGGCGTGCTGTCATGGCGGGAGGTTCTCGGCGTCGGCGTGAAAATCGCTGGTGCGCTGGCTACCGCACACAGTCTGGGCATTGTGCATCGAGACGTGAATCCCGCCAATATCCTGCTCACCGATTACGGTGAGCCGCAGTTGAGCGATTTCGGGATCGCGCGGGTCGGCGGTGGGTTCGAATCAGTCGCTGGCTTCGTCGCGGGCACACCGGCGTTTATCGCTCCGGAGGTTCTTCGGGGAGCCGAGCCCGCCCCGTCCGGCGATATCTACAGTCTCGGCGCTACCCTGTTCTGCTTGCTGACCGGCCACGCGGCCTTCGAACGACAGCACAGAGAGTCGTTGGTGGCGCAGTTCGTGCGCATCACGTCTCAACCAGTCCCGGATCTGCGGGGCGAGGGTGTTCCGGCATCGTTGTGCGCGGCGATCGAATCCGCGATGGCAACCGATCCCGCCGAAAGACCGGGCAGCGCACAGGAATTCGGCGAGATGCTGCGAAATGTGCAGTACTCCACTGGTATTGCGGTCGATTCGATGATGCTGCCGACCGAAACGCAGGCGCATCCCGTTGGACCGGGTGAACCGCACACCCCGACAGCCGGACAGGGACTTGCGCGCACCCAAGTGCCGACGCCGTCGACGCGCTACAGGCCGCCTTCCGCATCACGTCCGCCGGTGCAGCGGCGCAGCCTGCTGAGCACTCTGCGCGAGGGCCGGTCGCGCCGACTCGTATTGATTCACGGCCCCGCAGGTTTCGGCAAGAGCACCTTGGCTTCGGAGTGGGTCGAAGTCCTTGCTTCCCAGGGAGTCCGAGTCGGTTGGCTTTCCGTGGATTCCGATGACAACAACGTCATCTGGTTCTTGTCACACCTCATCGAGGCGATTCGTCGCGCGTACCCGGACGTGGCGACCGGGTTGACGGCGATGCTCGAGGAACGGTCCAGTGACGCGGTGCAGCAGGTCATGACGGCGATAATCGACGAGATCCACCGAAATGATCAGGCTGTAGCTGTCGTGATCGATGACTGGCATCGGGTGACGAGTCCTACGACGATCGCGGCGATGGAGTTCTTACTCGACCGCGGGTGTCATCACCTGCGGATGGTAATCACCAGCCGAAGCCGGAAGGGGTTGCCGCTGGGCCGGATGCGCGTGCGCGATGAGCTCGTCGAAATAGATGAGCTTGCGCTGCGATTCGACGACGAGGAGACCGCGGCTTTTCTCGCTGACGTCGATGGTCTGTCATTGACACCGGGCGAGGTCAAGAAGCTTCGAGAGTCGACCGAGGGGTGGGCGGCGGCCCTGCAACTGGCATCCCTATCGTTGCGGGGGCGCGAGGATCCGGGGGCCTACATCAGCCGCGTATCGGGCCGCCACTTCGCCATCGGCGAGTACTTGATGGAAAACGTTATCAACCAGCTCGAACCGGAGATGATCGAGTTCCTCACGCGGACCGCGGTTCCCGAGCGGATCTGTGGCGAACTGGCCGAGTTGCTGACCGGGGTCGCCTCTGGGCAGACGATGCTGGAGGAAGTCAGACAACGTGATCTGTTCTTGCGCGGCATCGATGACGATCTGCAGTGGTTTCGGTATCACGGGATGTTCGCTGATTTCCTTCGGAGAACCCTGGTTCGTCGCCACCCGGGCCTCATCGAAGAGCTTCATCTCGTCGCGTCGGAGTGGTTCGAGGTGCACGGCTTCCTGACAGAGGCCGTCGATCACGCGCTGGCCGCCGACGCTGCGGACCGCGCGATCTCGCTGGTGCAAGACCATGCCGAAGAACTGTTACTGCTGTCCCGCAACGCGACGTTGTTCGGATTGGTGGGGAAGCTGCCCGAATCACTAACCGCGCTGGCTCCCAGGTTGCAGGTGGAAATCGCCTGGGCGAACATCACAGTGCAGCGCCCGGACGCCGCGACAGCCGCTCTGGACCGTGCGGAGGCACTATTTACCGCGTCGCCGGTACACGACGAGGCTGTTCTCGAAGTGATGCTTGCCCGCATCGCGATCGCGATCATCACAGACCATCCCGCAGTGATTCCGGAGCAGCTGTTGGCGCTTGCGGATCGAGATCCACGGCCCTTCCTGGCACAGACGCTGGCTATGACGACCATGATGGCAGCCTTATATCGCTTCGATTTCGAGGAGACAGATCGTTGGCACCGGTGGCTGCAGCCCTATCGGTCAGTCGCGCAGGGGCCATTCGCTCTGATGCACGTCGATTGCATCGCCGGCATGGCGGCCGCTGAGCGACTCGATATCGAGGCAGCGGAGGGCTTCTACCGCAATGCGCTGCAACTCGCGCTGAAAACAGGTAGCCAGTCGCACGCGACTCGCCTTGCCAGTGCCCTGCTCGGCGAATTGCTGTATGAGAAAGGGCAGTTCATCGAGGCCGAGGAACTCATCGAGATCGGGCTGAATCTGGAGGGCGGCATGGTCGACTATCCGCTGGCCGCCTATGGCACCGGGGTTCGTTTGGCCGCCGTACGAGGTGACCTGGCAGTGGCCCAGCAGCGTTTGGCGGAGGGTGCCGAAATGGCCGAGAACTTTGGCCTGTCGCGATTGGCCGCACGGATCGTCAACGAGCGCATACGTCTTGGTCTGCCGATCTCCGCGACCGATAAGAACACCCTCGAGCATCTCGGCCCGTTTGTCGAACAGCCGACCCGCGGGCTGGCACTCGCTGCGGAACTGGCGCAGGACTCGGCGATACGCCTACTCCTTTCCGATGGCTCGCCGGAATCAGCTGACCAAGCACGTCGGCGAGCCGAGCGACTGGTTCGCCGAATTGCGAAGCAGCAACGACCGCGTGCGCTCCTGCACGCGGAGTTGCTGTACGGATGCTGCCTCATGACCGCAGGTAGGACTACGCAAGCCGTATCGATGCTGGGCCCCGTATTAGCCCGTTGCGCCGAGCAGGGACTCGTGAGAGTCGTCGTGGACAGTGGTCAACAACTTCTGCCGATAGTCGAAACACTGTACGGTGCAACAACACCCTCATCCGGCCCGATCCGGCCGTTTCTGCGGCAAGTACTCGCCGAATTCGAGCAACCGTCATTGGCGCGGAGTCAGGAAGTTGGCGACGACGCGAGATGAGACGGACGTAGGTCAGGTATCGGACGGGCGCTTACCGTGGATCACGGCCAGAGTGTGTTTGTGAGCCAATGGATTCAGCAGCTGATTCAGTTCGTCGAAGAGGACGCCGGCCGCTTCGCCGTTCCAGGCCGGTGGCAGCAGTGACAGCGGGACCCCGGGATCGAGATAGGGGAGCCGGCGCCATTGAGTAAGCATCGGAACGTAGATAAGGAAGGCGTCTTTGGGCGTCAACTGCTGGGCTGTCGCTTGGTACAGCACCGGTCGATAGATGGTCAGGAAGTCTGCGTACAACGAGGTCAGTTCATCCAGATCCCACCATGTTCGTACCTTGCCACGCAGATCACCGAACGCGAAGTGCTTGCCGGTGAAGATGTCCACGTATGTCGACAGTTCGTTACGGTCGAGCGTCTGACGCACTTCCTGGGCGAGGGTTCCCGGAGCGACCCACACGCCGGGGGCTGCGGTTCCGAAGCCCAGACGAGTCAGTGTCGAACGCAGCGCGTGCCGCTTGTCGCGCTCGGATTCCGGGACCGAGAACACGACCACGACCCAACCGTCCTCCACGGTGGCACGAGACCGGTGAAAAATCCGCGCGTCGCCTTCCGCGATAGCCTCCAAAGTGTGGGCGGCCAGGGAGTATCCGGCGGCACCCCCGCGACGTTCACTGGTGAGGACCCCGCGTCGCTTGAGCCGCGATACCGACGACCGTACAGCCTGGCTCTCCACCCCGAGGTCAGTCATCAGCTTCACTACGGAAGCGACGGACAGCCAGTTTCCTTCGGGGCGTGCACACATGCCGAAGATGGTGATGATCAACTGAGCGAGGCGAGTGTCTCGGCCGTTTGCAGCGCTGGGTTGCGTCTCGAGGTCTGCCGTCATGAGTGCACCATACGTTACGCGGGGGCCGGAGCCAGCAGATGCCGACGATACCGCTTGGGCGGCACGGGCGGCGATATGGGGCTTGTCACAATTAGAACTCTATTCTAGGATGATCACACAGGCTGATCCGTTGCATCATCCGAATTGTCTGCAGATGCTCGCGCTGGCATGCAAAATTTGCGGATCCCTGGACCGATGAATTAACTCTTCGAGCGAAAGCCCTTTCTTGGACGGAGATGAGACCTCCCCGAGAGGAAGAACCGGACGACGAGGGCGCGAAGGATTCTGTCGTGAGTATCATGATGCCGGAGATCGGCTTCTATACCCTGCCTGGACAGGCTGAAAACCCGCGTGAGCTGATAAATGAAGTGCGCGATGCGGAGGCTTTGGGGTTCGGCGAGTGTTTCATCTCTGAACGGTTCTCCACCAAAGAAGCCACGACCCAGTGTGGAGCGGTCGCCGCAGTCAGTGATTCGATCGGTATCACGACGGCCGCGACGAACCACAATACGAGGCACCCGATCGTCACCGCCGCTTTCGCGACAACGATGCACCGACTTACCGGCGGAAGATTCACCCTGGGAATAGGTCGAGGGATTCCCAACTATCAGCGGTCGTTCGGCATGTCGCCCGTTACGACTGCGCAGATGGAAGAATTCGCGACAGTAATGCGAAGGCTGTTCCGGGGCGAAACGGTGGAAGGCTATGACGGCCCCACCGGCTACTGTCCCACCCTACGCCTGGATCCAAATTTCGATGAGGATGTCAAGCTCGGCCTCGTTGCATCCGGCCCGAACTCATTGAAACTTGCGGGTCGGGCGTTCGACAAAGTCGTACTGCACACCTTCTTTACCGATAAGACTCTCGACCGTTGTGTGCGCACGGTCAAACAGTCCGCCGAAGCGGCCGGTCGTGATCCCGACGACGTCGAGGTGTGGTCGTGTTTGGCGACGATTGGTGGTCATCTGCCGGAGGAGGTGCGGCTGCGAAGGCTGGTTGGACGGTTGGCCACTTACATGCAGGACGACGGCGGGGTCCACGCCACAGCGAACAACTGGGATCGACGGGTGCTCGAGCGGTTCCTGGACGATTCGGTAGTGCAGAGCTTTCGGCCCGCCAACGGTGCGATGAGGGTCATCGACAGCCCTTCGACATCCATTCAAGACTTACAACATATCGCGAAGCTGATTCCCGATGAATGGCTGGCCGCCGCGGCAACAGGTACCCCGGAACAGTGTGTCGCGACAATCAAGAATCAGCTGGATATCGGTGCCGACGGTGTGATTCTGCATGGGTCTTCCCCGACTGAACTGGAGCCGATCGTCGCGGCGTACCGAGCTGTGCGTGCCGAGAAGGATTAGAGAACGATGTGTCTAACTGAATACACCGTAGAAGAGCTGACAGCGGAGAACGTGACCGCGATGTTGCGCACCCAGCCCCAGTGGCAAGCCGTCAGGGTGCAGTCCGTAGCGTCGCATTCCGTGGGGGCCGGCCACATGGCGGAATCGTACCGCTTGCATCTGACCTACGAAGGCGCTGCCTGCGGAGCGCCACCGACCCTTATCGCCAAGATATCGTCGAGAAATGAGGCAAGTCGACGGTTTGCTGTGGCATCCGGCGCGTATCAACGTGAAGTACTCTTCTATCAGCGGCTGGCCGCTTTCACCCAGGTGCGGACGGCGGCCTGCTTCTATTCCGAGATCTCCGATGATCTGGTCGGCTTCATTCTGCTGCTCGAGGACTTCGGGTCTGTCGCACCGATAGATCAGCTCAGTGGATGCACGGCCGACAATGCGGCCTTGGCGCTGAGCCAGGCCGCTGCGTTGCACGGGCCGTTGTGGGGTCATCCCAGTTTGCGCACAGAAAAATGGCTGCCCATCGAGAAGATCTGGAATCCGCTCGCAGGTTCGATTCCGGAGATAATCGGCCAATGGCTGGATCGGTTCGGTTCTTATTTGACCGAAGATCAAGTATCCGTAATCGCAAAGTTAGGAAAGGCAGTTCCCCGTTGGTTGCAGACGATCGGTGACTACCGGACATTGTGGCATGGCGACTTTCGCTTGGACAATCTGCTGTTCGGCGGCCCGGACTCTGTTTCCCCGATTGCTGTAGTCGACTGGCAGGCCTTGTCCGCGGGGCCGGGCATAATCGATGTTTCATTTTTCCTGGGGACCTCGCTGTCTGCGGAAAATCGTTTGCGGCACGAGCGCGATCTCGTTGCCGAATACTTCTCGAAACTCCGAACATACGGCATCGATGGCTACACTTTTGATCGTTGCTGGCTGGAATACCGTGTGCACTCTCTGTATGCGCTCATGGTGGCAGTCCCGGTGTCGATGAACGTCGAAAAAACTGTGCGAGGCGACGCTATGTTTGCGGCCATGGCCGGTCGCGGGGCAGAACAGGTTTCAGCTAACGAGAGTTACGCCGCCTTACAGCTGATTTGATCAGATATGCCATCGCACCCGAGGATTACGCAGGTCGTCACCGCTGGAAGGGCGAGTGAATACCAGAAAGGGTGAATTCTGGGTGCGTCCTCGGGAGCGCCGCTCCTCCGCGTACGCAGCGAGGTCGTCTGGCGTCGTTGCTCGTCTTACCGCCGAGCTCACCATGTTTCGTGCCGTCGCTCGGAGATGTGCGCCGACCTGGCCGAGGCCTTCGGACCTGTGCAGTCACAGGCGGGAAGTTCCAGTTATAGACCACGTCTGACCCGCTCAGGCGCAGCAATCGGGCCATTGCGCTGTGCTATCGAGTGTTCGAAGGGGTATTCGCCGCATGATCGGGTCAGATCGAGTCGTGCTGTTCCGAACAGGCTAGGTGTAGTGGGCAAGTGCTCGGCGAATGCCGGTGTTTTCGGTGCCGCTTGCCAGCAGGATGGTGAGTAGTACACGTGCTTTCAGACCGTCGAGGATACCGGCGGGGATGAGTCCGCGACGTTGTAGATCGATTTCGGCGCCGGTTCCTCCATAGGTTGATCGGAGCGTGGGCCCGGAGCCGGGACGGCCGGCATAGAGGACAGGTATGGCCAACGCGATCTCCTCGAGCGGATCCGCCCACGACGGTGGTACAGAGCCCCCGCCGACGGCTTCGACGACGACACCTCGATAGCCGATGTCGACGATGTGCTCGAGGAGTCGGCCGTCGTCACCGAGAGCGGAGCGTATCAATGCGACCGGCGGGAAGGGGGCATCGTCGGGGACGGCGACGGTAAGGCGCGGAATGGGTCTGGCGTAGCGATAGATGTCGCCTTCGCCGATCTCGCCGAGGGGCCCGGACAACGGGGAGGTGAAGGTGTCGACGTTGGTGGTATGGCGTTTTTGAACTTGCCATGGCGCGTGGATGCGGTCGTTCATCAGCACCGTGACACCGAGGTCGGCAGCGGTGAGATCGCTAGCCAGTCGGACTGCGTTCATCAGGTTGGCCGGCCCATCTGCTCCAGGTGCCCCCGGGGGGCGCATGGCTCCGGTGATGACCAATGGGGCGGATTCGGTCCACATGAGGTCTAGGGCGAACGCCACCTCCTCGAGCGTATCGGTGCCCGTGGTGACGACAACCCCGGTCGCCCCGGTCGCGATCTCGGCTCGCGCGCGGGCTACTGCCGCCCGCAGCAGGTCGAAATCGATGGCGGCCGAGGCTTTCTGCGGGAACCGATGTTCGATGATATTGATGCCTGGCATCGCCTTTTCGATGTCGGGCCCGAGGGCGGGTGAATGTTCGCCAGGGACGACCCCGGTCTCGTTGTCATGTGGGAACGCGGCTATCGTTCCTCCGAGCGCGCATAAGGCGACGCGGTGGGCGGGGTACATACGGGTAGCTTCCTGCTCGGCTGATCTGTGATGTCGGGGTGATTGCGATCGCATGGCGTCGGTCCAGCCCGGAGGCGGACTCGATCCTGGCGACAATCGGTGTGTCGACGGGCAAGCGCGGTGTGGTGGTGTCGATGTCGACTAGCGTTTCGCGACACTTTGTTCGAGGTCCAGAACTCGTGTGTTCGTTGCGACACGGCCTTCGCTCTGTTCCGAGTCGGCGAGCTCACTCAGTGCTTTGTTCCCCGTTTCCGGTGCCCAGGCCCAGCAGATCAGGCCACCGATGATCAAGACGACGACACATGCGATCAGTGCCACACTGACGTTGTATCGATCCACGACGATCGGGAGCAGAAAGGTACTGGCGGCGGAGCCGACCCGGCTGGCAGCGACTGCGATCCCGACTCCGGATGCGCGCAGATCGGTAGGGAACAGTTCCGGGGTGAAGACGTATTCGAGGTTGACAGCGGCCGCGAGTACAAGGGCGAACGACGCGAACAGCGCAACAGCGACGATCGGGGTCGTGTCGGCGAAACCGACCAGAGCCGCGAGGAGCGCGGCGCCGAGGAAGAAAGTGCCGACCAGGAAGGCACGACGGGAGAGCCGGTCGATGATGAGCAGGCCCAGGATTGCTCCGACGAGCAGAAACACGTTGTACGTGGCGCCGGCCCCGAGCTTGCTGCCTACCCCGAGGGACTCCATGATCTGCGGGGAGAAGGTACCGAGAGCAAAGAACGGGATGACTTGGCACACGTAGAACAGGGCGCCGACCGCAGTGCGCTTGCGGAACTTCGGAGCGAACAGCACCCGGAGGCCGCGGCGCTTCGTGGCCGTGGCCTCTGCCGGGGGCGCAAGCACGCCGGGGCCGAGGTGGGTGCGCACAACGGTGGCGGCTTCATCGGTCCGGCCGTGTTGGGTCAGCCACAGTGGCGACTCCGGGATACCGAAGCGGAAGCCGAAGGTCAGGATCGCGGGTACGGCACTGGCGGCGAGCATGTACCGCCAGGATTCGCCGTCGACCTTGGTGAGTAGGTAGCCGACCAGGTACGCCGCGACGTAGCCGGTGGACCATGCGACGGCGAGCATGCTCATCAGGCGCCCGCGAAAACTGCGGGGGGCGTGTTCGGTGACGAGCGATTTACTGACGACGTAATCGGCGCCGAGGATTACTCCGATCAACAGCCGCAAAATCAGCAGCTGCCAGGGTGATTGGACGAAGAACTGGATCGCTGACAGCACCGCGAAGACGAGCATGTCCCAGGCGAAGATTCCTCGGCGTCCGATCCGGTCGGCAATCGGGCCGGTAGCGATCGCCCCGACGAACAGCCCGGCGAGGCTGGCGGCACCCAGGAGCCCGACCCACACCGGTGTCAGACCGAGAGCACCGGTGGACGCGGTGATGACGATGCCGATGATGCCGAGAATGAAGCCGTCGCTGAACTGTCCGCCAGTGCCGGCGATGGTGACCTTGATCTGGAATTTCGTCAGTGGCGCGTCTTCGTAGGCGACGGGAGTGAACGGGCGGGCAGCGAGATCAGTCATGGTGAGCACCATTCGGGCGAGAGTCGGACTGCGTCTGGGCGCGGTAGCGACTGGTTGTGACGTCGTAGCCGGACGTGGCGGCGAGAGTGACCCAGGAGTCGAGGGCGCCGCGCAGATTGCTCTCCCGGCGCGGGCCGTCCCAGGTTATACCTGCGACGCAGCGCTCGGTGAACGAGGTCGCGGCGGCGGCGATGTCGTCGAAGATTGTGACGATCGAGTCGACGATCACCGGTTCCATGATGTTCAGCTCGAGCTCCCCGGCGGCCACCGCGCACTCGACCGTATAAGCGGCTCCTCGCACGCGGTAGCTGAGCTGCATTACGTATTCAGGTATTGCCGGGTTGACCTTGGCCGGCATGATGGATGAACCGGCCTGGACAGCGGGAATGCTCAGGTCACCGAGGCCGCCGATGGGGCCGGAGGAGAGCAGTCGGATGTCAGCGGCGATCTTCGCCATTGTGAGCGCCGCCCGCGCGCCGGCATCGGCGATTGCGGCGTATGGATCGAGGTTCGCGAGCGCGTCGAACAGGTCGGGGGCGGATTCGAGCTTCCGGCCGGTCACCGAAGCCAGTTCGCGCACTGCGAGGACACGGTATTCGTCCGTGGCGCCGAGCCCGGTCCCGACCGCGGTGGCTCCGAGGGCGACGGTGTGCATGCCCGAGGTCACATCGCGAAGAGCGCTGGCCGTTCGACGAATCGCCGCCGCTTGGGCGCGGTGCGTCTGGCCTGCGGTGAGGGTGACAGCATCGCGTAGACAGGTGCGGCCCAGGTGTGGGGTCTGGTCGAATTCGGCGCCCTTCGCCTCGAGCGCGCTCGCCAGTGCCTCGAGTGCCTCGAGTGGCCGCTCGACCAGGTCCAGCACCGTCAACGCCATCGCCGTCGGGTAGGTGTCGTTGGTCGACTGTGAGGCATTGACATGGTCGTTCGGGTGCACGACCTCGCCCAGCAGCTGTGACGCGCGCGCCGCGATGACCTCGTTGACGTTCATGTTCGTTGTCGTGCCGCCGCCTCCCAGCAGCAGAGCCGACGGGAACTGCCCGGCATGCTTACCCGACGCGATCTCTTCGCACGCGGTGACGATCGCGTCCTTGCGTGCCTCGTCCAGAACACCGATCGCCTGATTGGCGCGCGCGGCTGCCAGTTTCACCAGCGCGTAATTCCGCACAAATGTTGGCACCTCGTCGAACGTGCGACCGGGCCCGGGGAAGTTTCCGAGGGAGAGTGCTGTCTGCTGACCGTACAGCTGGGTTACTGCCTCGGCAGTCAGCTGTGTGATGTCCATTGGGTTTGGACCTTTCGTTGTGATGAGGACCACCTGATAGTCGAAAACTGTATGGGCGATACCGCGACTATCCAAACAATCGTGCTGAGACAACAACAGAATTTCTCTGGTGCAGCGGATTTACATAGAATTATCGAAAATACGTTGTTCCAGCAGCAACACGAGGAGGTAGCGAATGACGGAGTCGAGCGCGGAACGAGTGGCCGCGCTGCTGCGCGCATTCGGCCACGGTGGCGACGCCAACGGTGAACATTCGGTCAGCGACTTGGCGCGGGCCGTGGGCCGCGAACGCAGTCAGGTCTCGCGCATGCTCAAGGCACTCGAGCGCGGAGGTCTAGTCGAACAGCTCCCTGACAGCAGACGGTACCGACTCGGCTGGCCGCTTTTGGTCCTCGCCACCGGCGCCGGAGACACACCACTACTGCGAGCAACCCGGCCTGTACTGCAAACCCTCGTATCGCGGGTCGGCGAGGTCGCATTGCTGTCGGTACAGCTGGGAAACCGGTCACTGACCGTCCTGAGGGAAGAATCCCATCAATCGTTGCGGGCTGGCGGATGGGTGGGACGCAGCTCCCCTATGCATTGCACGGCCTCTGGCCGAGCGCTGCTGTTCGACGCCGATGCCGAGCTCGTCGAAGCTCTCACCGCCGAAGACCTGCTGACGCCGATCTCCACACTCGCCGCCCCAGCGAACCTCGACGAACTGCTGCGGCGCCTGGAAACCGAGCGCGCGCAGGGGTATGCCGTCGCCAGCGAAGAGGTCGAAATCGGTCTGACCTCGGTAAGCACACCGGTGCGCGACCGCTACAATGCGATCAGCGCCGCCATCAACGTCTCCGGTCCCACATCGCGACTCATCACCCACGTCGATGACATTGCCAAGCTGCTGAAGACAGCCAGCGCCGCTATCCGACGCAGCCTCGCCTCTCCTGACACCCACGCGCCCCAATCCGGTCTATCGCGCTGATGGTGCTTGCGGCGGTTTCCATCCAGGTTGTCAGAGTCTGGTGTAGTTGGCTTGGTCGTGTTCGAACGCCGTGAGGATGTCCGGTGTCAAGGTCAGGCGGGTGTTGGCAATGGCGGTGAGGTAGTCCTCTAGATTGGTGGGCTCGTTCGTTTTCTCGCGCATCGCACGTTCGAATGCCGATTGTGCACCGGCGCGGGCGGCGTACTCGATGTCGGCGGGGGTGAAGTGCGCGGTAGCGCGCACCAGATGGTCGAGGTCGATGTTCTCGGCAACGGGACCGAGGTAGCGACGCCAGATCGCCTCGCGGGCGGGTTCATCGGGTGGACCCACTGGTATCACGTAGTCGAAGCGGCCCGGCCGCAGGAACGCCGAGTCCAGCGAACGAACGGAGTTGGTGGCGCAGATCAGCAGGCGGCTGTAATTCTCCCGGAATGCCGGAATCAGCTTGAGCAGTTCGTTGGTTACTCCATGAGCCGCGCTGGTCGCCGTTCCCTCGCGTGCGCCCGCGATCTCCTCTACCTCGTCGATGAACAAGAGAAGTTCGTCGAGTTCGGCCAAGTCCGCGAACACCTCACGCAACGATGCCGCGAGCCCGCCGCTTGCGGTCGCGGCCAACCGAGATGGAAACAACTCGACGAACGGCCACCCCAGTCTCGAGGCGACGGCTTTCGCGAAACTGGTTTTTCCGGTGCCCGGCGGACCGAACAAAATCACGCTCTTGGGTGGTCGAACCCGATAACGCTCCGCGACATCAGGATTCGCCAACGGCAATACGATCCGGCGTTCGATGATTTCTTTCTCTCGATCCATCCCCGCCATCGACTGCCACAATCCGTGGGGCAGCAGTCGCCCACCCAATTCGGTCAACAAAGAAGACTGCGCCGGTGCCAACGGTTCCAGCAGTTCGTAGTAGACCAAACCTGTTCTGTGCAGATATCCGGAATTCTCGAACGCGATCGACCCGGTGGCATCCTGTGGGAGGAGCGTGCAGATCCGCCGTACCCCATTCGACCGCAGCCGCCGCTCGAGTTCGGTCAGCAGCGCACTACCGATACCGCGCCGCCGCCACTGCGCACCCAGCGCCACCAGCAGGACCCAGGCACGCTCGCCCTGGATCTGAGCGACCGCCATGCCGACGATTTCCTCACCGACCTCGGCGACCACCGCTGGCTGTCCTGCTCGCGCGGACGCCAGCACCTCCGCCAACGCGAAGACCGGCTCCTCGCCGGTCGCCATTCGGCTCTGTTCCCAGACCTGGATTGCCTGATCCAGATCATCGTCACGAAATTCACGCAGTCGCCATACCGGCATACGCACCTCGAACTGCCATTGGAGGGTGGGCCAACTGAGACGCTCTTTCAGTAAACACCCACAGAGACCGTTGACCACGAGGTTGTGGCCGAGCCGATGAGATCGCCGGGACCGGCGACACGAACCTGCAAGATCGACCTCGCACTGGGTAAATGCGGCCTGCGGCCCGGGATGACCCTGCTCGATGTCGGGTGTGGTTGGGGATCGGCAATCCTGCGGGTCATGGACACCTGCAAAACCAGCACACCGCGCTGATCGTGGGGAGTGCCGTGCGTTGCCGGGCGGGCGATCACCAGGCGGTGTTTCCGGTCGGTCGCGGCAACACCGGCGGTAGGACCATGTGCACCGCGAGGCGTCCAGCAGTGCGGCGACGCCGAGGATGATGCCCAATTCCTTCGGCGGGAACGAGTCGACCGAATACGCTGCTGGACCGGCCCGGTGGCGAGGGGTGGTGCGGTCGGGAAGTTGTCAGGGAGTCGGGCATCACAATTCTCCTTCATACCCTAGGGGGTATATTACGAATAGGCCGAAGATACCCCTAGGGGTATATGGAGATCAAGAGTGGCCCCAGCGCAGCGCTGGTGTGGCCTGGCGGGAGGTTCGGGATGAAGGTTGTGATTGTCGGTGGGGTCGCGGGCGGGATGTCTGCCGCGACGCGCCTGCGCAGATTAATGGAATCGGCGGAGATCGTCGTGCTCGAGCGGGGCGAGCATGTGTCGTTCGCGAATTGCGGTCTGCCGTACTACGTCGGCGGCGTGATTCCCAAGCGGGAATCGCTGCTGCTGCAAACTCCCGTGTCGCTCGGGGCGCGGTTCCGGCTGGATGTGCGGGTGCGGCACGAAGTGGTTGCCCTGGATCCGGCGGGCCGGACGCTGACGGTACGCGAATTGGACTCGGGTCGTGAGTATCTCGAGTCCTTCGACGAACTCGTGCTCAGTACGGGCGCTGCCGCTATCGTGCCGCCGTTGCCCGGTGCCGAACGTGCCCTGGTGCTGCGTGATGTCTCGGATGTCGATCGCCTGGCCGACGCTGTCGGCGATGCGCGGTCCGCAGTAGTGGTCGGCGCCGGGTTCATCGGTGTCGAGATGGCCGAAAACCTTGTGCGGCGGGGTGTTTCGACGACAGTGGTCGAGCGCGGCTTACAGGTTTTGGCGCCGCTCGATGTCGAGATGGCCGGGCCTGTCGCGGCCGAGATGCGCGCGCACGGGGTCCGGCTGGAGTTGGGTGCCGAATTGACTCGCATCGATGCCGACACCGTGACTCTGTCCGATCATCGCGTGGTTGCGGCCGATCTGGTGATCATGGCGATAGGTGTGCGGCCGGAAAGCGTACTCGCGAGGGCGGCCGGTCTCGAGATCGGTTCCGGTGCCGGCATCATCGTCGATGATCGGCTGCGCACCTCGGTGCCGCATATCTATGCGGTCGGCGATGTGGTGCAGAAGCGGGACGCCGT
This sequence comes from Nocardia citri, assembly GCF_054065835.1. Classification (NCBI taxonomy): domain Bacteria; kingdom Bacillati; phylum Actinomycetota; class Actinomycetes; order Mycobacteriales; family Nocardiaceae; genus Nocardia; species Nocardia citri. The sequence continues at coordinate 210,541 of NZ_JBSUQM010000002.1, forward strand.
CACCGGGGAGTCGACGCTGATCCCATTGGCCAATGCCGCGAATCGACAGGGGCGATTAGTCGCGGATGTGATTGCCGGGCTGGCGGCCATCGACCCGCCCGGGCGGGGCACCGCGATCCTCGGCGTCTTCGACCTCACCGCGGCCATGACCGGATGGAGCGAGAAGCGACTGCGCGCCGCGGGACACCCATTCCGAGTTCTGCACTCGCACCCGCTCGCGCACGCCGGTTACTACCCCGATGCACGCGCGATGTCGGTGAAATTGCTTGTCGATCCGGACACCGACCGGATCCTGGGTGCGCAGGCCGTCGGCGGTGCGGGTGTCGACAAACGGATCGACGTACTGACCACCGCGATGGCAGGTGGTATTCCGGCCTCCCGTCTGATGGACCTGGAACTGGCGTATGCGCCGCAGTTCGGTTCGGCCAAGGATCCGGTGAACATGCTCGGATACATGGCCGATAATCTGCGTACCGGAGCGATTCGCACGCTGCAGTGGCACGAAATCGATGAGGTGATCGCGGTGGGATGGCAGCTGGTCGACGTGCGATCACCGGAAGAGTACGCGGCGGGCTCCATTCCCGGTGCGCACAATATCCCGCTGGACGAACTCCGTGATCGTGCGGCCGAGATCCCCGCCGGTCCGGTCCTGGTCTTCTGTCAGGTGGGTCAGCGCGGTAACAGCGCCACACGATTGCTGACCCAGTTCGGTCGGGACGCGGTCAACCTCGATGGCGGCTACCGAACTTGGCGCGACGCCACCGTGGACCAGACTAGCTAGTCACTGTCGAAGAAAGGAAACAGGAGAATGTGCCAAAGAATCGTCTGCCGTAGCTGCGGCAAGCCCGGTTACTCCGGGTGCGGCAAGCATGTCGAAGAAGTACTCGGTGACGTGCCGAAGGCGCAGCGCTGTGCGTGCGTCGACGAGGCGCGCTCTCGCCGCTAGTCGCGGTGCGTCACGAAATCGCCTACGCCCGAACATATTCCCGCACTGCGGGACTCGCGCTCATGCTCGGTACCGAACCATCCGACCCGAACCGCTGAGACAGCTCGTCACAACCCCTCCGGTGGTCCGACTCGCCGAGGTCAGTTGTCCAGCTTATTGTGGTCGGCTAAATAGTGGGTGAACAGATCGCTGGGCCGTAGCAGCCGGGACCGTGCGCACATCAAGATGACTGGGTGAGCGCTGAAATGATCGTGCTTTTGATCGTGATAGTGACCGCGTTGGCATTCGATTTCACCAATGGGTTCCACGATACCGCCAATGCCATGGCCACTTCGATTGCCACCGGCGCGCTGAGTCCGCGGGTGGCGGTCGCGATGTCGGCGGTGCTCAACCTGATCGGTGCCTTCCTATCGGTCGAGGTCGCCAAGACAGTGTCGGGTGGGCTACTGAATATCAACGGTGTGCACCATATGGAGTTGCTGCACATCGTATTCGCCGGTCTGGTCGGTGGGATTCTGTGGAATCTGTTCACCTGGCTGTTCGGTATTCCGTCGAGTTCCTCGCATGCGCTGTTCGGTGGCCTCATCGGTGCGGCGGTCGCCGCGCTCGGTACCAGTGGAGTGATCTGGACCGGGAACGAGAAGACGGGCCTGATCAGCAAGATCCTGGTGCCCGCGCTGCTGGCGCCGTTCGTTGCCGCGCTCGTGGCCGGGCTCGGCACCTTCCTGGTCTATCGGCTCACGCGTCGATCGGTCGAGAAGAAGGTGAACGACGGATTCCGTTGGGGGCAGATCGGATCCGCCGCGCTCGTCTCGCTCGCGCATGGTACGAATGACGCGCAGAAGACGATGGGCGTCATCTTCATGGCACTCGTCGCGCACGGCACATTCACCAATGACGACGCAATTCCATTGTGGGTCAAGATTTGCTGTGCGGCGGCGATCGCCGCGGGGACGTACCTGGGTGGTTGGCGCATTATCCGCACACTCGGCAAGGGATTGGTCGAGCTCGATCCGCCGCAGGGGTTCGCTGCCGAATCATCCTCGGCCGCAATCATTCTCACCTCGGCGCAGTTCGGGCTTCCGCTCTCGACCACGCAGACCGCGACCGGTTCGATCCTCGGTACCGGACTCGGTAAGCCGGGGGCCGAGGTGCGCTGGGGTGTTATGGGTCGGATGGTTGTCGCGTGGCTGTTCACGCTGCCGCTCGCGGGTCTGGTCGGTGCGGTGTGCTGGTGGCTCGCCCATCTGGTCGGCGGCCTCGGCGGCGTGCTCATCGACTTCGCGATTCTGATCGCGATGTCGGCCTACATGTACTTGCGGTCGCGGCGGAATCCGGTCGACACGAGCAATGTCAATGACGACTGGAAGGGTGGGCTCGCGCCCGCGTCCAACGTCGAGGTCGAGGCCGGCGCATCGGTCTGAGGAGGTCGGTTTCATGCATACGTTCGACGCAATCGCCAAGTCGCTGGGCGAGGTGACACTGATCGCAGTCCTGCTGGGAACCGGATTGCCGGTGATCTTCGCGACCGGGATCCGGCTGTGGTCGCTCGAGCCCGCCACCGCCAACGGTGCCGGTGCTCGCAACCAAATCGCCCAGGTCGTGGCGTATCTCTGCTTCGCGATTGTCATTGTCGCGGTGATCCTCGGAATCCTTTATATCGCAAAGGATTTCATCAGCCACACCGTCGACATCCAGCTGTTCGGTGCCAAACCTCCCAAGAAATGAAGCCATGACATCCAAAGCATCCATTCTCGGATCGGTTCTGAACTGGCTGCGAGCCGGCTATCCGCACGGGATCCCAGCCGAGGACTACGTCGCCTTGTTCGCCGTGTTGCACCGCAAGCTGACCGAGGACGAGGTCGGTGAGGTTGTCGAGCAGTTGATCGCCGACGATACCGACGGCGTGATCGACCGCGGTCAGGTCCAGGACGCAATCGGCAAACTCGCGCACGAAAAGCCGGGCGAGGATGATGTGAATCGGGTCGCGGCGCGGCTCGCCGCTGTCGGGTGGCCGCTGGCGCACCCGTCCGACGCCTGAGACCTCCCATGGCGCTGTCCGACCTACTCACCAGGATCGTCGCGTGGCTGCGTGCCGGCTATCCGCACGGCGTACCGGATCCGGACTATGTGCCGTTGTTCGCCCTGCTCGCGCGGCGGCTGCCCGAAGCGGATGTGCGGCACGTGGCGGACGCGCTGATCGAGCAGGGTGCCATCCCGGCCGATCGGGTCGATGTCGGTGTGCTCATCACCGAACTGACCAACGAGATGCCACTCGAATCCGATATCGCCCGCGTCCGAGCGCATTTGCTGGCCGCGGGCTGGCCGATCGATGACGCCTGGTCGGATCCCGAAGATTCGGACTAGCCAACCGCGGGCGGTCCGCAGGCCGGGTGTCATGCCAGCTCGATGGCGATGATCTTTTCGATATGGCGCTCGGCGAGAGTTGCCCATCTGCGCCGAGTCGATCATCTGGTGGTCGACGATCTGCGTATATATCGAAATGCCCGGCCATCGACATATCTGCGCCGAGTCGATCATCTGGTGGTCGACGATCTGCGTATATATCGAAATGCCCGGCCATCGACACCGCGTCCCCGCACGGTCGTGCGGCAAGCAGATCAGCTGGGGTCATGGCTGATTCACGAGCGGGTCACGAGTCCGGGTGTCGGCTCCGCAGCCGATACTCGAACACACCTCGCGGTTCACCCGGCCCGAAATACTCGTCGACGTGTTCGACGAATTCGAACCCGGCCCGCTTGAATAGGTTCGCCGCAGGCTCGTTGTCGGGTCGTACCGTCAGATAGACGACCTCGGCCCCATCTGTGCGGCACTGCCGCAGCACGTGGTGCAACAGCGCGGGACCGTAGCCTTTGCCCTGATGCTGCTCGGTCACCGCGAATGTGAACAGCAGGGCCCGGCCGGCCTTGCGGAGTGTCAGCGCATAACCGATCACCGTGCCGTCCAGCTCCGCGACCAGCCAGTCGGACCCGTGCAGGTCGTACAGCTGGCGCAGCATCAGATACAGATACGGTTCGGCGAACACCTCGGCCTCGATGGCCGCGATATCTTCGATATCGGCGAAGCGTGCCTGCCGGTATCGCGGCTGCGGCGCTTTTACGATGTCCATGAGCTTCCTAGTGCCGGGGCGTAGGCCGTCGCGGACCAGTGCACCAAGAACGATACGCGGCTGGCCCCCGCCCGGGAGAACGTCAGCGGATCGGATGCTGCTCCAGTGCGAATGGTTCGCCGAAATTGCTTGTGCACCAGTATTTTTCGGAAATTTATGGTCGGCCGACATGTCGGGCGGGCTTCGTCGTGAGAAGTCCGAACAGCAGCTCTGAGCTGTGATTCCGCTGCGACATAGTCCGACCCTTGTTGGGCGGTGTCGAAGCGGAAGGTGTCAGATGTCGAGTCTTCGAGCTGTTGTCCTCGCGAGCATGGTGAGTTGTGCACTGCTGATGGGATCGATGCCCGCAGCCGCCGACCCGACCAACGACCCAGCGACGCCGGTATCGCCCGGCCCATCCGACCTGCAGCGCTGGATCGACGCCACCATTCCCGCGCCCTCGCTCCCACCTGCGATATCCCCGCCGTCCGGTCAGTTGCCCCCGGACTTGGCGGCCTTGTGGCAAGCAGTGCGGTCGGCGCCGTCAGGGGATCCGATATTCGACGAGTGGCCGGCTGGGCTCGATGGTCTCGCTCCCGGCGATATCGTCGAGTGGCGCGATGTGACAGTGACCTCCGCGCTGCTGGCGATCGTGCCGATTCAGCGTGCGATCCTGCTGAAGTTCCGGACGACGGACGCTTCGGGCAAGCCGTCTTTCGGTACCGCCACAATGGTGATTCCCGCCGCCGCGTGGACGGGTCCGGGGGACCGACCGGTGTTGGTGAATGCGTTGCCGATCAATTCGCTCGGGCTCAGCTGCACACCGAGCTACGCCATGGCGCATGGGTTGCACAGCAAGTTCAATGCGGGTGATCTGTTTCCGCCGAACACCGCTTGGGGGCTCAGTCGCGGCTACGCGGTGCTGATTCCCGATCATGAGGGTCCGTGGATGGCCTATGCGGAACCGAGGGTCGCCGGCCATGTATTGCTGGATTCCATCCGCGCGGTGCGCCATGTGCTGCCGACGGAATTCACGCGCAGTCGTTTCGCGATCACTGGGTACTCCGGTGGTGCGATCGCGTCGTATGCGGCCGCGATGCTGCTCGACGAGTACGCGCCGGAACTGTCCGGTCTGGTGGTCGGGGCGGCCATGGGCGGACTCGTGACCGACTATCGAATGGTCGCGAGCCGATTCAACGGAAACTCCGCATCTGGCATTCTGCTGATCGTCGCGTTGGCGATGGGCCGGGAGCATCCCGAGATCCTCGGCTATGTGAATCATCTGGCGCAGTGGGCGGCGACCTCACCCATCAAGGACAGCTGCGGTGACACCAACGGCCCACTGGGTGTGGTCGGCGTCCCGATCGACGTCGCTGCCAATATCGCCGACCCGCTGAACAGCGGGATCGCCGATCGGATCTTCGGGCAACTCAACCTGACCAACCGTACAGCGGGCATGCCGCTGTACATCTATCACGCCGCCAACGATATCTGGATTCCGCGCGAGAACGGCGACGATCTGTACCGCGACCAATGTGCGCGCGGCGTCCCCGCAGTGCACCGCACCGAACCAGGCGAGCACATCATCGCCCTGTTCACCGGCTTTCCCGGGGAGATCGGCTGGATCGACGGGCGCTTGCGTGGCGAGCCCGCTCCCAATGAATGCCCCACGCCACCTCGGTGAGTTCGGATCCGCAGCCATAGTGGTGAGACGCCGCGGAGACTTCGGTGAGATGGCCGTCTCGCGATCGCGCGGTCGTCGATGGTCGAGATATCGGGCTCGGCATGGTCGTCTTGGTCGCCGAGAGTGCGAGCGCGCCCGCTGTGGGACGCTCGCACTCGGGCACGACCGCGCTATTCAGTGCGTGGCAGTTGCGAAAGGCGTTGCCACAGGACCGGATTCGGTGCGGTGCGGGTGCTTCCACCGGCCATGGTGTTCCAGGATGGGTAGTACGCCCTCGCCGAACCAGTAGGCCTCTTCGATATGCGGGTAACCGGAGAGAATGAAATGGGTGATGCCGAGGTCGGCGTATTCGATCAGGCGGTCGGCGACCTCCGCGTGCGAGCCGACCAGCGCCGTGCCCGCCCCGCCGCGCACCAAACCGACGCCCGCCCACAGATTCGGCGCGATTTCCAGACGATCGGTGCGGCCGCCGTGCAGCTCCAGCATCCGGCGCTGCCCCTCGGATTCACTGTGTGCGAGACTGGCCTGCACGCGGGTGATTTCGGCGGGGTCGAGGCCGGATAGCAGTCGATCCGCGACGGCCCAGGCCTCCTCGGAGGTGTCGCGACTGATGACGTGAATGCGTAAGCCGTAACTGAGCTCTCGGCCTTCGGCGGTAGCGAGACCGCGGATCCAATCGAGTTTCCTGCCGACCGCCGCGGGCGGTTCACCCCAGGTGAGGTAGGTATCGGCATAGCGGGCCGCGACCGGTCCGGCCGGTCCGGAGGAGCCCCCGAAGAAGACCGGCGGAATCGGGTCCGGATGATTGTTGAGCAGGGCGTCGCGGATCTGAATGTGGTTGCCCGCGAAGCTGATCGGTTCCCGTGACCGCCACAGCTCGCGCACCACGTGCAGGAATTCTGCCGTGCGCGCGTAGCGCTGTTCTTTATCGAGGAAATCGCCGTAGGCCTGTTGTTCGTGCGGTTCGCCGCCGGTCACCACATTCAGCAGCAGGCGGCCGCGAGAGTGACGTTGATAGGTCCCGGCCATCTGGGCGGCGAGCGTCGGGCTGACCAGCCCGGGGCGAAACGCCACCAGGAACTTCAGTGTTTCGGTGGTTTCGACCAGCATGGCGGTGGTCAGCCAGGCATCCTCACACCAGGCGCCGGTCGGGGTCAGCACCGCCTCGAAACCGTTGTCCTCGGCCGCCGCACCGATTTGGTTGAGGTAGCGCAGCGACGCGGGCCGGTCACCGGACATCGAAGTGCCGTGACCACCGGCGATCAGGCCGCGCGAATCGCCATAGGTGGGCAGAAACCAATGGAACGACAGTGACATCGACAACTGCTCCTCGCCGGTTCGGATGCCGTTTGCAGGCACGGATAATCGCCGATGCTGCCAGCGCGACCAGGCCGTGTCACCGGTTGGAATCCGCATGGTTCTTATCCCTGCCAGCGTGTTTTCGATCGCGGTGCGGATAACCGGTGAGCTGCCGCGAGAACACCGCGGAGCCCGGTATCGCCTCTGCGGTCCATTGTCGACGGCCCTGCACGACGCCGAATCGCGACCGGGCGCTACCGCCGCCATCTAATCGAGCGAATTCAGGAAGGCCTGGGCGACAGCTTCCAGGCCCTTCCTCAGTCGGTCCAGCTACAGACTTGCCAACGCCTGATCGCCACATCCATCCGATCGCACAGATTCAAACCCTCCTACCGATCGGCTTGCGGTGCTGGAGTGGAGGCGCGCATGGTGCGCGTTTCCTGGCGATAGACGGTTCCCGATACCTATGGAGTAAGTATGACCACAGAGCACATCGCCGATCAGATCCGGTTCGCGTACTGGGTGCCGAATGTCAGCGGGGGGCTGGTCACCAGTGATATCGAACAGCGCACCAGTTGGGACTTCGAATACAACAAGAAGTTGGCACGGACCGCCGAGAACAACGGATTCGATTACGCGCTGTCGCAGGTCCGCTACACCGCTTCCTATGGTGCGGAGTACCAGCACGAGTCGACCTCGTTCAGTCTCGCGCTGCTCGGTGCGACCGAGCGGCTCAAGGTGATCGCCGCGATCCATCCCGGACTCTGGCATCCAGCCGTGTTGGCCAAATTCGGCGCCACCGCCGATCACCTTTCCAATGGCCGCTTCGCCATCAACGTCGTATCCGGTTGGTTCGCGGGGGAATTCACCGCCCTCGGCGAGCCGTGGCTCGAACACGACGAACGGTACCGGCGCAGTGCCGAATTCCTCGAGGTGATCCGCAAGATCTGGACCGAGGACAATGTCGACTACGGTGGCGATTTCTACCGCATTCGGGATTTCACGCTGAAGCCCAAACCGCTGAACACCCCCGGCCGTCCGAATCCCGAGCTGTTCCAGGGTGGTAATTCGACCGCGGCGCGCCGCAATGGTGGATGCTACGCCGACTGGTATTTCTCCAATGGCAAGGATTTCGACGGCGTCACCGAACAGTTGAATGAGCTGCGCACCATCGCCCAGGCGAACCAGCGCGAGGTCAAGTTCGGCCTGAACGGCTTCATCATTGCCCGCGATACCGAGAAGGAAGCGCACGACACGCTGCGCGAAATCATCGAAAAGGCGAATAAGCCTGCGGTGGAAGGCTTCCGGGACGCGGTGCAACAAGCCGGTGCCGCCACGAAAGACCGCAAGGGGATGTGGGCCGATTCGACGTTCGAAGATCTCGTGCAATACAACGACGGATTCCGCACCAAGCTTATCGGCACTCCCGAACAGGTCGCCGAGCGCATCGTCGCCTACAAGGAACTCGGTGTCGACCTTATTCTGGCGGGCTTCCTGCACTTCCAGGAGGAGGTCGAATACTTCGGCGCGAAGGTACTGCCGCTGGTCCGGGAGCTGGAGGCGGCGCGCACACCCGCCGCTGTGGGGCACTGATGACCGCCGTCGTCGCCGACCGAATAGAATCCGCCGCACAGGCGTATTCGGTTGCGGCACAGCTTGCTTCGGACTTCGCCGTCGGCGCGGCGGCGCGTGATCTCAGTCGGGAGTTGCCCTTCGCCGAAGTGGATCGACTCGCGGCGAGCGGATTGCTCGCGATCACCGTGCCCGCCGCGCTCGGCGGCGCGGATCTGCCCCCGAGCGCGGTGGCCGAGGTGGTGCGGATACTGGCCGCCGCCGATCCGAATATCGCCCAGATTCCACACAGCCACTTCGTATATCTGAACCTGTTGCGGTTGGCGGGTGCCGCGGGTCAGCAGGCGCGCTACTTCGGGCAGGTGCTGGCGGGTGCTCGGATCGCCAATGCGCAGTCCGAGCGCGGCAGCGCGACTGTCGCCGATATCGCGACGACGGTACGACCGGTGGGCGATCGCTTCCGTATCGATGGCGTCAAGTTCTACTGTACGGGTTCACTTTTCGCGGATCTGCTCGCGGTACTCACCCGGATCGACGATCCCGAGGGCCGTAGTGGCCTGCCCCCGGGGGAGTACATCGCTTATCTCCCGGCCGACACCACGGGCGTGCGAATCATCGACGATTGGAACGGCATCGGTCAGCGCACCACCGGCAGCGGGACCATCGAGTTCGCCGAGGTCCTCGTCGAGCCGGATCAGCTGATCGCCCGTTCGGCAGCGGTGCACGCGCCCACCGGGTACGGCGCCTATGCCCAATTGCTGCACGCCGCGATCGATACCGGCATCGCCCGTGGTGCGCTCAGCGCGGCAACCGAATTCGTGCGCACCACGAGTCGGCCATGGTTCGAGTCGGGTGCCGAAAGAGCCGTCGATGATCCACTGCTGATCCAGCGTTTCGGTGAGCTGTCGGTCGCGGTGACGGCGGCCGAGGCCACGCTCACTGCCGCCGGGGTAGCTGTAGACGCCGCTTTCGGGGGCGCCGAATCCGTCGCCGCCGCATCGCTTGCCGTGGCCACTGCCAAGGTGCTCGCCGATCGCGCGGCCAACGAGGTCTCGGCCGCCTTGTTCGAAGTGGGCGGAACACGCAGTGCCGCAGCGGATCTGAATCTGCACCACTTCTGGCGCAATGCCCGCACACACACCCTGCACGACCCGGTCCGCTGGAAATATCAGCACATCGGCCGGGCGCTGCTGCACGATACCGCGCCACCGTTGCATGGCGTGATCTGATCGAGCGAGAAGAGGATACGGAAGTGACAGTTACGGTCGTCGTCGGGAATCCGAAGCCAGCCTCCCGAGCCCTGACCGCGGCGACGCTGGTCGCCGCGGGGTTACGTCAGGAAGACGGCGCCATCGCGCGCTGCACCGAACGCTGGCGCCCGGTCGCCGCGGCGCTGACCTCGAAGGCGGTCGATCATGCATGAGCTCTTCGAATTTCCGTCCGACGGCTCCGGCCTGCGCCGGGTCTTCGCCGGCTTCCCCAGCGGTGTCGTCGCGGTGTGCGCCGAAATCGAAGGTACGCCACACGGTTTGGCGGTGAGCACCTTCGTCCCCGTTTCGCTGGACCCGCCCTTGGTGTCGTTCTGCGTGCAGAACAGCTCGGCGACCTGGCCGAAGCTGGACAGCGCCACGCATCTCGGTCTGAGCCTGCTCGGCACCGATCAGGAGGACGCGGCTCGGGCACTGAGCAACCGCGACGGCAACCGCTTCCACAATGTGGATGTGCATCGTGGCGCGGCCGATGCGATCTTCATCGACGGTGCGACGGCATGGATCGAGGGCGCGATCGAAGCTCGCATCCCCGCAGGGGACCACACGGTGGTCATCGTGCGGATCAACCGGCTCGCGGCCCGGGCCGGCGCCGAACCCCTGATCTTCCACGGCAGCAAGTTCCGCAGCCTGCACCGTGAGATCACCGAACTCGCCAGCTGACGCGGTAACCGCCGTCCATGCGTGCGGTCCAGGTGGTTATCGGCCGCGACAGCGCCGTCAGGTCGAGCGGGGTGCGGTGCCGCCGGGGAAGGTGGCGACGCGCACGCCCGCGTATTCGGCCTGGACCTTGTAGTAGCGGTTGGTCGGGCCGTAGGCGGCGTAGAAGACGAAACCGCGGGTTTCCGGGTCGGCGAATGGTGCTTCGGCGACGAAACGAGCCAGGACCGGGTCGAGATGGGTTGGGAAACTCGATGGTTCGCAACGGACCGGGAAGCAGATCCGCTGCATCTGGGGTGCGGTCCAGGAGAAGGTGCGGTACAGGTTGAAGGTGCGGGCGAGTAGGGCCAACTCGGTATCGCTGGGTGTGGTGAAGTCGAGTTCGGCGAGGATCCCGGTGATATCCGCGGGTGCGAGGTGCCCGGGCTCGAAGACGTTCGAGTAGAGGTTCATCGTGTGAGCGTCGAAATCCACTGCCAGAATCCCGATCCGGCCGCCGTAGCGGGATAAGTGGTCGGCGTGCGCGTGGGCCGAGTCCGGGATTCCGGCGAAGCCGAGAACTCGCTCGACACTGAGCAACTCGGGAAAGACCAGCCAGATCTTTTGCACCCCACCGGCGAGTGCCAGATCGACACCCGAATCGACAGGTACCTCGGCCGCGATCTCGGTAAGCAACTGCTCCATCGGATGTCCGGTGTAGGTGAGAAGTCCGGCGCCACGCAGTTTCTCGATGAGTTCGGTCGGCGCGCCCGGGTGCATCACCCGGGCATTGACCTCGCGCTCGCGCACCGGATGGGTGGTGGTGCGGACGCCGACGACGGAGTTGGTCCACAGCTCAGCGAGTGTTTCCAGTACCGGATCCGCGATCGCGGGGTCGTAGCGAACCTCGGCCAGGCGCGCATACTCTTGCAGATCCTTCCGGAGTTGATCGAGTGTCCTTGCGCTCATGACGTTCATCGTCCCGGAAACGACCGGTCGATCGCAGCACTTCGCATGATCTCGCCGCCGGTGTCATGGAGTGGACGGCATAATTCATTTCTCGCGCGCGTTTCCTCGCGATCCCAACGATGTCTCATCGCGGCCGGTCGGCTTGGGGTAGGTTCCGCCCGTGGCTTTGCACTGGAAACTGGTCATCGACACCAGGAACGCCCCCGCTCTCGCCGACTTCTGGGCCGCCGCCCTGGAATACGAGGTCGAGGACCCCAGCGCCCTGGTCGAGCATCTACTGTCCACCGCTCAACTCACCGCCGACGCGGTCGTCGAACATCGCGGCCGCAAGACCTTTCGCGGCTATGCCGCCATCCGCCACCCCGACGACCCGTTCGACCCGACCAGCGGCATCGGCCAAGGCAGGCGCATACTCTTCCAGGACGTCCCCGAAGACAAAACCGGCAAGAACCGCCTACATATCGATGTCCACAGCGAGCCCGGAACCCTGGACGCACTCGTCGCGCGATTGGAAGCATTGGGAGCAACCCGCGTCCGCGAAATCGACGAGGGACCTGGTCGCTGGTGGATCATGCGCGATCCGGAAGGTAACGAATTCTGTGCCGCGTAGCGCAGAACTGTTTCCCTCGTCGTAGCTGACGTGGAATCGGCAACGGCACTGGTCCGGTGCAACGGGAAGGGTATGAACATACGCGGGATAGTTAAGGGACACGTCACGTCAAAGACCCTCCGCGACCAGGGACCGGGCAGGCATCGGCTGCCTCGGCCACAACTTGTGCTTCGCTCGACGCCGCCGGACGTTCACCACGCTCCCAGCCCGCGCCCGTCACTGGTGCGATCGCCGCCAGCGCGACGAGCTCATCATCATCGAAAACCCGTCCGCGACTGAGGAATCGAAACCCTTCCGGCGCTTCCAGGCTGAAACCCGAACCGCGACCCGGTACGACATCGAGCACGAGCTGAGTGTGCTGCCAGGCAGTGAATTGCGGCCCCGAGATCCATACCGGCGCGCTATCGTCCGGCTCTGGCGCGGTAACCGGCAACTCATCGACACGCAACCGCAAATCGAGCAGCCCGAGCAGCACATCGTGATCGCCGATGATGAATTCGCCTGCGGGATAACACATCGGTGCCGATCCGTCGCAGCAACCACCGGACTGGTGCAGCATCAGTGGCCCGTGTCGCCCGCGGAGGCGACGGAGCAGATCCATCGCCGCCGCGGTGGCGCGCACGCGCCGGGGGACTGCGGTCATCAGAAGAAGCCTTGTGCCTTCGACGCATAGCCGACCAGCAGGTTCTTCGTCTGCTGATAGTGGTCGAGCATCATGTGGTGGTTCTCGCGGCCGATGCCGGACTGTTTGTAGCCGCCGAATGCCGCATGCGCCGGGTACTGGTGGTAGGTGTTGGTCCACACTCGACCGGCCTGGATATCGCGTCCGGCCCGGTAGGCCACCGAACCGTCGCGTGACCATACGCCCGCGCCGAGTCCGTACAGAGTGTCGTTGGCGATCTTGATGGCTTCGTCGTAATCCGCGAACGAGGTCACCGAGACAACGGGCCCGAAGATCTCCTCCTGGAAAATCCGCATCGAATTGTTGCCCGCGAAAACCGTTGGCTGCACGTAGTAGCCGCCGGACAGGTCGCCGCCGAGGTCGGCGCGCTCGCCGCCGGTGAGCAGCGTCGCACCCTCGCCCTTGCCGATTTCGAGGTAGGACAGGATCTTTTCGAGTTGATCGTTGCTGGCCTGCGCGCCGATCATGGTGTCGGTATCGAGCGGATCGCCCTGCCGCACCGCCTTGGTGCGCACCACGGCCGCGGCCAGGAATTCGTCGTAGATATCGGCCTGGATGAGCGCGCGCGACGGGCAGGTGCAGACCTCACCCTGGTTCAGCGCGAACATGGTGAAGCCTTCGAGTGCCTTGTCCTGGAAGTCGTCATTGGCGGCGAGGACATCGCTGAAGAAGATATTCGGGCTCTTGCCACCGAGTTCGAGCGTGACCGGAATCAGATTCTGTGAGGCGTACTGCATGATCAGGCGACCGGTGGTGGTCTCGCCGGTGAAGGCGATCTTCTTGATTCGCGGGCTGGAGGCCAGCGGCTTACCCGCCTCGACGCCGAAACCGTTGACAATATTGACCACACCGGGCGGCAGCAGATCGCCGATCAGACCGATCAAGAACATGATCGAGGCCGGGGTCTGCTCGGCGGGCTTGAGCACGACCGCATTGCCGGCGGCCAGTGCGGGCGCGAGTTTCCAGGTGGCCATGAGAATCGGGAAGTTCCACGGAATGATCTGGCCGACCACACCGAGCGGCTCGTGGAAGTGGTAGGCGACGGTATCCGCGTCGATCTGGGACAGCGAACCCTCTTGTGCCCGAATGGCGCCGGCGAAATAGCGGAAGTGGTCGATGGCCAGCGGGATATCGGCGGCCAGGGTTTCCCGGATCGGCTTGCCGTTGTCCCAGGCCTCCGCCAGGGCTATCGCATCCAGGTTCTCCTCGATGCGGTCGGCGATCTTGTTGAGGATGATGGCGCGTTCGGCGGCCGAGGTCTTGCCCCAGGCGGGGGCTGCCGCGTGCGCGGCATCGAGGGCGAGTTCGATGTCCTGCGCGGTACCGCGCGCGACCTCGCAGAACGGCTGACCCGTTACGGGAGTCGGATTTTCGAAGTACTGGCCCTTGACGGGCGCGACCCATTCGCCGCCGATCCAGTTGTCGTATCGGGTCTGGAACGACATGGCGGCGCCGGGCGTGCCCGGGCGGGCGAAGACTGTCATCGAATGCTCCTCGATCTGCTGACTTTCCTCTTCGTCAGGTGTGATCCGTAACACTAGGATTGTCCATGTTGCATGACAGTTGCAATAAACTGGTCAAATGCCCAGTTTCTGATCGAGTAGTTGCAATTTCGTCTTGACCTGGGCGTACAGCGAGGATTGCCGATCTAGGACCGAGAGGTAGGCGGTCCACGCCGCAACGTCCTCGCGGCCGTCCACCGAACCGGTCCAGCGTGCTAGCAGACGGCGATCACCGGCTCTCAATAGGGCGGCCCGTAGGCGTGCGCGCAACTCGACGCGCAACTCACCGATGCCCGGCGCGAGCGATCGGGGCAGGATCGGACCGGGATAGGCGCGCAACGCGGCCGACGTATCGCCGCGGGCGAGTGCGCGTCGAACCTCGTCGACGTCGGTATCGAGATCCATCAGGAGTCGATATGGACGGGAGCCGAGACCATTGGCGCCCAACATCTTTCGCACCCGCGACAGCTCCGCGCGCACCGTCACCGGATCCAGTTCGGCTTCGTCGAGCAGCATGGCGAGATGGTCGCCGCTCAGTCCCTCCGGGTAATTGGCCAGCAGCAACAGGATTTCGGCATGGCGCTGCGACAGTCGGATGCGCTCACGATCACGGATCAGCGTCGGCCGCGCCGGGCCGAGTACCTCGAGGCGTGCCGTCGTCGAGGCCAGCGGCCTCGCAGCGTCGAGCATGAGCAGTCGTAGTTCGGATTCCGCGGCCGATACCGTCGCGCGGATCAGTGACAACACCTCTGGCGCCGCGACACGGGGACCTCCGGTGATATCGATGGCGCCGATGATCCGGCCACTGCGCGGATCATGTACCGGTGCAGCGGAACAACTCCATTCGTGCACCACGCGACTGAAGTGTTCGGCCCCGAAGATCTGCACATGATGATCGAGGGCGAGTGCGGTGCCGGGGGCATTGGTGCCGACCCGGTCCTCACTCCAGTCGGCGCCCTCGACGAAATTCATCGCCAGCGCCCGGTCCTTGACCTTCGAATCGCCCTCGACCCACAGCAATCGGCCCTCGGCATCGCTGATCGCGACCAGCAGTCCGGCCTCGGCGGCATCCTCGACCAGTAGTTTGCGCACAACCGGTCGGATCAGCGCGGTCGGATGTGTTTCCCGATACCGTTGCAGTTCAGAGCCATCGAGGTCGATGCGGGCACCGAAGCGGTCCGGGTCGACGCCACTGCCACGGCTGCGCCGCCAGGAGTCCAGCACCACCGGGCGCACCGGATCGGTCGGCAGCCGCTCGCCTTCGACAAAGCAGCGATGCGCACAGGACACCTGTCGCGCCAATTGCGCGAGGTCGTCGTCCGGTCGAACGGCCACCCAGGGGTTGCAGTGCGCTGCTGTGCTCAATCGGTGTCCTTCGTGTCGGCTCCCGTCCACTGTAATGCCGGTCACATGTCCGATGGGCAAGGTGCGCGGCATCGCGCTCAGTCATCGCACGGGTGGGGGTCCGCTCGGTGGGAAACGTGGTGGAGCCTGCCGCTCGGTATGCCTCGTTCAGCACCGAGATCGGCCCTGCGTCAGTCGCTTCGGTGAGGTGGAACCTCCAGCGTGAGCGGGGGTTTCCGGTAGCCGTATCCGATATGCTCGAATCCCTTGTCCGGCGGGCGTGCCACAGTTCGCCGGCCGGTAGCCATTCGTTGTGCGGGGCGCGAATAGTTCCGGCGGCCGGATATTCGGTGACCAGGATCGCCTGCACCGCAGGCAATTGCGGCGGCAACTCACCGAGCGCGCGCGGAAACGTCGCGACGGGAATATGCTCGAAGTAGCTGGCTGGTAGTTGTAATCGGGGTCGTCGTGTCGCAAATCGATCCACATTCCACCCAACGCGACCTGACCTCGGGGCTCGCGGCAGAGCTGGCCGCGGCCGGATTCACCGACGCCGCCGAGATCGGACGTGGCGGATTCGGCATTGTCTATCGGTGTGCCCAACCCGCGCTCGAACGCATGGTGGCGATCAAGGTGCTCACCGCCGATCTGGAATCGGAGAATCTCGAACGCTTCGTCCGTGAACAACTCGCCATGGGCAAGCTGTCGGGTCATCCCAATATCGTCAGCGTCTTCGAGGTGGGCTCCACCGCGACCGGACGCCCCTACATCGTGATGCCGTACCACTCGCACGGCTCACTGGATACCCGCATCCAGGAACACGGACCGATCGGCTGGCAGGACGCACTGCATATCGGGGTGAAAATCGCGGGCGCACTGGAGACCGCGCATCGGCGCGGCCTGCTGCACCGCGATGTGAAACCCGGCAATATCCTGCTCACCGAATACGGTGAACCGCAGCTTGCCGATTTCGGTATCGCGCGGTTGGTGGGTGGCTTCGAAACGACCGCGGGTACGATCACCGGCTCACCCGCCTTCACCGCACCCGAGGTGCTGCAGGGCCATGTCCCGGATGTGACCTCCGATATCTACAGCTTGGCCTCGACTCTGTTCTGCGCCAGCACCGGCCACGCGGTCTTCGAGCGACGCAGTGGCGAGCAGCTGGTCGCCCAGTTCCTGCGCATCACCAAACAGCCGATACCGGATCTCGGCGAGGCGGGTCTACCCCCGGACGTGACCGCCGCGATCGAAGGCGCGATGTCGCGCGAGCGCACCGAACGGCCCCCCAGCGCAGCCGAATTCGGTGCACAACTGCGCGAGATCCAGGAGCGGCACGGACTGCCGGTCGACGATATGCCGGTCCCGCTGCCCGCCGCCGAACCCGTCGGACAGCGGCCATCCCCGACACCTACCTTCGGCCGCCGCCGCACCTCGGCGACATCAGTGACCAGCACCCCACCCGTACCCGCCACTCGGTTGCGCCCGCCGGTGGCCAACCGCCCACTTGTCGATCGTCAGCGCCTGATCACGTTGCTGCGCGACGGTCGCCACCGCAGACTCGCGGTCATCCACGGCCCCACCGGATTCGGTAAAACCACCCTCGCCGCCCAATGGTGCGAGGCGCTGACCGTCGAGGGCGTCGCGGTGGCCTGGCTGACCGTCGATCACGACGATAACAATGTCGTCTGGTTTCTCTCACATCTCATCGAAGCCATTCGCGCCGCGCGGCCCTCGCTGGCCCGCGAACTCGGCGAACTGCTCGAGGAACACGGCGACGAATCCGAACGCTATGTGCTTACTTCGCTGATCAACGATATCGACCGGCGTGGTGAGGATCTCGTGGTCGTCATCGACGACTGGCACTGCGCCACCGATCCCGCCACCACCCGGGCGTTGCGTTTCCTGCTCGAAGGCTCTAGTCCCACATTGCATCTGGTGATCACCAGCCGCAGTCGGACCGGACTGCCGATGAGTTCGATGCGAGCCCGTGACGAACTGGTCGAAATCGGTCCTACCGCACTGCGTTTCGATATCGAGGAGGCGTCCACCTTCCTGGTCGAGTTGGGCCGACTGGACCTGGATCGCGCCGATGTCGAGGATCTCACCGAATCCACCGAAGGCTGGGTCGCGGCACTGCAATTGGCGGCACTGTCGTTGCGCGGCAGCGACGATCCCGGCGAGCTGATCAGCCATCTGACCGGCCGCCACCATGCCATCAGCGAGTTCCTGCTCGAGAACGTCCTGGACTCCCTCGAACCCGGAATTCTCGACTTCATGGTGGTGACCTCGATCACGCCGCGGATCTGCGGTGAACTCGCCTCGGCGCTCACCGGCGTACCGGAGGGACAGGCGATGCTGCAGCAGATCGAACTCCAGGATCTGTTCCTGCGCAAGCTCGATGACGGCAATTGGTTCCGCTATCACCGTCTGTTCCAGGACTTCCTGCAGCAGCGGCTGGAACGCGACGTGCCGGAACGGATCACCGAATTGCACCGGGTGGCCTCGCGGTGGCTGGCCGAGCATCGACATGTCAGCGAGGCGGTCGATCACGCCCTGCTGGCAGGGGACGAGCAGCGGGCCATCGAGATCGTCGAGCGGGACGGGATGTCATTGCTCGAATACGGACAGTTCGCCAGTCTCATCGGTCTGGTCAATAAGCTGCCCGCCACTATCATCGAATCCCATCCGCGGCTGCAACTGAATCTGGCCTGGGCGAATATCCTGCTGCACCGGGCCGGACCGGCCGAACGCGCACTGCGCCTTGCCGAATCCACAGTGGACCTCGGCGCACTCGACCACGACAGTGCCGCGCGACTACGGGCCGAGGCCGGTGTGGTGCATGCGGTGGTCGCGGTGCGCGCGGATGCGCTGGCCGGAATCGACGATTTGCTGGCGCCGTGCTTTTTCCGGGCCGAGGAACTGTCACCGTATGTGGTGGCTATGGGCGCGAATGTCGCGACCTTCACCGCGGGCTACCGCTACGACTTCGACGAGGCGCTGCGCATCCAGGAGTGGACCGCACCGTATACGCGCCAGAACAAGGGCTTCTACAACAACATTCACGGTTTGTGCTTTCTCGGGCTGGCCGCGAGCTTGCAACTCGATATCGCCAGGGCCGAGCAATACTTCCGCAAGGCCATGAAAGTGGCCAAGCAATCCGGTGGCAGCCATTCTTACGGCGCGCGGTTGGCCGGATCCCTGCTCGGCGAATTGCTGTATGAGCGTGGGGAAGTCGCCGAAGCCGAGCGGCTGCTCGACGAGGGCTACAAGCTGGGGCCCGAGGCGGGTGTCGTCGATTTCAAATTGGCGCGCTATGTCGTCGGCGCCCGCATCAAGGCATTGCGCGGCGACCGCGCGGCGGCGATTCGCAGACTGAACGAGGGTGCGCGCGTCGCGCGTTCGATGTCATTGCCGCGACTGCGTGCCGAGGTGGAGAACGAACGGCTGCGACTGGGATTGCCGCCGCATCCGGAGTTCGGACCGCTGCCCGTCGTCGAATACGGGAATCGCCGCGAGCCGGTCGACGCGATCGACGAATTCACCGTCCTGTACGAGGAATTCACCGCGATCCGGCTGCTGCTCGCGGCGCAAACACCGGATAAGGCCGAACTCGCCTGCATATGGGCGCAGGAATGGGTGGATCTGCTCGAATCCGTCAAGCGGCCGAGGGAATTGCTGAAGGCCCGCCGGTTGTTGATCGCCTGCCTCGCCGCCGTGGGCCGCACCGATGAGGCCAAGACTTTGCTGGCAACGGTAACCGCCCAATGCGCCGAACTCGGCTCGGTCCGCTATCTACTGGACGGGGGACCATACGTCGTCGCCACCCTCGCGGCCGTGCACGAAGATCAGCGCACCGGACGTTGGCGCACCGAATGGCCGCACGTGCCACCGGAATTCCTGCTCGCATTGGTCAATGCCCATGCGGCGCAACGAATCTGATTGGTCAGGCGATGCGGTCGATCGAACCCGCTCAGAGGCTGAAGAAGATCTGACGCAGAACCAGCGCGACGATGAACACCACCGTGAACGCCAGATCGATGGAGAGCCCGCCCAGCCGGACCGGCTGCAGGTACTTGCGTACCGGGGCGATCACGGGTTCGGTCGCGGAGTGGCTCAGGTCGCGGGCACGGTTCACCCACGGGGGGTGGCTGCCTTCGGCGAGTACCGCTACCCAATCGAGCACCAGCCGGGCCAGGAGCAGCACGATGAATACCGTCAGGGCGACCCCGAGCACTGTGCCGATCAGACTCATATCGAACTCCTTCGTGGGGGCAACTACCAGTATCAACGGTCGACACCGGCTGGGAAGTGTCCCATTCGTCGGGTTCTCAGCCGACTATCAGGTCGGTCGGCCTGTCTCGATGCGCCGACCGCTGCGACACCTGCCGATAGCCATCCTGTCGACCCTGAGCTGGCTACTCGCCACCGGGCCCGATCACCTCACCAGCTACGACACGCTCGAACAACACAACGCCGAGGTCTTCGTCACCCGACTCGGTCGAGGGTCGTGCTGAAGTCGGAATTCACACAGATTCGAGGAGCACCCTTCGGTGCGGGGGCTACGTCGCTGTACCCGCGATTGTCCCCGGCCGGCCCAGCTCTGGCCGGGGACAATACGCGGATAGTTCGGCGGTTGTGCTGAGCTCAAACGGCGAGGCCGGATGCGCCGGTGAGACCACCGGCGACCAAGGTGGGGTTCCCGCCACCGATCGGCGCAGACACCACCCGCAGATTACCGCTGTCGGTGATATAGAGCCTTCTACCGGAAACCTTGACATCGGTAGGGCCCGACAGACCGCTCGCAGCCAGGCGGTTTTCCTGGCCACCGTTCGGCGGCACCAGGGGGGTGACCGCGCCACCGGTCGTCGGCACCGACACCACCCGGTTGGCCGCGTATTCCGCTATGTAGAGGGTGTTTTCGACGCGGGCGATACCCATGGGTCGATTCAAGCCGGTCACCACGACGGTTGCCGTGCCGCCGGCGGCCGGTACCGAATACACCGTGTCTATGCCATCGCTGACATAGATGAGGCCCTGAGCAGGAGCGTTGTAGGTGTAGGGCATCGGGTTGCTCGTGCCGTCCAGCAGTGCGGTGACGGTGACGTTCACGGTGCCCGTCCCTGGCGGCGCGATGGCGGTGATCTGGGTATCGGAATCGATGGTGAACGTCGTTGCGGTCGTGCCGAAAACCACGGTCAATGGACCGACGTTGGCGAATCCCGAGCCGGCGATAACCACGGAGTTGAAACCCGCTTCCGGACCGGAAGAGGGTGTGAGTGAGACGATTTGAGGTGCCATCGTACGCGCTCCTAACCGCTGTGGGATGAGAGATGGTTTGTGCTGCAACGGATGTCGATCTTGTCGCGAGCCCGCTATATCAGGTAACTCTCCAGAGAGGCACCTCGGCAACGAATCCTCGGTCCGTTTTTGTGCGGTTTCAAACCAGGCCTGTCCGCGAGCTGTAGTCGCCGCCGAACAGACTCGGGAAATCACTGTGAAGTGACTGAGTTGCTGCTGGGCACCCTCGCCGTCGGCGCCGCGTGACGACGCGGAACACCATCTACCCAACGGCCACGACGGCACGGCGCTCGGAACCGAAATAGTCACGGCTACAGTTGTTTTCCGCTCAGTGTCGCACTCGAGGCTCGAGATAGAGCCTCTCGCACGGTAGCCGTGGATAGCCGCCGGTGTCGCCGAAATCCATGGTGACCGCGTCGGCGTAGTGGCGTGCCTGGTATTCGCGTACGAAAACCAGGGCGGCGGTGCGGCAGGCGGCGAAGTCGAATCGTGCCCCGTGCAGGAATACGCTCAGGTGCACATCGGGCTCGCCCGGGTTCGGAGAGGTATTCGCGCTCATGGCACTTCGCGAGCTTCGACCCTTGTCGACCGGACGTCGATCCCATCTTTCTTGTCATTCATCGAAGATCACTCCGCTGGTGTCGAGTCCGTGGTCGCCGCTGCGCCGTGCGGGTCGATACGGCCCTGAGCACGCGCGAATCGCATCGACCACCACCAGCCCGGACGGCCGGAATGTGCATCGGGGTGGTTCGATCCAGCGCCGGAACTGCGCGCCGTTGTCGATGGGTGACGGCAACGCGACAGTGCCGCCGGTCCGCACCACCGACACATTCAGGCGGAACAACTCGGCGAACAGGCGCACATCGTCGGGGATGTCCGGCCGCACGAGCAGCGTCCACCGGTTCGAGCGCGGATGCGACAGTATCGGTCCGATATCCCAACCATGGTGTTGCATATAGGTTTTCACGGCTTGGCCGAGGTGGGCGGGGAGGATGATTGCCCACACGTGCTCGGCCTTCATGATGATCCGCCCGAGGTGCGGTGGATCGACGGTCGCGGGCAGATCGCAGACCCGCCGGTAGAAGTGACAACGAGACATGGGTGTGTCGCCAAAAGCTATGTGATCCACTGGTGGTCCTCCATCAGGGCGACCGCGACGAAGGGGTGGGTAGCACCAGGTGGAGAGGATTCGGTGGTGGCCCATTCGCGCACAGCGTCGGCGAAGCGTTCCACCAACTCGGCGGGATGGGCGACCGCGACAGGGGGCGGGGGACCGATTCGCGGAGTTCGTTTCGGCAGTTCTGGGTTCAACATCGATGCCCCTCTGTACGACGGTGATGTAGGTGCGCCCGGTCCCCGGCAAACTCCTGATGAGAATGGAGATTCGTCTCCGGTCGCACATCCAGAACACCACTGCATCAGACGGGGTACATCGAGAATCGGGTGTCCCGAAAGAAGTTCCCCGAAAGCCCAGTAAGGGCACCGCGAATGGTGCGATCATTTTCGCGACGCGGGCAATTCCGTGTGCCCGCAACGGGTAAGGGGAGGTAGGCACGTATGCCAGACACAGGATCCACGCTGCCTCGGCGGCAACTCGGGCGATATCTGACCGACTGGCGGTCACGCGCGGGGCTGACCCAGCAAAAGTCGGCAAACCTGTTGGAGATCGGCGCGAGCAGCCTGCAACGACTGGAGAAGGGGCAGAATTCGCGAATCAAGTCGCGCGATATCCAAGCGGCCTGCGACCTCTACGGCGTTCCCGAAGATCTTGCCGTGGTGATGGTGGGACTGGCCAAGCAAGCCAACGTCAAGAGCTGGTGGCACCAGTACGGCGATCTGTTGCCGAGGGACTTCGACATGTATGTCGGATTGGAAGCTGCGGCAACGAAACTCACTTCGTATCAGCCGGATCTGGTGCCTGGATTGCTTCAGACCGCTGAGTATGTCCGAGCACTCGTACGCTTGGAGCGGCCGGAATCCACTGAGGCAGAACGTGATCAGCGAGTCCAAATCAAGATGCGGCGGCAAAACATTGTGACCCGCAGGACGCAGCCCGTGGTTCTCGATGTAGTGATCGGTGAGGCAGCGCTGCGACGAGTCGCCGGGGATCGCGCCATCATGGCCGCACAGCTCCGTCACCTGGCGGACGTGTCGACTCGTGACAACGTCTCCATCCGCGTACTTCCGTTCGCAGCCGGGTTTCCCGAGGGGGTGTCGATGCCGCCGTTCGTGATCCTGGACTTCGGCGAGTCAGCATCGGGAGACCCGGTTGAGCCGCCCGTGATCTTCCTCGAAGGAGCGGTTGGCGATCTGTACCTGGAAAAACCAGATGACGTGAAGGTTTACGATCAGTCCTATCAGAGCATCCGGCAAGCAGCTCTCGATGAAGTCGCCAGTAGGAACCTGCTCAGGCGGGTAGCAAAGGAGTACGCACCGTGAACGTTGACTTGTCTGGAGCCCGGTGGTTCAAGAGCAGTCGTAGCCAGGCGTCAAAGGAATGCGTTGAAGTCGCTCATCTCGACGGCGGCTTTGTCGGTGTCCGCGACTCGAAGAATCCGACCGGTCCGGCGCTGGTGTTCACCCCTTCCGAGTGGGATGCATTCACGGCGGGCGTGAATGATGGCGAGTTTGCTCGTGAACGTTGACCTGTCGGGGCCACGATGGTTCAAGAGCAGCCGAAGCACCGGGTCTAAGGATTGCGTAGAAGTCGCACACCTGGGTGGGGGCATGGTCGGCATGCGCGACTCCAAGAATCCGACGGGCGCGGCGCTCGTATTCACTCCCGCTGAGTGGGACGCGTTCACCGCTGGTGTGAACGATGGCGAGTTCGACCGGCCGTAGCGCCGTAAACTGCGTTTCGGGGCGTGCTTGAGCCGCAGCGCCCCAACCAGGAAGCCCCTCAGTCGCCCCGTGCGCTGAGGGGCTTTCGCGTGGCCGACACTATTCAGCTGTTGGGCGTGCGACTGGTGAAATCGAAGGGGCCGCCGTCTATGCCCCAGGAGATGATCCGTTCGGGATGGATCCGAATGATCGAGCGTTCCTGGGGAGGGAACGGCGGCTCCTGGTCTTCGAGCGCCTCGGCCGTGCCGCGCACCTCGATGCCGCGAATAACATACGGCTCCAACGAGACCTGCTGGTCGACGACGAACGACACCCGACTACCCGCCTCGACGTTGCGGTACTTACGGCTGGTGTGCATACGCATACCGCCGATGTCGATGGTGCCGTCGGCATTCACCCGATAGCTGGTCGGGTTGTTCTGCACGACGCCGTCGGGCGATACCGTGGCCAGGCGACCGATCCCCGCCTCCGCGAGGAACTTCTGCTCATTCGTAGTGAAAGTCACCGATGAAGCGTAGCGGGATCCCTCGGCGGCGACCACGCCATCGTCTGCTTCGGTCAGGATGATGTGGACCGGTGGAAGGTCCAGGCGTCGGCGACGATGTCGCGGACCGGATTTCGATCGGGCACCCCGTGGTGTCAAGGGGTGCCCGGCACGTCGAATACCTTGTGCCGCAACCAACTGCGGCACAAGGCCCGCGGGCTACTGCCCGGTGGTCTGCCGCTTCGGCAGCTGCCAGCCCGGTCGCGGGAAGTGGCAGGTGTAGCCATCCGGGTAGCGCAGCAGGTAGTCCTGATGGTCGGCCTCGGCCTCCCAGAACTCGCTCGCCGGGGTCACCTCGGTGACCACCTTGCCCGGCCACAGGCCCGAGTCCTCGACATCGACGATGGTCTCGAGCGCGACGCGCTTCTGCTCCTCGTCGAGGTAGAAGATCGCCGAGCGGTAGCTGGTACCGATGTCGTTGCCCTGGCGGTCCTTCGTCGTCGGATCGTGGATCTGGAAGAAGAACTCCAGCAGCGCACGGTAGTCGGTCTGCGCCGGGTCGTAGACGATCTCGACGGCCTCGGCATGGCCCGGGTGGTTGCGGTAGGTGGGGTGATCGTTGCGTCCGCCGGTGTAGCCGACTCGCGTCGAAATCACTCCGGGCTGCCTACGAATCAAGTCCTGCATGCCCCAGAAGCATCCGCCGGCCAGAATCGCCTTTCGCGTGTCAGTCACGCGTCCTCCTTCTCGAACAGGGTCTTGTACTGACCGTAGCCTTCCGCCGCGAGGTCATCGAGATGGATGAACCGCAGCGCCGCGGAGTTGATGCAGTACCGCAGGCCGCCCGCCGCGCGCGGGCCATCGGTGAACACATGCCCGAGATGGCTGTCACCGTGTGCCGAACGCACCTCGGTGCGGATCATCAGATGGCTGAAATCCCGCTTTTCGACGACATTCTCGCCATCGATCGGCTTGGTGAAACTCGGCCATCCCGAACCGCTGTCGAATTTGTCGACCGAGGCGAACAACGGCTCACCGGACACCACATCCACGTAGATGCCCGGCTCGTGATTGTCCCAGTACGCGCCGGTGAACGCCCGCTCGGTCCCGTTCTCCTGGGTGACGTGATACTGCTCGGGTGATAGCGCGTCCACTGCGGCAGGGTTCCGGTTGTATTCCTTCACCACATGACCTCCTCATATCGGCTCCACATACAACCCGCGGTCCGATCCGGAAAGTCCCCGCCGAGCACCGTGTCACACTTCCGTCATTTTTGCCCGGCCAGGACCTCGCGCAGAGTGCGTGCGAAGGCTTCGGGCTGGCTCGGGTACCCATATATTCGCCGCCGAGCAAGCCGCCGCGATGGGCTCGGCTCGTCCTCGCTCGGCCTGCCGAACAGGGCGGGACCGGCCGCGGTTAGGTGCGGAAGGCGTCGCGCAGCCACGGTATGCGGCGGTGGTGGGGGCGGACCCGGTCGGCCCAGCGCGGGTTCGATTCGTCGCGGCGGTAGGCGGCGAGCTGGCCCGCCATCGTGAAGCGCAGGTGGGTGGCCTTGCCGATCACCTCGCCATCGGTGGCCAGTGCCTCCGGTCGGGGCAGTTCTACGGACAGTTCGGGTAAGCGACGTTCGCCGTACACCTTGCTGTGGCCGATCGCGGCCAGCAGCAGCGCCACCACTGCGCGGGTGCGGGACCAGGGCAGATCGGCGCGCAGCCAGCGGACGTCGAGCAGCCCGGCATCGAGCCGGTCACGGAAGGCGGGCACGGCGCCGTGCGGGTGGTAGGGGCCGTTGCCGACGAACAGGAACCACACCCGCTGCCAGCGACCGTCGAGCTGGATCCTGATCGGTTCGGCTCGGTGCAGGGTGACCACGAGCGCGGCCGCGAAGGCGGGCCATTTGCCCCAGCGCGGCTGCCACTTCTCACGCAGTCGCACCAGGTCCGGGTAGGCGCCGATACTGGCGGTATTGAGCAAATACCTGGTGTGTGAACCGGTTTCGTCACCGTATTCGACGCTCGCGATATCGACCGCGACCGCCTCGCCGCTACCGGTGGCATCGATCACCTCACGCAGGTCGTAGACGCCGAGATCACGCGCGAAGTGATTGAGGGTGCCGGTGGGGATGACGGCCAGCGGCAACTTGTGCCGCAGCGCCACCGCGGCCGCAGCGGCGACAGTGCCGTCGCCTCCGGCGATACCGATCGCCCGCACCGGCCCGGCGTGCTCGGCCAGTGCCCGCTCGAGTTGTTCGACGGCATCCAGGTCGGATTCGGTGCGCAGCACGGTGGCGGCGGGCAGGGCCGCGATGACATCGGCGGTGGGATCGTAGTTCGCATCGCCGGAAACCGGATTGACCAGCACCAGCAACCCTTTGCCTGCCACCAGAGCGGGTGCCTCGCGGACCGGCCTGGCCTGTGCCTCGTCCGATTCACGCACCGGCCACCAGCGTCGGGTGGCCAATGCGATACCGGAACCTACCGCGGCCCCGACGACTACATCGGAGCTCCAGTGCACGCCCGTGTGCACCCGCGAGTAGGCGACGGTGGCGGCCAGTGGGGAGATAACCAGTGCGGTGCGCGGACTTTCGAGTGCGACCGCGGTGACGAATGCCGCCGCGCACGCGCTGTGTCCAGAGGGGAAGGAGGAGGATCTCGGGGCCGGTGTGAGCCGCCGGTAGGCGGGCAATAATTCGGCGGCCGGTCGGCGCCGCCCAACTACCGTCTTGAGTCCGGCGTTGACGGCCAGGCTCGCGCCCGCGACCGAGACGACGCCGCGCAGCGCAGCCCGCCGCGATGTTCCCGCGCGGGTGGCGAGCAGCGCCGCCACCACCAGCCACAGCGCGCTGAAATCGGCACTCTTGGTGAGTCGCAGCATGCCGGTGTCGACGATCGAGGCTGGTAACTCGGCCACCGCGCTGCCGACCA
The DNA here is from genome assembly GCF_054065835.1 of Nocardia citri. Lineage (NCBI taxonomy): Bacteria > Bacillati > Actinomycetota > Actinomycetes > Mycobacteriales > Nocardiaceae > Nocardia > Nocardia citri. Next base: position 237,712 of record NZ_JBSUQM010000002.1, read on the forward strand.
CCCGATCGAATCGTCCGACTCTGTGGAACTTTCGTCGCACCCAGCTACTCACCCGCTCGACACTACCGATCGTGGCGGACAGCCTGTGCCGCTATGAACGTGGTGATCTCGCCCGGCAGCAATCAGCCGCCACAGAAACACGAATTCGTCATAGGGTTCACCTATGACGAGTAACCCGTTCTTCGAGTCCAGTGCGCTGCCGTATGAGCTTCCGCCGTTCGCGGAGATCGGTACGCAGCACTATGTGCCCGCGTTCGAGCGCGGGATGGCCGAGCAGTTGGCCGAGATTGCCGCTGTAACCTCGGACGGACAGGAGCCGAGTTTCGCGAATACCATTGCGGCATTGGAGCGTTCGGGTGCGGTGCTGACGCGGGTCTCGAATGTGTTCTTCAATATCACGCTCTCCGATTCCACCGAGACCACCGATGCGATCGAGGCCGAGGTATCGCCGAAGTTGGCGGCGCATCGGGACACGATCTATTTGGATCCGGAACTCTTCGCGCGGGTCGAGGCACTCTATGGGCGTCGCGATGACTTGGGATTGGATCCCGAGCAAGCGCGGCTGCTGGAGCAATATCACATTCGGTTCGTGCGGGCGGGGGCACGGCTGGATGCGGCCGGGCAGGCACGATTGCGTGAGTTGAATTCGGAACTCGCCTCTGCGGCAACAGAGTTCGGGCACAACATTCTGGCGGCGACCAATGGTGCGACGGTCATCGTCGAGTCGGTCGGCGAATTGGCGGGGCTGGGGGAGACAGCCGTTGCGGCGGCTGCGGCGAATGCTCGGGAGTTGGGGCGCGACGGCGCGTGGGCCCTGCGGCTGCAGAACGTTTCGAATCAGCCCGTACTGGCGGAACTGGCCGATCGGGACCTGCGGCAACGGGTGATGGCGGCATCACTGGGCCGCGGATTGGGTGACAATGGTGCGCTCGCCGTGCGGATCGCCGCATTGCGGGCCGAACGGGCCGCGCTGCTCGGCTATGCGGATCACGCGTCGTACGCGGTCGAGGATCAGACCGCGAAAACCGCTGCGGCGGTGGAGGAAATGCTCGCCCGATTGGTCGCACCGGCGGTGGCCGATGCCGATCGTGAGGCGGCGGAGTTGGCCCGAGCCATGGGTGGGCCGCAGTTGCGTTCGTGGGATTGGCAGTTCTGGTCGGAAAGGGTTCGCGCCGAACGGTTTTCGGTGGACGCTGAGGCTCTGCGTCCCTATTTCGAGCTGGAGCGGGTATTGCGCGACGGGGTGTTCTTCGCTGCCGAGCGGGTGTACGGGATCACCTTCCGGGAGCGCGGGGATCTGGTCGGGTACCACCCGGAAGTGCGGATCTTCGAGGTCTTCGACGCGGACGGCAGTGCGCTGGGACTGTTCCTCGGTGACTTCTTCGCGCGGCCATCGAAGCGTGGCGGGGCGTGGATGAACGAATTGGTCAGCCAGTCGAGGCTTTTGGGGAAGCGGCCGGTGGTGGTCAACAACCTCAATATCGTCAAGCCGCCGGAGGGTGAACCCGCACTGCTCACCTGGGATAATGTGCGTACGCTCTTCCACGAATTCGGGCACGCACTGCACGGACTGTTCTCGGATGTGACGTACCCGTTCTTCTCCGGCACCGAAGTACCACGGGATTTTGTCGAATTCCCGTCCCAGGTGAACGAGATGTGGATGTCGCGACCGGAGGTACTCGCCAACTACGCCAGGCATATCGAGACCGGCGAGCCGATGCCCACCGAACTGGTCGAGCGGATGGCGGCGGCCGAGCGGTTCGGAACCGGCTTCAAGACCGTCGAATACCTCGGCGCGACACTGCTGGACTGGGCATGGCATCGCGTGCCCGCACCCGAGGCGCTGGCCGACACCGATGCCGAGGTGTTCGAGGAGGAGGCGCTGCGCAAGGCCGGCCTGGCCATCGACGCGATTCCGCCGCGCTACCGGACCGGCTACTTCGCTCACATCTTCTCCGGCGGCTACGCGGCGGGGTACTACTCCTATATCTGGAGCGAGGTGCTGGACGCGGACACCGTCGTGTGGTTCGACGAGGGTGACGCGTCGATCCGGGAGAAGGGCGAGATCTTCCGCCGTGAACTGCTCTCGCGCGGTGGCTCGGTCGACCCGCTCGCGGCGTTCGAATCCTTCCGCGGCCGCGCACCCGAAATCGAACCATTGCTGGTCCGGCGCGGTCTGCTGAACTGATCCGAAGCGCTGGAACCGGCTGTGGCCCAGCCGGTTCCAGCGCGGGCTGGTTATCCGAACAACCCGCCGAGCACACCGCTGCTCTGTCCGGCCTCCTGGCCGCCACCGGTGCCGCCGATGAAACCGCCCGGCGGCAGTTCCGACGGCTGCACGATGACGAAACCGCGTCCGGAGAACGACAGCGTCAAGCCCTCGCCGGTGCTGCGGCCGATGAGGCGGCCGAGACCGAATGAGTCGTTGCGCTTGATACCGGTGGACAGGCTCGACGACCAGGCCACCGCGGCCTGCGGATCGGCGTAGGTGGGCTGGTCGACATTGAGGACCACGGGCGAGCCGTGGGTGGTGATGGCGATGCGACCGCGACCGGTGAACACGCAGTTGAACAAGCCCGCATTGCTGGCGAAACCGGCTGCGCCCTGCACCCTTTGGATGTTGTAGGAAAGAGAGGTATCGAAGGCCAGCACATTCGAACCGTTGATGGTGAGCCCATCGGTGCCGTCGAGATCGACGGTGTGCACGTCGGCGGCGGAATCGGCGAGGAACAGGTCACCGCGACCGGATACCTGCATCAGCGGCACACCCTCGCCGGTGAGCCGCTGCTGTATAGCACGGCCGATGCCACCCGAGCCGAGTGCCTTGAAGTGCAGATCGCCCTGGTAGGCGACCATCGAGCCGGCGCGCGCCATGGTCTCGCCATTGACGGCGACCTTGATCATCTTGCTGCCCTGCTTCTGGATGCCGATGCCGTTGACCTCGGCGTGGCTCGGATTGAACAGCTCGCTCTGCATCGGCAGCGCTCCTTGCTGGGGTGACATCGGTGGGGGCGGCGGCGCGGAGCCGACCGCGGGATAGGCGGGCGGAATCGGAGCCTGCGGCTGGTACTGCGGCTGGGCCGGGTATTGCGGCGGGGCCGCAGTGGGCGGCGGCGGTGCTTCGGGCTCGTCGTCGATATTCACACCGAACGCCGTCGCGATTCCGGCCAGCCCGTTGTCGTAGCCCTGCCCGACCGCGCGCACCTTCCACGCACCGCCGCGCCGGTAGATCTCCACGCACACCACGGCCGTCTCGGTGCTGAGCCCGGTCATCGGGAAGGTCAGTGTTCCGCTATCGGATCCGATCGTGGCGGTCAGCGAACTCGCGCCCGCGAAGGTCGGCGGCCCGTTGCTGTCGAGACTGGCGGTGACCACGACCTTGTTCACGTCGGCGGGCAGTGCGGAGGTCTGCACATCGACCATATCGCCCGCACCGCGGCCGTGCCGATAGGTGACACCTGGCCCGACCGGCTGATTGAAGAAGACGAAGTCGGCGTCGGACCGGACCCGCCCGTCGGCCCCGAGCAACAGCGCCGACACATCGACCGGCGCCGCGCAGGTGACGGTCACGGTCATCCGGTCGCCGGGTGCGGGGCGATTTTCCCCGCGTGCGAGCGCGGTCACGGCGGACCGCCCCGGTCGATATGTCCGAGTGGCATGCGATTCACGGCATCAAGTGTGTCGTGAGTGCGGCCCGAATGCCACCGCCCGCGAGAGGTCCGGCCACGGCGGTCTGCGTAGTATCGCGAGCGCGGCAATGACCGCGGCCAGCAGCCCGATCAACTCACCCATCAGCGCGATCCGGGTCGCATCGACCGCGGGCGTCCAACTGAGCTCGCCTTCGTGGACCACGAACGCACCCACCGGACGAGCGCCGTGCAGCAGGCCGCCCGTCCTGGTGACGGTGATCACCGTGGCGCCGTCGGATGTCTCGTACGGTTGTCCGTACGTGAGCGAATCATCCACTGTCCGTACTGGATTCAGTTGATTGCGAAGCATTCATTCCTCCCCTCGTCGCGGAACCGGCGGCAGCGCGGCCCCCTTGGAGTATCGGCGGCACCACCACATGTGGCAAGGGTGCCCTGGGCGGTGTGCGGTACCGAATTGCGGGATTTGCTGGTGCGAGTCGAGAAGGTTGTCGGCGAGGCTTTTGCGGTGGCCTGCCGCCGACGTCACCTGCCATGCGGACCAATAGGAATCAACCGGGCACGACCGCCCACGAGTGATGTCGCGCTGCTGGCGACCCGCTCGGCCACTAGTACCGGTTGTCGGATGATCCGACCAGGCCGTTTCGCCCTGGGTGGCCGTATGTATATTAGCGGGCGCAACTAGTTACAGGGGATCGGCGTGATCACTTGTGGCGCAGTGTGCCAACTGCTCAACCGGCTCGACTCAGGTTTCGAGAGCACTTCCACCACGGCTAGCCGATCAGAACTAGGGCTCACATTATGACGAATTCGACCACCCAGGCCCCGGCAACGACGCCGGACCTGGATCCCGGTGAGGGTACGTCACTGTCGCACCGGCAGATCCTGACCATCCTGTCCGGATTGCTGCTCGGCATGTTCCTCGCCGCACTGGATCAGAACATCGTGAGCGTCGCGATCGTGCGGATCGCCAACAGCCTGGACGGATTCGATGAACAGGCCTGGGCGACCACGGCATATCTGATCACCGCGACGATCACCACGCCGCTGTACGGCAAACTCGCCGACATCTACGGTCGAAAGCCGTTCTACCTCACCGCGATCGGACTGTTCGTCATCGGTTCGGTCGCCTGCACCTTCGCCACCTCGATGTACGAACTCGCCGGATTCCGCGCCTTCCAGGGCCTGGGTGCGGGCGGGTTGATGTCGCTGGCGTTCACCATCATCGGCGATATCGTGCCGGCCCGGGAGCGAGTGCGCTACCAGGGCTATTTCATGATGGTCTTCGGTTCGGCGACCGTGCTCGGCCCAGTGCTCGGCGGATTCTTCTCGAACTACGACCAACTCTGGGGGCTCGAGGGGTGGCGCTGGGTGTTCCTGGTCAACGCGCCGATCGGCGTGCTCGCGCTCGGCGTGGTCGCCAAGGTACTCGATGCGCCGCATCAGCGTCAGGACCATCGTATCGATTGGTTCGGTGCGGTGGCGTTGACGATCTGTGTGGTGCCGCTGCTGATCGTCGCCGAGCAGGGCCGCGATTGGGGCTGGAGTTCGCAGCACGCGCTCATCTGCTACGGCATCGGTGCGGGCGGGCTGCTGCTGTTCCTGCTCGTCGAATTCCGGATGCAGGATGCGGCGCTGATTCCGCTGCGGCTGTTCAAGAATTCGACCTTCAGCGTGACCATCGCGGGTGGGTTCATCGTCGGTATCGCGATGTTCGGTGCGATCGTCATGGTGCCGCAGTACTTCCAAGTGGTGCGCGGATATTCGCCGACCAAATCGGGTCTGCTGATGCTGCCGCTGGTGCTGGGGATCATGTTCGGTTCGCAACTGGCCGGATTGACCACCAAATTGACCGGGCGCTACAAGATCCTGCCGGTGATCGGGACATTCATCATCGCGGGCGGCGCGGCACTCTATGGGCAGGTGCATTACGACAGCCCGCTGTGGCAGCCGCTGGTCTACGGCGGCGTCATCGGCTTCGGGCTCGGTTGCTGCATGCAAACCCTGATCATCGCGGCGCAGAATGCCGGTCCGCGCTCGGATATGGGTGTGTCGACCGCGTCGGCGACCTTTTTCCGGCAGATGGGCGGCACGCTCGGTGTCGCGGTATTCCTGACCATTCTGTTCAACCTGTTGCCGCATCGGATCATCGATGCTTTCGGTGGTGCGCTGCCCCCCGGCTTCGATACCGCGCAGTTGAGCACGATGCAGAGCAATACCAGCGGGATCGCGGCACTGCCGGATGAGCTGAAGGTGCCCATTCTGATCGGGTTCACCGACGCTATGCACGGTGTCTTCTATGCTGCCGCGGGGGTGGCGTTGCTGGCCTGCCTGGTGCTGATGTTCATGAAAGAGATTCCGCTGCAAGATAATCCGATTCCCGCGCCGGATCCGGTGGCCGCGGAAGTCGATTCCAGCTGGGCGCAGGCGCAGGTCTGGGAGGGTGCCGCCGAGGTACTCTCCGAGCCCGAACCGGTCCTGGCGGCCGCGGTCGGCCGAATCTCCGTCGATCATGGCGGCAATGGTGTTTATGTGGCCGCCGTTGTGCCACAGTCGCATTCGGGTCTCGACTATGAAGGCGCATCGATCGGCGGGCGCATCGGACGCGAGGACGGCAGACCGGTGCCCGGCGCGGTGCTGACCCTGATCGATCAACGGGGACACCAGGTTTCGCGGGCGAGCGGCGATGCCGACGGCGGCTACCGCATCGAGGCGCCCGCCGCGGGCAACTACGTCCTGATCGCATCGGCGACCGGACACCGGCCGGAGGCGGTCAGCGTGGCCATCGGAGGGCGGCCACAGCTACTCGACCTGACCCTCACCGGCTCCGGCGAATTGTCCGGTGTGGTTCGTTCGGCCGGGCGCGGCACCCCCCTACCGGGCGCCACCGTCACGCTGACCGATATCCACGGTGAGGTCGTCGGCGCGGCCATCACCGCAGGGGATGGCGCGTACGTCTGCCACGGCATCGTCTCGGGCACCTACACCCTGGTGGCCGTCGCCGACCATATGCGTCCCAGTGCGACCACGCTCACCATCTCCGACAGCGGTCTGCTGCGACACGACATCGAGATGGCCTCGATGGCTGTGCTGGCCGGATCCGCGTGGGCCGACGGCGACCGAGCCGTCCCGGATATCCAGATCACCGTCCTGGACGCGTCCGGCGACATCACCGCCACTGCCCGCACCGACGCCGACGGCCGCTACCTGGTAACCGACCTCCCCGAGGGCCATTACACGGTCGTAGCCCGGGGCTACCCACCGGTCACCACCCGAGTGACGGTCGCCGGCGGCGAGGTCACCCACGACGTCCGCCTCGGCTACGAACCCACCGAAGCCCCAGAACCGCGCTGACCACGGCTCACGGTCGCGCCGGCACCCCGAAGACGCTCGCCATCGGATCAAGACGATCGATGTGACGCGATGTGCCAGCGCGGCTCGTCCCGCCGCGGCACGGCTCGTCGCGTGACCCTTGCTCTGTCATTGCCGGGCGAGGCCCAGGCGTTACCGCACCCGGTCAGTCCACGTGCGGCAGCACCTCCGACGCAATGCGCTCCATTTGGGCGGCAACGTCGAACAGGGGGTTGATCAGGATCATTTCGGCCCCGGCGGCGGCCACCTCGCGCAGGCCCTCGATGCAGTCCTTCGGTGTGCCACGCACAGCGACGGGCAGCAGGGTTTTGCCGAATTCGCCGTAGAAGTCGATCAGGGCGGCGGCCATGCGTTGTTCGGCCCGCACCCGATCGTCGTCGACCGCGATGTAGACGCGCTTGGCAATGCGGAAATCCGATGGGTCGCCCGAGTTTTCGGCCAGGGTCTCGCGGACGTAGCGGACCTGCTCGGCGAATGCGGCCGTCGTAGCGGAACCGGCGCCGAAGAATCCGTTGCCGAGCCGGACCGCCCGACGCAATGCCGCGGGTGTGCCGCCGCCGAACCACAGTGGCGGATAAGGCTTCTGGAATGGCTTCGGTTCCATGGTGGCACCGCTCAGCCGCCAGAACTCGCCTTCGAAATCGATTTGCGGCTGCGTCCACAGCGCCTTCATGACGCGCAGGCCCTCATTGAAGCGGGTCACCAGATTGTCGGCGGGGTCGACATCGAAGGCGGAGAACATCCGGTTGCGTCCACCGATGCCGACACCGACCTCGAGCCGACCGCGGGTGAGCTGATCCAGCGTGCTGATGCGTTTGGCGAGGTGCACCGGATTGTGCAGCGGCGTCACGAATACCGCGCATCCGAAGCGCAGCCGCTCATTGCATGCGGCCGCGAAGGTCAACAACTCGATCGGACTCAGATTGGGCGCAGATCCGAGCAGTTGCTCGGTCGTCCAGGCGCTCTCGAAGCCGAGCGCCACCGCTCGATCCAGGTAGGCCCGCAGATTTTCCGGTTGGAACGATCCGTCGGGCATGAGCTGCGGAACCGAAATGGCGTATCGCATTATCCGAGCTTAGTTCGCTTCGACGCGGCCGTTCGGGTTGGTCTCGAGCCCGACCCGAACAGCCCGATAGCTCGACTGTAACCGCCCACCGCGCCGGATCGATGTCCGCGGGATAGATTATCCGAAAGCCGTTATCCCAGAGAGGAAATCACCCCCGTGGGGCCGTTCTGCAGAGCCGTCTTCCTGGACGCCGACCACAAGCTGATCGGGTATCTCGAACCCAAAGTCCGATTCCTGAGGCGCGCCGGGATCGGCGACGACTTCGTCCAAGGGGTAGAACGCCTACTGACGGTGCCGACCCGCGTGGTGTGGGCCGGACCGCAGGTCGGCGAGCAGACCAGCCTCTACGACAAGGCCGCCTCCGTCGCCCCGCTGGTCGCGCCCCAGCACGGTTTCATCGGCCGCTACATCCTCAATCACGACAAACGCACCTACGTGGACAAAGCGACGGTCCGAAACGGCGACGACAGGCACCGCATCCATCCGCTGCCGATGCTCACCGCGGAAGATGCCGATTGCGCCGGTGGCGATACCGCCCTGGTCGGTACCTGGGCCGGAGATCGCATCTCGATGAGCGCCATCGTACCCACCGGCTTCGAGCTACTGAAGTACGACATCGTCCCGAACTAGCCCATGGATCGACGTCGGTCGACCATGCCCGATGTCGTGGAACCCATTCGCGGCGAGGTGATTTCGCCAGGTTCGAGTCACCTCGCGCCGAGGTGTGCCGAATTCACGCCAGGACAACAACCGAACCTTCGACCGGGAACAGTTGTCGGAATACACCCGCGAATCACGTCGTGGCGGTGGATATTTCGCCGTCGAGATGAGGCCGCCCAAGCGATCCGAACACGCTTCGTCCGTAGCGAGTCTTTGAATTTCGAATTATCCCACGCGCATAGAATTGCAGATGATGTCGTATTTGTCCGGTTATGGCAGAAATGCCCATCTGGTGTCACGAGTTCGCAATGGCCTTGTGAATGTTATTGCGGCGGAGGAGCATCTGAATAAGAGCCGCCATCGGCTCGAGCTGTAACCGTCGCACAACGAAGGAGCATAAGCAATGTACGCAAAATTTGCCGCGGCTTTCGCTGCGATTGCCATTGCTTTGTCTGTCGTCACGCTCGCGCCGACCGCGTCGGCCGCGCCAGAAACGCCCGCGCCGACCCCAGCTGGTGGTTCGGTGGCCCTCTGCTTCACCGTTCCGTTGGGCAGCTTCGCTTTCAGCATCTGCATCTGAGCCCGCCGAAATCAGAAAGCGTCTCGCCCAAGTCCGGTGCGCGGGAACCGAATGCGATGGGCGATGTGTGAACCGGCTTCGCCCGCCTGGTCGTCAGGGCGCGCCTGAGTGCGTGCGCCGGACCAGTGCGGGCGAGATTTATCGGTGCTGCGGAAGGGGATATTCGGTGGTTATCGGAAGAATAAGGACACAACAGGATATCCGACTGTTTGTGCTGACGAATTAGACGAGATGCCCACCGATAATCCCCCGATGGTGTCGAGGGCTCCCGATCCACCGTCGGAGGTCACGTCTCAGTTTACGAGAAGGATCCGAAACGACCGCAGATTCGAATGATGAAAGGGGAGGTTGATCTCCTCGATTTCGCTCTGATGCATCTCAGTGGTGCAATGTTCGATCAGGAAAGGTTCGGCAGATGTCTACCAAGATCGCAAGTTCCCTCGCCGCATGTGCTATCGCCCTATCTCTCGGTGTTGCGGCGGCTCCGAGCGCCTCCGCCAGCGAGCCCCCGGCTCCGCCCGCGCCCGCCACGCCGGTGCAGGGATCGATTGCCATATGCTTCCCCATTTGGCTGGGTTCGGTTACCTGGGTCCTGTGCCTCTGAAATACCGAGATAGTCGAACAGAGGGCGACGCGCCGCCGACTCCGGCCGTAATCAATCGAAACGTACTTCCCACCGTTTGATTCCATTGAGCCAGCCTTGGGACACGATGCGCCGATTCTTGGTGTGGATGGGGGATCCATGGGCGTGGCCAGGGCCACCTCCCGCAGCTAGAACATGTTCTATAACGATTGAAGCGCAGTGCGCCGCTCCGAAATAGTGCAATGCCCGGTCGTTGCGGCGGTCAGTGTTCGAGCTTGCGTAAGAGCCTGTGCGACATATGCTGGCGCGTCCATGCGCGATCGCGCCCATCATCGGCGATTTCCGTTACGCTGCTTGCCAATTCGGTATCGGAATACCTGGTGGCCGGACTCGGCTCGCGGTGATCGTGACTATGCGGCGAGGCTGAGGTGCGAGAGTTCATCCTGACAGGTCGTTCCGGCACGCGTCATCAGGCGGGCAATGGCCTCGGCGACCTCCATCGGCCGCTCGAGAATCACCGAATGGCCGGCGCCGTCGACGAGGACGAAATCCGCGTATGCGATGGCGGCGGCCATCGCGACGGAATGCGACGGCGGTGTCATCAGGTCGGCGGTACCGCACAGCACCAGTGTCGGGATCTTCGACAGCGCCGCGAGGGCATCGGTCTGGTCGTAGACCATGAAGGCGCTGAGGAAGCTCGCCATGGTCACGATCGGGGTCTCGTTGTGCATCGCGTTGGCGAGGGCGAACACCCGCGGACTCACCTTGCGATCGCCGAATTCGGCGGTACGGATGATCGGGGCGAAAGCCTTGCAAGCCATGAGCTTCGCATGCTGCATGAGGCTCGGCGCGCGCCGGACGACCGCTTGGAATGCCGAAACGGCGGGGTTGCGCAGCAGGCGGCCGAACCCCGCATCGGCGAGTCCGTTCGCGGCGGTCGCGATGAGGGCGACGCCGGCAATGCGCGTGCCGATCTCGTGCGGATACTGGCTGACGTAGTTCAGCACCGTCATACCGCCCATGGAGTGGCCGACGAGGACCACGGGGCCGGTGGGGGCGACCGCGTCGAGAACGTCGCGCAGGTCCTTGCCGAGCTGTTCGAGATGGTAGGTCCGCCAGGGTGCCGTGGCGGACTCGCCGTGGCCACGGTGGTCGTAGCAGACGATCCGGGCGTGCGGGTACCGGCGCATCAGTGCGGCGCGGACATAGGTCCAGGACGCGGTGCGCAGGCAGTGCCCGTGCAGTAGGACGACCGTCAGGTCGGCATTTCGCGGGCCGTACTCGCGAACCGCGAGTGCCACGCCGTCCTCGGTCGAGACCGTGGCACGACGTTCCGCCGAGGTGGCGATGATGCTGGTGATCGACATCGGGGCTCCGGTTCGGTTGCGGTGACTTGCTCAACTGTCCACCGCATCGCCCGCGGATATCAGGCCTCCGAGTGCTGGGGTCGTGCCCCCAAGGTGGACCGGATCACCACCAAGGTGTCACTGGTCGGCGCGCCGGCGAGCGGTCACCCGTCCGATCCCGGCTGCCGGAGGTGCGTGGTAGAGCCATTCCCTGGCGATTCGGTGCCCAGTTGGCCCCGGCATGCCTGCGTATGCCAGGAACGGCAAGGTCGTATGCTACTTCCGGACCGCTGAGAAATGCGAGTCGCGGTACGCGACGTTCGGCTTCGACGACATCGCGACCCTCGACGATGGCACCATGTGGCCGACCGCCTTCGCGCTGACGAAGTCGACCGGCGACGATCAGGAACGGCTCGCCGCGCTCATCGGGAAGCCGGTCGGCTGAGGCGAGAGTCAGCGCCGCGCAAACTATGATGGTTTTTCGATTCGGGCCGCACCACACAGGGAGAGCGACTCGGCATGAGCGACATCCGAATTCGGGTTTCCTCGGTTACCTTCCGGGGAACAGGGTAGGAGGTGTGCGAAGTGGGTGCGACAGCACGGTTCGGAAACCAGCGGGGTTGGCTGCGCAAAACCGGAGTTGTCCTGGCAACAGGTGTTCTGCTGTCGTCGATCGGAGCGGCGGTGGCCACCGCCGTACCGAAATTGCGCACGCCCGCAGGCGGCTACCAGGAACTGTCCGTGCCGTCGAGTATGGGGTCGATCAAGGTCCAGGTGCAATGGGCGGCCCGCGGCGGGAGCGCGGCCCTCTACGTGCTCGACGGTCTCCGCGCGCCCGCCGATCACAGTCAGTGGATCAGCGATACCGATGCGCTGCGCCAATTCACAGGTGACAATGTCAATTTGGTATTCCCGGTCGGCGGTCGCTCCAGCTTCTACACCGACTGGTATCGACCCAGTAGTACCAATGGTCAACCGACGACGTACAAATGGGAAACCTTCCTCACCCAGGAGTTGCCCGGATACCTGGCACAGTATGGTGTTTCGCGAACCAACGACGCGGTAGTCGGTGCCTCCATGGGCGGCAACGCGGCTCTGATCCTGGCCGCCTACCATCGCGATCAATTCAAGTTCGCCGGATCGTTTTCCGGCTTCCTGCAGCCGACATTTCCGCTCTGGAATGAAGCGATGCGCGCTGCCATGTGGGACGAAGGCAACTTCAATGTGGACGATATGTGGGGTCCGATCGGCGATCCGGCCTGGAGCCGCAACGACGCCACCCAGCAGGCGGAACTGCTGCGCGGACTGCCGACCTACGTCTCGACGGGCAATGGTCTGCCCGGTCCGCTCGACCTGCCGTACGGATTCGGCAACACTGTCAACGCGATGGCTCTCGAAGCGATTACGATGACCGCCGCACAAATATTCCGTGACCGAGTCACGGAACTCGGCATTCCCGCGCGCATCGACTTCGTCGACGGAACGCATACGTGGCCCTACTGGCAGCAAGCGCTCGCGACGGCACGTCCGATGATCCTCGACGCGCTAGGCGCGCACTGAACTCAGGATCGGAAGATCGCCGACGTGACGGCGACATCGGCGTAGCTGAAGTACCATCCATTCCAGGTATCGGCGGCGATCACCTGGATCGCATGACCACTTGCCGGTCCGTCGATGATCAACCACAAGCCATTGCCATACCCGGTGGCCGCGCTGATGCTGCCATCCGACCATGCGAACTGGGCAGAACTCGGCGCACCGGGCGCGTTCCACGGAATGGTCACACTGAACTGTCCGGAGTCGATACCAGGAAGCAACGAGCTGACACACTCCCGCAGCGTCGCAGAGCGCTGGATGCTCTGCCCCGCGCTACCGGTTCCGGGCACCAACCGTCCGGTCATCACACTGCCCTGCCGACAGCCGCCACTGCCCTCGCTCGGCGGATAGGCCTGCACCTGCGGCGCGCCCAGCACCGGCAGGGCGCAGAGGGTCGCCACCAGCACGCTTCGACGAACAGACACCGCGCCACCTCCCTACAACGGGACAGTAACTCACCAACGGGACAGTAATTCACGACGCCGCCATCGAGGAAACCGCCGTGGGCTATCCACTGTGCGCAGACTTCATCCGAATTGCGCAGCACGGTCTAGCATGGCCGGAGCGAGGCAGCACACTGACGGAATGACACAACCACAGGGCGCCCATCTCGTCGGCAGCATCAATTGGCCGGACGCGGAGACAACGTTCCGGAACGCGGCGAAGACTCTGGGAAGCAGGCTGCGCCGCATCCCCGACGGCGAAGTCGGCGAGCGCATGCAATGGATTTCGTTTCAGGCCGGTATTCTCGCCGCCACGCCCGGCCTGGAGCGGGCCGGGGAGCCTGCGATCTTCGTGGGCGAGCATGACATCAGTCCCGTCCGCATCGTCGAGGGAACGGACCCGGCGTCCATCCGACTGCCCGCGCTCGGATACTCGGCAGCGGCGCTGCAATCATGGGCGATCTTTCGCCGTCTTCGCGACGAGGGGGTCATTCCCGCCGGCACGCGCTTCCAGGTGTCACTACCGACCCCGGCGGCAGTCGTCGCGGCGTACGTGATTCCCGCGGATCGGCCGCGCTTCGAGCCGGTCTACCGAGCGGCGCTCTACCGGGAACTCGACGACATCCTGCGCGCGATTCCGCACACCGATCTCGCCATTCAATGGGATACCGCGGTGGAGTTCGGATTCATCGAGACGAGTGCGTACTCGTCGATCAGCGCGGAGAACTTCCCGTGGTTCTCCGATGTGTGGGGCGGGGTCATCGACCGGGCAGTGGAACAGGCGGCGTTGGTGCCCGCTGCCGTCGATGTCGGTTTTCACCTCTGCTACGGCGATGTCGACGAGAAGCACTTCGTCGAGCCGGTCGACGCCGGCAACCTCGCCCGCTTCGTCGAACAGCTGTTGGCTACCGCGACCCGCCCGATATCGTGGGTGCACCTGCCGGTACCCATCGACCGTGATGACGACGAGTACTTCGCCCCGCTGAGCCGTCTGGAGATACCCGCGGAGACCGAGATCTACTTGGGCCTGGTCCACCGGCAGGACGGCCGCGAAGGGATCGCGCGACGGTCGGCGGCCGCGGCCCGCCACCTCCGCCGATTCGGTATCGCCACGGAGTGCGGGTGCGGCAGGGCGCCCGAGGACCAGACCCTGCGCCTGCTCGAATTACACACCGCGGCCGACGCGTGGTGAATCTGCACGACGGGCGCGGCGGCCGAGATCGGCCGCCGCGCCCGTCGTGCAGCAAGCCCGGACACCGGGCGGCAACTCAGCCGTTCACCAGGAGCGGCCGTGCAGCTTCTGCAGCGGATCGTCGGCGTACTCGTTGTCCTTCGCGAGCACGGCAACCTCCTCGGCCCACCCCTCGGGCTGCTCGGTGACGTAGCCGCACTTATCGCAGGTGCGGTTCTCCACGGAATCGTAGAAGGCCCGCTGCACCAGCGGCAGCTGCTTGATGATGTCCTCGAGCAAGAAGTACTGCTCGAACAGCTTGTGATCGCAGTTCTCGCAGAAGTACAGGAAGCCGTCGCGCTCGGTGGGGAGCCGGTGCTTCTCGATCACGATGCCCATGGTGTTCGCCGTACGGCGCGGCTGATGAGGCACCCGGGGCGGCATCAGGAAGATCTCGCCTTCCTTGATCTCCTGCGAGGTGATCTTGCCATCGATGTAGAGCCCGACTTCGATGTCGCCCTTCAGCTGGATGAAGAGCTCTTCGCTCTCGTTGTAGTGGAAGTCCTTGCGATTGTTCGGGCCGCCGACAGCCATCACGATGAAGGTGTCGTTGCCTTTGTAGATGGTCTGGTTGGTGATCGGCGGCAACATATTCGGCCGATTCAATTCCAACCAGGCGTCCAGGGAGAACGACTCCAGCGGTGCCATGACCTCACGGGGTTCTACTGTCATTTTCCTTCACCTTCTGCATTCGACGGCGCGACGGCGGTCGCACGTACTTCGATGAAATTTCTGCCGGGAAGGTCCGCGACACCGATGGTTGTCCGGACCGGTTGCACGTCGGGGAAAGTTTCGGCGAAGACTTCGTTCATCGCCTCGAAATCGTTCATGTCCTTGAGGTATACGTTGACCTCGACGAGATCCGCGAGCGAGGCATCCACGGCCGCGAGTACCGACGCGAGATTGCGGAAACAACCGCGAGCCTGCGCGTAGATGTCATAGCTCAGCACGTTTCCGGCGTTGTCGAGCTCGAGGCCGGCCTCGATGTTCGTCACGGGATCCTTGCTGCCCTGCCCGGCGCAGAAGATCAGGCCGTTGGCCTCCAGGACGTGGACGTATCGCCCCGACGCACGTGGCGCGTTCGGCACCACGGCGAAACGTCGACCGCTCGGCTCCGGCTGCACTCCATCGAGCCGGGTTGCTGTCATTTCGGCACCTCCGCATTTGATCAACAGCTTGGCAAGAATTATCGAGACCGCCCATCGGTGCGTGACAGATGATTCTCACCACGCGAGACAACTGGTTCGGTGAATCGCACCCGCAGTTAGAGTGAATTACGCCGCTACGCGCCGCAGCAGGCACCTTCGAAACCCGTCCGCTACCGATTGCGCAGCACGGTGCCCTGCGCGCCGACGGGCAGCGGGAATTCATCGGCTCGAATACATCTCCGAAAGTAGTGAAATGAACACAACCCGCGCTGGATCGAATTCGACGATGGATGCGGACGCGCTCGCGCGGACGCTCGACGAGGCGATCGCCGCGGTCGCGGCGACGAGCCAGCTCAGCCTGACCCACGACCTCACACTCGACGACGCATACCTGGTGCAGGCCAGGGGTTCCGCGCTCCGAGCCCGTCGAGGCGACCCGGCCGTCGGCGTGAAGCTGGGCTTCACGAGCAAGGCGAAAGCAGAACAGATGGGCGTGTCGGACCTCATCATCGGTGTGCTGCACGAGAGTATGCGGCTGACCGGCGACGACCGGCCGGACGTCGTCACACGGTGGCTGCATCCACGGATCGAACCGGAGATCGCGTTCCGCCTCGGCGCCGACATCGACACCGGCGACCCGAACGCCCGGATCCTCGACGCGGTGAGCGAGGTGGCCCCCGCCCTGGAAATCATCGACAGCCGCTACGAGAACTTCAAGTTCTCGCTGACCGACGTGGTCGCCGACAACACCTCGGCCGCCGGGTTCGTCATCGGGGAGTGGCTGCCGCTCGCGGATGCCGTCGCCGGGCACGATCTCGCCGATCTCGACGTGGAACTGCGGGTCGGGGATGAACTCGCGGCGTCGGGCAGCACCGCAGACATTCTCGGTAACCCGCTCGCCGCCCTCGACGAGGCGTTGCGGCTGGCCCGGGCCCACGGTCTCCCGCTCGGCAGCGGATCGATCATCCTGGCCGGTGCCGCCACCGCCGCGGTGTCCCTCCCCGCGGGCGCGCGAGTGGTCGCGACTGTGGCCGGCCTCGGTTCGGTTGAGTTGACGACGGCCTGAGACCTTACATGGACACCCTTCCCGCCGCGCTGGAACGCCGGCTGCCGCCTGTCGAACACGAACCGATGGTGATCGTGGACGCGTCGCACAACGTGGCGGGGGCCGAGGTTTCGATCGCCGCTGTCGCCGCAGCCCGGCCGCTGTTCCCCAAGAGCCGGATCACACCGGCGCGGACGGGTGAACGCGCACCAGCACAGAGACATTCAGCTCTCGCGCCGTGAGAACGCCCTGGGCGCAGCATCCTTCGTCGGCGCATCATCGACAGGTCGGGCTCGACGCGAGAGCATCCCGGATGTCGCAGCTGCCACGACATCCGTAGAGGCCGGCGTAAGCCACCGCCGAATCGGGACTCCCGATCGCACCGAGTAACGACCCGATGACGGCGAGCCGTCGACGGACTCGCATTCCCGGGTGGCGCCGGTGTCGCTCGCGCCGACTCCGTCCACCCCAGGCATCTGGACACAGTTCGCAATCAGGAAAAGAGGAAATCATGAACGCACGGAACGTGCAGGAGCTGCTGGATCAGGCAGCCAATCCGGTGCAGTTGCTGCGCAATTCGCAGCTGGGTGCCTACATCTACCCGGTGGTACCGCCGGAGTTCTCGAACTGGCGGCGGGAGCAGCGGGCCTGGCGCGAAGCGGCCGTTCTCTTCGATCAGACACACCACATGTTCGATGTCTTCATCTCCGGCAAGGACGCGCTGAAGCTGATCTCGGACATCGGGATCAACAGTGTCGCGAATTTCCCGGTCGGAATGGCGAAGCAGCTCGTCGCGGTCACTCCCGCAGGCCACGTGGTCGGCGACAGCATTCTGTTCCGGGAGGCCGAGAACGAGTACGTGTCGGTGGGGCGCGAGCCGCTCGCGAACTGGATCGCCTACCATGCCCAAGCCGGCGAGTACGACGCGGACGTGCGGGTGGAGAGCCGGTCGCCGTCCAGGCCCTACGGCAAGGCCGTCACCCGGACGCTGTACCGCTTCCAGATCCAGGGCCCCAACGCGTGGAAGGTGATCGAGAAGCTCAACGGTGGTCCCGTCGAGCAGCTCGGGTTCTTCCGCATGGGCACCATGACGATCGCCGGCGAGCAGGTGTCGACCCTGCGCCACGGCATGGCGGGCGCCCCCGGGCTCGAGCTGTGGGGTCCCTACGAATCGCACGGCAAGATCCGCGAGGCGATCATCGAGGGCGGCAAGGAATTCGGCCTGGAGCCGTGCGGCTCCCGGACCTACGCTTCCAATACTTTGGAATCGGGCTGGATCCCGTCCCCGCTGCCCGGGATCTACACCGGCGAGGAGCTGCGCGGCTACCGTGAGTGGCTCGGCACCGGCACCTACGAGGCGGTGAACGCGCTCGCCGGCAGCTTCGTGTCGGACAACATCGAGGACTACTACCTGACGCCGTGGGAGATCGGCTACGGATCGTTCATCAAGTTCGATCACGACTTCATCGGTCGCGCGGCGCTCGAGGCGATCGACCCGGCCACGCAGCGCCGGAAGGTCACCCTCGCGTGGCATCCCGAGGATTTCGCGAAGGTGCTGGCCTCGCCTGCCGATCTCGAGGGCCCGAGTGGGCAGTTCTTCGAGCTCCCCGTCGCCAACTACGGATCGTCGAACTACGACGCCGTCTACGACGCCGAGGGGCGCAATATCGGATACGCGCTGTTCAGCGGCTACACGTCCAATGAGCGTCGCGCGCTCTCCCTCGCCACGATCGACCCCGATGTTCCGATCGGCACCGAGGTGACTCTCGTGTGGGGCGAACCCGACGGCGGCAGCCGCAAACTCACGGTGAGCCCGCACAAGCAGATCACGGTCCGGGCCACGGTGAGCCCGGTTCCGTACGCGGATACCGCTCGCGAGCAGTACCAGGCCGGATGGCGCACGGCGGCGGTCGTGTAGCGGGGATCCCGGGAGAGCAGAATCGTGACCCACTCGGCAGGAATCCCTGCCGAGTGGGTCACGCGCTTTCCGGCGCCCGGCGATCAGATCCGTTCGAGCCGGCCGTGAGCGCGGCGACGATGGAACGCCGGAGTGGAATCAGCCGACCCGCCCGACTTCGCGTTCGGCGGGCAGCAGCGAATGTGAGATCGCTCGGGCCGCCGAATGCAGCGCGGGCAGCAGATTGCCGATCGCGTCCGGGATATCTGCCGGGAGAACGACCGACAGCGACGCGACGACACCGGTGCGCGGAATGTTGATCGGCACAGCGATGCTCTGCGCGGACTCGTCCAGGTGCCGCAGGCAGCGGGAATACCCGCGCTGACGGATGTCACTGAGTGTGACCCTGAGCCGCCGAGAATCGGTGATGGTGTGTGCGGTGTAGCCGCGCAGCGGCGTAGTCAGGAGCTGGGACTGCAATTCCCGGGGACCGTAGGCCAGCAGAACCTGGCCCGACGACGAGGCGTGCAGCGGAAGCCGGCCCGCGATCCGGCTGAACGGGGACACGGCACCGGGCGCCGACAGCCGATCGAGGAACAGCACCTCCTCGCCCTCACGCACACTGAGCTGCACGTGCTGGCGGACCACCGCTTGCAGATCCTCCATCACTGGTAGCGCCGCGGACCGCAGCTCGAGCGCAGGCGAGGCCCGCACCCCGAGCTCCCACAGGCGGAGCCCGACGCGCAAGCGTCGATCTGGATCGCGCTCGAGCAGGCCGGAGTCGACGAGGCTCGCGGCGATGCGGGACGCGGTGGCGATGTGCAGCCCGCTCCGGCGCGCGATATCCGATACGCCCAGTGACCGGTCGCCCGGCCCGAATGCCTCCAGGATTCGCACCACCCGGTCGAGATAACAGTCGCCTTTCGGCTCACCCGTCATTGTCTCCACCACTTCATCCGATTTGGAACACCTGTCCAGAATATTCTCCCCGCATTGTCCTGTGGGGCATTTCGGTGACGAACCCGTTAACCATCCGTCCCGTAAATGCCGAATTCCGGCTCCGAACACAATGCCCCGCCGAGCGGCCGGAAAACCTGGCTCGGCGGGGCATCGGTGAATCGGCCGTTGTCAGTCCCGTGTCTTGATCTTCTTCTCGAAGTACGGCGCCGGAGCGACCGTCACTCGGATCTCGCGGACCTCGTGCTCCTCGACGATCGGGCGCTTGGTGTTCGGTTCGCCCCACAGCAGCGTGAGTTCGGTGCCGGGCTCGGCGTCGCCGATCTCGACCAGGGCATTGGAGATGTAGGCTCTCGCGTTCGCGGAGTACGAACCCTGCATCGAGATGCCGACGTTTCGACCGTCGCGAACCACGCTGTCGTTGAGGTGTGTGGCGTAGGTGGTGTGCGGGGTGTTGATGTAGCGCGCCGGGCGGTCACCGAACAGCGCCGCGCGCTGCACGTCCAGCACATCGTCCGGGTTCCAGACGAGCGTGACCTTCTTGCGGTGCTGATTCTTCATCCGATTCAGCAGCGCGTCACGACCGATGAAGTCGTGGTTGAAGTCGATGTGGCCGGCGTATCCGAGCTCGATCGGATCGACATAGTGATCTTCGATATCGTCGGAGACGAAACTTCCGCCCAGGGAGGCGATCGAGGGAAGGTGGTACTCGGTGAGATATTGCCGGTAGGCCTTCAGATCATCGCCGGTGTAGATCGCCGACACCGGAAGGGGCATCCACCCTGACTCCTGGGCCGTGGGCCCGTATGCGTTCTCACCGACCTTGCGGATACCGTACTTCTCTCCCGCGAGCATCAGGGCCTCACGCACCGCGTGCTGATCGTCCCACGGGCCGTAGATCTCGAAGCCGGGAGTGCCGGCCATGCCGTGCCGCAACGCGCGCACGTGCTTGCCCGCGATCTGGAATTCGCCGATCGCGAAGAACTTGATCTCCGGCAGTGCCCCGCCGGTCACCTCTTCGAGCAGCGGTAGCGCGGAGGGTCCCTGCAGCTGGATCCGGTACACGTCGCGCGGACGCTCGGCGATATTCCAGCTCGGTTCGAAGGTCCCCTCGACGTCGTAGGAGGTCTGCTCGAGGTGGAACTGGAGCCAGGGGACGCTGTTGACCATCCGGAAGAACTCCTGTTCCTCGCGGAACAGAATGCCGTCCCAGATGTGCTGCCCCCGCGGGTTCGGCATGACGATCTGCTTGGCCCGATTCACCGGAAACGGGTCGAGCTTGTTCACGACCAATTCGGACAGGAAGGGAATCACCTCGGTGCCCCGCAGGTGCAGCTCGTCCATGTGGTAGGAGAGCTCGAGCAGCGCGACGCCCTCCATCCAGGCTCGCTGCTCGCTGCGCCAGTTCGTGAACTCGGGCGGCACCCCGGGGAAGACGTACGGGCCGAGCTTGTTCGTACGGAGCAGGGTCACGGGATCACCCGCGGCCACAATCAAATCCTCGAGCGACCGGGGAGCCGCCGCGGGCGGCGCCTCGACGGGATTCGATTCGGAGTTCTGCATCGTCGACCTTCCTTTGTGGTTGCACCGCATTGACGCGGTATATCGTTCGCCGACACCCTGCGGGACCGAGTCGGCAGCAGCGTCGAACCACGTATGAACCCGAAATGGTGAGCCTGCGGCCGAGAAACAAGTTGCAATTCGTGACGGTAGGTACCGCACCTCGAATTGTGTTCGCGGTCACTGTTCGGATTGTGCGGAAAAGTTACCGCGATTATCGGTTCGTCTCTATCCCGCCAGCGCGACCTCTATCCCGTTATCCACATGGCCCGCAGGCGAGTCGCATCCCGGCCCAGGCGGGCCGGAGCCCGGCTCGATCCGCGAGGTAGTAGGGTCTTACTGACGGTGGCCGAGGCTCTACTCAACGACACGCGGGGGGCGGTGGTTCTGCAGGCATGAGCCGGACCAAGGGAGACCCCGTGGCTGGGGAAATCGGCGCGGCGCAGGTCGCTGAGGAGAACGCGCCGCGGACTCGCGACCGGCTGCTCGATGCCGCCATCGAACTGTTCGCCACACACGGCTATGCTCGCACCTCCGTCGGAAGCATCCAGGCCGCAGCAGGCTTGACCGCCGGCTCCGGCGCGCTCTACAAGCACTACTCCTCGAAGAACGACCTGCTGACCGCGGTCATCGATCATCACATCGGGTACATCTCCCGCGTGATGGACGCCGCGAGATCCGGCTCCGCGGATCCCTTCGAGGATCTCGAGACGGCCGCCCGGTTCGTTCTCGACGGGCTGAGCGAGAACCGGAACCTGCTGCGGATCATCTTCCGAGAGCTCGAGGAAGGCCCCGGGCTGGATCGGTTGTGGGAGGTGATCGAGCAGAACGTCTTCTGTCGCTTCGCGCAGATCATCCGCGATGGCACCGCCGCCGGTGTCTTTCGAGACATCGACGCCGATGCCACCGCGACCTTGCTCGTCTCCGCGCTGTCGTACATGCCGACGGTGCGGGATCTGATCGGCAAGAGCTCTCCCGGATACGACCGGGAACGGCACTTCGAGCTGTGGCGGCGCATGGTCCACGCACTGCTGACGCCCTGAGTAGCCGAGACGACGCGACGCCGGCACCGAGGGTGCCGGCGTCAGTTCCGCCGCTGGTCTGGATCGGCAGCTCCGCTTGCTGATTCGATGGGCGGGGCGGCGGGCACCGCGACGGGGCAGACCTGCGTGGGGTCAGGCGGGCGCGTGTTCCAGAGCCGGTGCGCCGACGGCCTCCTGCAGATACGCGCCGGCGAGGGCCGGATCGGTGAACCACAGGAAGAAGTCGCGCGGTTCGTCGAAGCCGTTCACGAATCGCCGGGCGATCCGGGGGCTGCCCGCGGCAGAGCCGAGGATCTGCATGACGTGCGGTGGCGGCGGCGCCAGGAAGGCGTTGGTCCACTGGGTGACGTACTTCGCGTAATCCCAGAAGCGCCCGAAGGTACGGCTCTTGAAGTCGTCGTCGAATGGCTGTTCGCCGCGCTCGAGAATGCTCGCCAGGTAGGACGCGGCGCACTTGCTCGCCGTGTTCGAGCCCTGCCCGGTGATCGGATCGTTCAGCACGAGCACATCGCCCATACCGAGCACGGTCGCGCCGGAGGGGAGCACGCCGACCGGTTTGCGCACGGTCGGCGCGAACGCGCCGGCGAGGACGGCGAGGTCGTCGGTCAGCTCGGCGTCGCGTACCCGCTCCGCCTCCCACGGAAGGAAGGAGCCGAGCAGCGTCCGGAGCCGGCTCAGATGCTCCTGCGGGTCGGTCAGACCACGGAAGACGTCGAACGGGCCGCCCGGCACCGCGGACACCACGGCGATCCGGCAGGGCCCCGTCGTCGTGAGCGCGGGCGGCAACATGAACTCCCCGACTCCGGGAATCACGTTGTAGCTGAAGGTCGACGGCGTCTCCCCCGCGCGGGTAGTGACACCGTTGAGGTACGCCACGGCCACCGCGCGCTGCGGCGAATCGTAGGGCGACCGCTCGGGGTCGCGCTCGAACAACCCGGAAATCTCGCCCTTACCGGCGGCGACCAGCACGAGGTCCGAGGACCGCGCGTATTCCTCGAGATCGTCGATCGTCGCCGTGTGCACCTCGAAAGTGCCTCCGCGGGCGATGAATTCGCGGATCCAGCGGGCGTATTTCACGCGCTGGTCGATCGAGTGGGCGGGCAGGTCCATCCGGGCGGACCAGTAGAGCGCCTTGCCGCCCTGGCCGTCCGGAATGGTCACCGAGATCGTGTCCATCTCCGGAGCGTCGTTCCAGAAATCCAGACCCAGCGCGGCCTCGCGGGCACGACCGTTGCCGAAGATGACCTGACTGGACATCACTCGCCCGTTCTCGATTTCCTCGGCGGTGCGATTCGAGATGATCCTGACGTCGTAGCCCTCGTCGACCAGTCCGATCCCGAGCTGTAGACCGGCTTGCCCGGCCCCGACGATGGTGATGGTGCGCATGGTGATTACCTTCCGTGGTACAAGCGGGGTTGTGCGTGCGTACGCATTGTGGATTCGTCCGTCGCGGGAATGGTCAGCGAGACAGTTCCTGGAGGTATTCGGTCGAGCGTTCGGGGTCGAGCAGCCACAGGCCGAAATCACGCGGCTCGTCGAGGCTGTTCACGAATCGGGCGGCCACCCGCGGGCTCTCAGCGGCGGCGCCGAGCACATTCAGCATTTCCTGCGACGGCGGCAGCAGGAAGGTGTCGGTTGTCCGCGCGGAGTACTGCACGTGATCCCATGCGCGCTCGAAGGTATCGATCTTGAACTTGTCGTCGTAGGGACGGTCGCCGTGCTCGAGAATGCTCGCCAGATAGGAGGCCGCGGCCTTGGCGGCATTGTTCGACCCCTGGCCGGTGATCGGATCGTTCAGCACGACAACATCGGCGATGCCGAGCACCGTCGCGCCGGAGGGGAGAACTCCCACCGGCTTCCGGATCGTCGAGGCGAACGCGCCGGTGAGAACACCACCAGCGTCGGTCAGCTCGACATCGCGGATGCGCTCGCCTTCCCAGGGCATGTATTTGTTCACGATGGACCGGATCTGCTCGAGAATCTGCTGCGGGTCGGTCATCCCCGCGAAAACGTCGGTGGGTCCGCCCGGGAGCGCCTCGAGAATGATGATGTCGCAGGGTCCTGACGTGGTGAGCGCAGGCACGGCGAGGTACTCCCCGACCCCGGGGTGGATCCCGAAGACCACCTGCGGACTGGACGAACGAGGCTGCATGCCCTTCAGGTACGCGACCGCCAGGGTCCGCTGCGGGACATCGAAAGTGGAGCGCAGCGCGTCCCTCTCGAAGATCCGCGCGATCTCCCCCTTACCTGCGGCGACAATCACGAGATCCGAGGACTTCGCGTACTGCTCCAAGTCGTCGACGTTCGCGTCCCGCACCTCGAGCTGTCCGCCGCGGCGGGTGAACTCGTCCATCCAGCGAGGCATCTTGACCCGCTGGTCGATCGACTGGGCGGGAAGATCGAATCGCGCGCCGTACGACATGACGCGCTCGCCGTTCCCGTCGGTGATATCGGTGACGGTACCGGTGATCACCGGGGCCTCGGACTTCCAGAAGTCGAGACCGAGGGCCTGCTCCCGAGCCCGGCCGACGCCCATGATCACCTGGCTGGAGGTGACCCGTCCGTTTGCGATCTCCTCAGCCGAGCGATTCGAGACGATTCGCACGTCATAGCCCGCGTCGACCAGGCCGATGCCGAGATGCAAGCCGGCTTGTCCGGCTCCGATAATTGTGATTGTGCGCATTGCGCGACTCCTCAGATTGATGCCCTGTCACCGAATCGGTGCGGCCCCGAGCCCGAATTCTCTTCGCTCTCGGAGTCTTTCAAATCGCTGTTCGGGCTGACTATCCCTGCAGCGCAAACCTTGTCCCACCACACCGTCCGCCGCGATTCGCCCGCAGCGCCGCCCGTCGTCATCGCATCCAGCAATGCCTGGGCCTTCAATTTCATTTCGACGAGTTCCTCACCCGGATCCGAGAGAATCGTTATTCCGCCGCCGGGTGCCGATCGTCGCCACGCGGTCGCGATACACAATCGTCCGGATCGCCATGAAGAGCGCGGCCGGATCGAGATTCGTCGCGAGGGGTACGACAGCGCGGACGATGGTGGTCAGAAGACGATGGTGTGGTTACCGTGATCGTCGGCATGCCAGGCCACCGCCCTCGACAGCACAGCGCGCTCGACATCGGCGCCATGGCGCTGCAGATCGGCGACCGAGTGCTCATGGGTCACTCGCACCACGTCCGGCTCGATGACCGGCCCTTCGTCGAGATCCTGCGGCATGTGGTGCGCGGTGGCGCCGATGAACTCGACACCGCGCTCCTTGGCCTTCCGGTAGGGGGCGACGCCGATAGACGCAGGCAGGAACGAGTGGTGGATATTGATGATCGGGATCTCGATCTTCTCCGATCGTGTAGACCGGAGCATCGATCAGGCGATCTGCAGCCGGACCGGCAGCGAATCGATCCCGCGCAGGGTGTTGTTGACGTGGATGACCGGTTCGCCGGTGAGCTCGATCGCACGCACGCGCTCGAGCAGGGCAGTGAACAGGGCTTCTGCTTCCAGCCGGGCGATGTGCTGACCAACGCACTGATGAATGCCCATACCGAACCCGACATGCCCGGACGGGTCACGCTCGAGGTCGAACCGGTCGGGATCGGACCAGCGCCGCGGGTCGCGATTGGCCGACCCGAGGAACATCAGTATCTTGCGCCCGTCCGGGATCATGACGTCGCCACGGTGGATGTCGCGGGTAGCCGTGCGGAAGAAGACCTGGACGGGGGAATGCCAGCGAACCGCCTCGTCGAAGGCCGTTCGCACGAGGCGCGGATCGTCGCGCAGCTTCCGCCACTGGCCCGGATGGGAGGCGAGGGCGTACAGCATCGCCGAGATACCGGTTATGGTGGTGTCGACGCCGGCGGACAGCAGCGATCGCACCAGCAGCGGCGCCTGCGAATGCAGGATGTCGCCGCGGTCCGCCGCCGCCCAGATCTGGGCGCCGAAACCGTTCGGCGACAGCACTTCCCGGCGGCAACGCTCCTCGGCCCACGCCGCGTACCCCGGGAAGTCGTTTGCTCCGGACTGGACGAGAGAGTTGGTCGGCCCCACCACGTTGAAGATGTGGTCGCCGTACGGCAGCAGGTTCTCCCGGCGTCCTTCGGCGGGCAGCCCGACGGCATCGGGGAAGACCCGCAGCGGGAACGCCTCCGACAGGTGGGTGACCGCGTCGAACTCGTTGCCTTCGCTCAGCACCTCGTCGACGAGCGTCTCGGCGTCGGCGAACCAAGCCGGCCGGAGCCGGCGCAGCGCACGCGGCCCGAGGATGCCCTCGACCACCCGTCGCGGTGAATCGTGCTTCGGCGGATCGGCTTCCAGCAGCAGGCTCGGCGGACGGAAGGGCTTCTCGTAGCGCCAGTTGCTCAGTCCCACCCCGGCAGCGGACTGGAAGCTCTGCCAGTCGGTGAGCGCCTGATGGACTTCCTCGTACCGGCCCATCGCGTAGACGTCGTACGCCGGAAGGTGAACGATGGGCGCGGCGTCCCGCAGCTCACGGTGGAACTCGTGCGGATTCCGCAGGATTTCCAGGTCGAACGGATCACGGCTGCTCACCGGGATCATCGGTTCGTCGGTGGTCGTTGGCATGACTATCTCCTGTGCTCGAACTGGTGTGCTGCGATCAGAGGTCGAGAACGAGCCGATCGCCGATCGACCGTGAGACGCAGACGTACATGCAGTCGCCTGCGCGCCGCTCGACGTCGTCGAGAATCGAGTCCCGGTGGTCCGGCTCGCCAAAAAGCACGGTCGTCTCGCAGGTGCCGCACACCCCCATCCGGCAGGAGGTCAGTACGGAGACCCCGGCGGCCGCGATCGCCTCCAGCACCGAGGTCTGCGGATCGACCGTGACGGCGATGCCGCTGCGGGCCAGCTCGACCTCGAAGGGTTCGTCGCGTACCGCGGGCGCGACCTCCCCCGCCGCGAAGCGTTCGATGCGCAGCGCGTTCGGCGGGATGACGTCGGTGAGGCCCGCCACGGCATCGAGCAGCGGAGCCGGTCCGCAGCAGTACACCTTGTCGCCGTCCGCCAGCCCCGACAGGTATCCGGCGAGGTCCAGCAGCCCGCATTCGTCCTGGGGCGCGATAGTGACCCGATCCCCGTAGCGGGACAGTTCGTCTACGAACGCCATGGACGACCTCGTCCGGCCGCCGTAGAGCAGGCTCCATTCGGCCCCGGCCCGCTCGGCTTCGCGAATCATCGCGAACAGCGGGGTGATGCCGATGCCGCCGGCTATGAAGTAGTACTTCGTCGCCGGAACGACATGGAAGTTGTTCCGCGGGCCGCCCACCCCGACATGGTCACCCACCCGGAGCCGATCGTGCACGTAGGCGGAGCCGCCCCTGCCGTCCGGCTCGCGCAGGACCGCGATTCGGTAGCTGTGGGCGTCCCAGCGGTCGCCACAAAGGGAATACTGACGCACCACCCCGTTCGGCAGGACCAGATCTATGTGCGATCCGGCCGTCCAATCGGGCAGTCTCTCCCCGTCCGGCCTGGCCAGATCGAGGCAGACCACGCCCTCGGCGATGGACCGGCGTTCGCGAACCACCAGCTCGCTCGCTCCCGGCATGGCAATAACGGCGCCCGTATTCGGCTCATTCGACCGGGCTTGCTCGTTCTCGTACAGATCCACTGGCGCATTCCTCTCGGACCGATCCGTGGGCCACAGCATGGCGCGCGCCGACACGCGGAAACCATCGCCTTCTCACTGCGCGAGAAATTCCGGTCGCGCCGCTCACCGGCGGCGGGGACGTGGACAGATCGTGCGGCAGCTGGATAGCTCCTGCCGAATGGCTTTCGTACTGTCGACATCCGAAGGGCGACGGCCCGAAGCGGAGATTCCCGACCCCGTTCACGGTTGACGCGGCGCGGAATGCGACAGACACCCCGACCGGTAATAGGTTGTGCCCGTTACAGAGTCGGTTTCCGTCGGCCTTGCGAGCCGCGCGGTCTTTTCGGAGAAGCGCCGTCGACCGCTATCGCAGAACCACCCTCCGGAAAGAGAAATCCCTATGACGTGGCCGGGATGTGCCGGCTCGTTCGCACCCCGTGCTCCCTGCTCGAGAATCGCGAGGCCATGATGATCGAAACCCGCCGGATCCCGGACGACTTTTCGGAGCCGGCAACTCTGGAGAACGACATGCGCTCCTCCGAGCCGACTTCGGCCACCCTGGTCGGCATCGTGAATGTCACCCCGGACTCGTTCAGCGACGGAGGCCGGTTCTTCGGAGCCGACACGGCGATCGAGCACGGACTCCGGTTACACCGGGACGGGGCGGACATCGTCGACGTCGGTGGCGAGTCCACCCGGCCCGGGGCCGTGCCGGTGTCCCCCGAGGAGGAACAACGTCGTGTCCTGCCGGTCGTCGCCGGCCTGGCGGCACGCGGGGTGACCGTTTCGATCGACACCATGAACTCCAGCACCGCGCGACGAGCGGTGGAACTGGGAGCGGCCGTCGTCAACGATGTGTCCGGAGGCCTCCACGATCCCGCCATGTTGTCGGCCCTCGCCGCGCTGGACTGCCGTGTCGTGCTCGGTCACCTCCGGGGCAACCCAGCAACGATGCAGAGCCACGCCCGCTACGACGACCCGGCCGCCGAGGTCGCGATCGAACTGATGGACCGGGTGCAGTGCGCCCAGGACGCCGGGGTGCGCCGGGATCGGCTCATCGTGGACCCTGGGATCGGGTTCGCGAAGCTACCCGAGCACAACTGGGCCGTGCTCCGCGAGCTCGGCAGCCTGGAGACCATCGGCTGCCCCGTCATGGTCGGGGTATCCCGCAAGCGGTTCCTGGCCGAGATCGTGCCCGGCGATCCGCGGTCCGGCGAGCGCGATCTGGCGACCGCGCTGCTCAGCGCGCAGCTCGCGGCGAGCGGGGCGGCCTTCCTCCGCGTGCACAACGTGCAGCTCACCCGGCTGGCCCTGCGCACCTCCCAGCTCGCGAAGCAACGGCTGGGAAGCGACCACTTTGTCCACAACGACGGGGATTGGCAGCACTGCACGACGGCAGTCGCCGGCGTGCGGTGGATCGTTCGCGACTGAGCCGATCGCCGCCACCCGTTCCTACCACTCGGAGAAGTCGAGTTCACATGAATGCCATCGTCATCGACGGAAAGACCGTGGCCGCCATGAGCCGTGCGCACACGGCCGAGCGGGCGGATAGGATCGCCCGCGCCAGGGGGTTCGCTCCGGGCCTGGCCACTATCCTGGTCGGCGACGACCCGGCCAGCGAGGTCTACGTCCGAAACAAACGCCACGCCGCGATCCAGGCGGGAATGGCGGATTTCCATGTCCACCTCCCCGCGACGAGTTCCGGCGACGAGGTCGCCCGATGCATCGAGGAGCTGGCCGACGACGAGCGGGTCTCGGGAATCCTGTTGCAGCTTCCCCTGCCCGCGCACCTCGATCGAGCGGCGTTGATCGAGCGGATCCCGCCGGAGAAGGACGTCGACGGTCTCACCACGCTGAATCAAGGCAAGTTGGCCCGTGGTGTCGACGGCCTCCGGCCGTGCACCCCGACGGGAGTGATCCGCTTGCTCGACCATGCCGGAGTACCCATCGAGGGCGCGGAGGCCGTCGTGATCGGCAAGTCCGAGTTGGTCGGCCATCCCACCGCGGAATTGCTCCTGCACCGCGGCGCGACGGTGACCGTCGCCCACATCCTGACCCGGAATCTGGCCGCCGTCACCGCACGCGCCGACATCGTCGTAGTCGCCACCGGCCGGCGTGGCCTGGTCGGCGCTGAGCACATCAAGCCGGGCGCCGCCGTCATCGACGTCGGCATTCACAACACCGTCGCGGGGCTCGTCGGCGACGTGCGTTTCGACGAGGTAGCGCGCCGGGCCGGCTGGATCTCTCCGGTCCCGGGGGGAGTGGGGCCGATGACGATCGCGATGCTGCTGGAGAACACAGTCACGGCGGCGGAATCGGCGCTGACGCGTCCGTTCGCCGGCGTGACCGCGTGACCGTTCGCATGGCCCGTTGGACGAGCACGGGCAGGCGGCCGCAGCGAGAGATGGGCATCCCTGACGAGCACCACCTGATGCTCGTCTTCGCCGAGCGGTGGGCACGCTTCGGCGGCGGTCACGCCGAGGACATCCTGGTTACCTTCGGGCTCGCGGACGACATCTTTTTCGCGCGGGTCCGACAGCTGCTGCGGCGCTACCCCGACTTCCTGGACCGTGAGACCGCCGACGTCGTCGAACGCGTGGCACGCTCCCGGCAAGCCGATTTCCCAGCGCCGGATCTCCGGCTCCGGACCGCGGGCGCCGATCGATACCGATGATCAGGCGGCGGGGCCGACAGACCCGCCCCGCCGCCGCCAACTCATCGGCGGGATCCGACCGAGTGTCAACCGCATTCGATGTGCGTCCGCGAGTCGTCCTTCAGCCGCAAGGTATCCGAGGGACTCTCGCCGAACGCGGTGCGGTATAACGCGGAGAAACGTCCAAGATGGGAGAAACCCCAGCGCAGAGCCACCGAGGTGACGGTTACCCTGGCGGGGTCCGCGTAGAGCAGCTCGTAGCGCACGCGCTCGAGCCGGACGTTGCGGATGTAGGTTCTCGGCGTCACGCCGAAATAGCGGCGGAACCCGTCCTGCAATGAGCGCGTGCTGATTCCGACCGCGGCGGCGATGTCGTCGCCGGTCAGGTGCTGGTCGGCGTGGGCCTCGATGAGATCGGCGGCCCGGGAGATCGTGCGTGCGACCGCAGGTCGCGCCGGCCGGTGCAGCTCGTCGCTGTATCTGTTCGGTTGACCGATCAGCAGCTGTCCCGCCAGGAGCGTCTCGAACTCCGAGATCGCCAGGGAAGTATGGCTGACGTCGTTGTCCAGCATGTTCGTCAGCAGGGTCAGCAATTCCCGGAAGGCGCGGTTCGCGCCGATCGTCAGGTCCATCTGCGGCTCGAAAGCGACAGGCCCTTTCACATCGCGGCACAGCTTCTTCCGCAGCACAGACCGGACCAGATCCTCATCGAGCCGGATGAGCAGGTGCTCGCAGGCGGCGTCGAGACTGATGCCCGCCCCCGTGCGGGGCTGCAGGACAGCTGGGCGAAGAGAATTGGAGACGAAGGGTTCGGCTCCGGTCATGGAGATCGCCGCCGAACCGGCGAGAGGCATCTGAACCACGAATCCGCCGGGGTCGAGAATGTGCAGCCGCACCGGGGCACCGTACGCCAGATAGTAGAGACCGGCATTGCGCAGCGAAACCCCGTGGAAGCGTGCGCTCAGCTGCTCGCCTCGCCCGACCAGCGATAACCGGTAGTCGTTGATCTCGCGGCCCACCATCGACTGGATCTCCTCCGGGGAACCGGTGACCGCGAGTCGGTGACGCGCCAGGGGAAGCACGGGCTCACTGGAAAGGTCATGCATGGGAAAACACCTGGTCGCTTCTCTACGCGGCACCGAGCTCGCCGTGTCGGCCGCGGGTTGTGTCGTCCATCGGATATGCCTGCCGGTCGGCGTCACCGGATTCGTCGCGCCCGCGACACCGCCATTCGTCTTTCGCTCCTCAGCGTCAACGCTCGAGCAGCGTCAACGCTCGAGCCCTTCGCGGGCGCCGGGCTTGGTGTGACCTAGCATACACCACTTGGTGAGTGAGCACTCCCTCTTTGTGTTATTTCCGCGTAAACGAACCGTCACGAGCTGGACGACGACAGTTCGCCCGGCGGCCCGCAAAACGACGTCAACGCGTACTCGATCAGACCAGAGCAGCTCGGGTTTGTGCGTACGCGATGACCTCTTCCGCGTACGTCGACGCATCGCGCTCCGCGAAACACTTCCGGAGCTGGCCGAATGCGTCGTCGAGTTGTGGTCTGGGCCCTTGATCGGCGAGCAGGACGACAATCGCCTCCCAGGTGCGCGGCTCGGGATGAGTGAGTAACTCATCGAGATATCGCTCCGGCTCCAGCAGCCGTAATGCTCTGCGCGCGTGGGCGTGTACGCGCCGAGGCAGTTCGGTGCGAATGGTCTCGATATCGGATTGCAGCACGTGCTGGCCGGATTGTGCCGGGTCGAGCCGCAGGGACCACAGCGCGGTCAGCTCCTCGGGCAGAGGGTGGGTGTTGATCAAGTCTGGGCCGGTAGCTTCTTCCAGTGGAGTGGGCGGCAGCCCCAGCTGAGCGTTGCGCCAGTTGCGGAATTCCCACCACGCCGTCGGTGTCGCGTTGAGCTCCAGCCCGAATCGGATCACCTGCTGTCCGCTGGTCCACGTGCGGGAGACTCGGGTGCGGCCGACGGACGCGACGCCGCCCGGCTCGACCCGAATCCACCTGGGGTCGGAGCCGTGAAACCCATACGGTTGCAATAGTTTGCCTGTTTCACGCAGCAGACGGCGTAGTGCCGACTCGGGTCTGACCATGTCCGCAGATTAACGACGTGCCCCGACAGATCGTCGCCACAGGCAGTGCGCCGTCGCCGGCTACGGCGGTTCGGTCTGCGTGGCCAGCTCCGACCTGGCGAGCCGTCCGCCCTGCGGTGTGAATCCAAGATCAGCGTGACGGAATGCTCATCGCGATGACGCCCTGTGCTCAGAAGGGGGAGGCGAATACCTCACTGGCTGATGCGAGCCCCCGCACCCGCGGCTCGGCGGCCGTCGAGATAGTCCTGGTTGCCCGAATCGTCCTCGCCCAACCGTTATCGGCCTCGGAAACGGCGGAGAAGGGAAGAACTCCCTCCATATTCAACCTATAGCGCACCCGGGGGCTTGCGGCAAGACCCCGGTCGTCCCGCACAATCACTGGCCGAAGCCAGTACCTGCGGAAATGAACCCGTCGAGTCAGGAAAAGGAGGGACATTTGACCACCCAGGAGTACGAAGACGAATTGCGGTCCGAGCGCAGCTACGTGGCCGCGCTGTACGCGCGGCTCGACGCCGAACGCGCGCGCGTGAAGGGGCGGTACACCGCCGCGCTGCGGGGAACCGGCGGGTCACCGATGGAGCGCGATTTCGAGGTGCGTGCACTGGCCAAGGAGGCGAAGCGGCTGGACGTGGCCGACAACGGGCTGTGTTTCGGCCGGTTGGACACCGTTTCGGGTGAACATTCCTACATCGGCCGGATCGGAATTTTCGACGAGGACAACGAGTACGAACCGCTGTTGCTCGATTGGCGGGCACCTGCCTCGCGCGCGTTCTACATCGCTACCGCCGCGACTCCGGAAAATATGCGTCGTCGGCGCCAGTTCCACACTCGCGGGCGTCGCATTGTCGATTTCACCGACGAGGTTCTCGGCCGCCCCAGTGCGGGCGAGCGGGGGGACGCGGCGCTGCTTGCCGCGGTGAACGCCCCACGCGGTGAAGGGATGCGCGACATCGTGGCGACGATCCAGGCCGAGCAGGACCAGATCATCCGGCTCGATCATCCGGGTGTGCTGGTGATCGAGGGTGGTCCGGGCACCGGGAAGACCGTGGTGGCGCTGCACCGCGTCGCGTACCTGCTCTACACCCAGCGGGAGCGGATGGAACGTCACGGTGTGCTCGTAGTCGGGCCCAACCCGGCCTTCCTCAACCACATCGGCCGCGTCCTGCCATCGCTGGGCGAGACGAACGTCGTATTCATGACCACTGGCAACCTTGTGCCAGGTCTGCGCGTCACCGCCGAGGACACCCCGGAAGCCGTGCGGTGCAAGGGCTCGCTGAAGATGCTGGACGTACTTGCGGCGGCGATCGCCGATCGGCAGCGGTTGCCGGAACATCCGATGCGGATCGAACTCGACGACGTCACCGTGCGGATCGATGCCGAGACCGCGGAGTGGGCCAGGGCGGAGGCACGCGCAAGTGGGTTGCCGCACAACGAAGCTCGCGCGGTGTTCAGCGAGATCGTCACGTACGTACTCACCGAACGGGCCATAACCCGGATCGGCCGCGGCTGGCTGACCCGGGAGGACCGCGAAGCGTGGGAGACCCTGCGGACGGACCTGCTCGCCGAACTCGCCGACACCGACCGGTTCACCGCCGCGCTCGACGAACTCTGGCCGATTCTGACACCGGAAACGCTGCTGGCACAGCTATATTCGTCCGCAGAACGGCTGCGTGCGGCCGGTGCCGACCAGTCGCTGTGGCGGGCCGACGGCGCGGCCTGGACGGTGTCGGATGTGCCGTTGCTCGACGAGTTGGTCGACCTGCTCGGCCGCGACAAGGCGGCCGATGAGGCCGCCGCGCGCGCCGCCGAACGGGAACGCAAGGCCGCGGCCGAGTACGCCGCCGGTGTGTTCGACACACTCATCGAGCGCGAGGACTTGAACGACGATATCGGCCTGATCGCCCAGGACATGCTCGACGCCGATGATCTCGCCGAGCGTTTCCTCGAACGCGACACCCGTGAACTCGTCGAACGCGCTGCCGCGGATCGGGATTGGACCTACCGGCACGTCGTGGTCGACGAGGCCCAGGAACTATCCGAAATGGACTGGCGGGTATTGATGCGGCGCTGCCCGAGCCGATCGTTCACGGTGGTCGGCGATCTCGCCCAACGCCGGTCGGCGGCCGGAGCGACATCGTGGGACACGATCTTCGAGCCGTACGTGCCTGGCCGCTGGGTCTACCGGTCGCTGTCGGTGAACTACCGCACCCCAGCGGAGATCATGACCGTCGCCGCCGCGCTGCTCGCCGAGTTCGCGCCCGGAGTCCAGCCACCCGAGTCGGTCCGCGCGTGCGGTGTCCAGCCGTGGTCCAAGCAGGTGTCCGAGGACGAATTATCCACTGCCATAGTGGAATTCGTGCGGGACGAAGCCGATCGCGATGGCACCAGCGTCGTGATCGGACCACCGGGCGTGCCGGGCACGGTGCCTGCATCGGAGACGAAAGGCCTGGAATTCGACGCCGTGCTGGTGGTTGAACCGGTGCGGATCCTGGCCGACGGGCCACGCGGTGCGGCCGAACTCTATGTCGCCCTTACCCGGGCGACACAACGGCTCGGCGTCCTGCATAAAGGCCCGTTGCCGCAGGCGCTCACCGCACTGGCCGCGCCCGCGCCGGCGAGGAATTAGGAGATTGGTGTGCGGCCCCGGCGGCGGTGCCGGGGCCGCCGTCAGATCGCTGCCCGCCTCGGTGTGCGACAGATTC
Source organism: Nocardia citri (assembly GCF_054065835.1). Classification (NCBI taxonomy): domain Bacteria; kingdom Bacillati; phylum Actinomycetota; class Actinomycetes; order Mycobacteriales; family Nocardiaceae; genus Nocardia; species Nocardia citri. The sequence continues at coordinate 272,937 of NZ_JBSUQM010000002.1, forward strand.
CCGGGTCGAGTTGGCGATTTCGGTGCATCTGGCGGTGGGGAGTGATTCAATCTGCTCGGTATGTGCTCTGTAGTAGCTGATTGCAGTGAAAGGAGTTCAGATGACAATGTCGGTCGCCGACCGCATATTCCTTCGCGTCAACCGATTCCACACGGAACGGATTGCGATCGCTTGGGGCGGACGGCATATTCTGCACGGTCGCAGACCGAGGCCGGGTGATGTCGTGCTGACCAGCAATGACTATCTCGCACTGGCACGCGTGCCGCATATCGTCGGCGCGATGTGCGCGGCGTTGCAGAACACAAGCGGGGGAGCGCCGCCGTCGGGTGTCTTCCTGCACGGCCACGACCACCCGCAGATCGCGCTGGAAAGGGCGCTTGCCGAACATATGCGGGCGGCGGCCGGAATTCTGTGCCAGTCGGGCTGGGATGCGAATGCCGGATTGATGCAGTCGATCGCCGACGCGCATACGCCGGTCTATGTCGACCACATCGCACATATGTCTTTCTGGCACGGCGCGAAAACCGCTGGCGCACCAGTATTTTCGTTCCGTCACAATTTTCCGGGCCATCTGCGCGACGAGATCCGCAGGCATGGCCCCGGCATCGTCGCGGTGGATTCGATCTACAGCACCAACGGGAGTCGGTGTCCGCTGACTCAGATCTGCGATGTGGTCGACGAAACCGGCAGTGTGCTGGTAGTCGACGAATCGCATTCGCTCGGCACCGACGGGCCCTACGGCGCCGGCGTGGTGGTCGCGCTCGGACTCACCGACCGGGTGCCGTTCCGAATCGCCAGCCTCGCGACGGCTTTCGCGGGACGCGCCGGATTCATCGCCGCGAACAATATCGATTTCGTCGACTACTTCAAGATGGAATCCGATCCCGCGGTCTTCTCCGCGACGCTGCTGCCGCACGATATCGCCGGTCTGGCCGCGACGTTGGACGTGATTCGCGCCGACGATTGGCGGCGGGTCCGGCTGCGCGAAATCTCCACGATTGTGCGACGTGCGCTGCTGGCCCTGGAGTTCGACCTGGAGGGTTCGGCCAGCCATATTGTCGCGCTACAGACCGGATCGGATGAGCGCACCATCGCGATCCGTGACTTCCTGGAGGCCCGTGGCGTTTTCGGTTCGGTCCTGTGCTGGCCGGCCACCGCGCCCGAACGCGCGCTCATCCGCTTCTCGCTCCATGCGGGTCTCACCGATACTCAGGTGGATCGACTCATCCAAGTGTGCGCCGAGGTCCGCGACACCTTCGGCGGTACGGCACCGCTGCCGCACGAAATGCCGAGGCCCGCACCGCCGCCTGCGCAACTCGTTCCGACGCGGTGAGCTATCCGGTGGCGGCCGCCGCACGCGGCAGGATCACCGTGAAGGTCGCGCCGTTGCCCGGCTCACTGTCCACTCGCACCCGACCACCGTGCGCCGCGACGAGAGCGTGCACGATAGATAGTCCCAAACCGGTTCCGCCACTGGCCCGGGCGCGCGAGTCGTCGGTGCGATAGAAGCGTTCGAAGACTCGTGCGGCGGCCTCCGGCGTGAGGCCGGGGCCGGTGTCGACGACATCGATGCGCACCTCATCGGCGGAGGGGGTGAGCCGCACGGTGATCGCGGCGGTAGCCGGAGTGTGGGCCAGCGCGTTACCGAGCAGATTCGCCAGCACCTGACGCAATCGCGCCTCGTCGCCGGTCACGTCCATGGTGCCGACGCCGGGACGGACCTCCAACGTGATCGGGCGCTGCGGATCGCTCTGCTGCCGCGCTGCCATGGCCTGCGCATTGTGCACCGCATCGCCGGCCAGCGACAGCAGATCCACTTGGCTGCGGTCGAGTGGGCGTTTGGCATCCAGCCGCGCAAGCATGAGCAGGTCCTCGACCAGCAGGCCCATGCGCTCGGCCTCGGCCTCGATGCGTCCTACCACCAGGGACGCATCCTTGCTCGCGCCTTGGCGATAGAGTTCGGCGAAACCGCGAATCGTGGTGAGCGGGGTACGCAATTCGTGGCTGGCATCGGCGATGAACTGGCGCATCCGGCGTTCGGAGCGTCGGGCATCCTCTTCGGAGGCTTCGGTGGCCGCGACGCCGTGCTGGATCTGCGCGAGCATCGCATTCAACGACCGCGCCAACCGGTCGACCTCGGTATCGACGTCGCGCACCGGAACCCGCCGGTGCAGATCGCCGCCCGCGATCGCTGCCGCGGTCTCCTCAACCTTGCGTAGCGGTCGCAGACTGCGCCGCACGACGAAGTATCCGACCACACCGAGCGCGATCAGCGCGGCCGCTCCGGTGCCGAGTTCGAAGTAGATCAATCGCGATACCGTCTCCTGGTTATCGGTGAGCGGCAGCGCGATGGTCGTCGAGCCGTACTGGTTGCTGGTGGTCAGGGCGCGCCACTGCAACTCGGATCCGTCTGTCGAGCCGACGGTCGTGGGCTCCGATCGGGTTTGCCCAGCGATATCCGGTGTGGTGCCGGTGCTGGCGACCGTGACCGCGGTGCCCGGATAGATCTGTCCCTCTGGACCTTTGTGCAACTCGTAGAAGCGGCGGGGTTGATCGGTGAACAGTCGCGGTGTCGGCACCTGCGGTAGGTCGACCGGAATCCACACGGTCGCACCATCATTCGTGACGACCTGCTTCATCTCGCGCGGCTCGGCCCAGGTTCGAGCGGCATCGTAGAGTTGTTCGTCGGTGCGCGCGGTCAGCGATCGACTCAAGGCGGAGGTGACCGCGAAGCCCGTGGACAACAGCACCATGGCGGCCAGGAAGACCAGGGCGACAACAAGTCCCACCCGCAGCGGGATGGCGGAGACCCGGCGGCCGAGTGATTCGCGCGGTCTCATATCCGGCTCGGCTGCCGTGCGCGCAGCACATAGCCGACGCTGCGCCCGAACCCGTCCATGCCCGGCATCATCCCATCCATGATCACTGCATCGGGCCGGAACCGGCGCACCTTGTCCAGCCCGTCCGCCCCGCTGATCGCGGTGACCACCTCGAACCCCTGGAATCGCAGACTTGCCGCAAGGAGTTCGACAATCATCGGCCCATCGTCGATGACGATGATGCGCGCTTGCGGCTCTGCTGTGCTCATTCCATCAGAATGCAGGGCGGAGCAAGGGGGGAGCTCAGGACAAGCTGGGGGTTGGCTGTGAGCCTCGATCCGCTGGCGACTAGTTATCCGGTTCCGGATGAAAGATGCGCTTGGCTGCCTGAATCAGGGTTTCGCGACTGTCCGGATTCTCGACATGGAGTGCGAAGGCCAACTCGCCGGTATTCGCCAGCAGCCAACCCTGCCCGCCCGTGGTGGTGACATATCCGCCGCCGCCGATCAGGCCGCGAAGTTGATCGACCACCTCGGCGGGCAATGGTGTCGACGCGGCGGAAGTCGTGGCCGGGCGACCGACTTCGATCATCGGTGGGGTGATGCGCCCATTGGCGATGGTGGCGGCGAGGATTGCCATACCGTAGGGGCTGGCCTGGATTTCATTCGTCCGGCCGCCGCGTCGGACTTCTTCGGTGCCCGGGGCCGGGATTTGCGAACTCACCTTGTCCAGACCCGTCAGCTCGAAATCGACGCCGAGACCGAACATGCGGGCGGCCTGGGTGATCTCGTCGAGGGATACGTTCTGCGGTGGTTTGTGCGCGATGGTCGCCGCGGCGGTGCGCAGTAGTTCGATGGTGCCGCCGATCGCGGCGAGCCCGGTGAAGGCCATCGATTCGTTCGCGCTGGCCGCATTGTTGTCGGCGGCGGCGACCACGGCTCCGGTCGCGGGGTGGATCACGACCACGGCCGCCGGATTCCCGACGTAGTTGACCGCGTCCTGGGCGGCGCGCTGCCAGTGCGGATCCAGGGTCGCGGGCACATCCGGCGCCGGTGCGCCCAGCTGTCCGGCGAGGTTGGCGATCGGAAGTCCGTCGGGTCCGGAGAGCTGCACCGCCCAGCCCGCGGTCCGGTCCCGGTTCGTCTGCCATGCCGTGCGCAGGGCGTCGAGCATGGGTGATTGGATGCGCCGGTCGGCGGAGATCAGCCGTGGCCGCGCCTGCGTCACCACCCCTGGAATCGGCGCGATGTCGGGTTCGAGGACCTCGAAGTCGTCGTGTCGCAGATTCACCGCGACTACCGGCTTACCTTGGGCGGCGGCGAGTTGCGTGCGCATGGACGCTCCGGTGATCAGCGGAGCGATGGGTTCGATGGCCTTGGCCAGCGCATCGGTGGTGGCGACCGGATCGGTGATGCGGGTGGGATCGAGCCGGATCACATCGATGGTCTGCTCGGTCATCAACGTTTGTCCGAGGCCGTCCTTCACCACCGGTGTCGGCGGCGCATAGGCCTTGACCAAGTGGACCGTGCGGGTGTTGTCCAATTTCGGCATCACGATGGTGGGATCCCAGGAGATGCGCCAGCCGGTCGCCAGCTTTCGCACCGCGCCCTGCGCATCGTATGTCCAGTTTCGATCGGGTCCGAATGTCCACGCGCCCTGCAGGGCGAAGAGGGCCTCCCCCTTATCCAAGGCGATGAATTGCGTCAAACGGAAGTCCGGAGCACCCGGGCCCAGTCCGTCGAATACCTGCCGCAGCGATACGGCGGCATTGCCCGGTTGGGAGGTCAATTTCGCGGCGCTATCCGCCTGTCGCTTGTTCAGCAGTTCGGTGAACTGTTCGACCGCTACCCGGGCGTCATCCGGGTAGTCGTTGAACGAGCACGCGCATCCGCCCAGTGCCAGTATGAGAATGACGGCGCCCAGTGCCGCCGAGCAGCGTGCGCGGATCATGTGTAGTCCGGTGCCGTGACCAGGGACATGCTCATCGGGATCCTCGATTCTCGCGAGTTCAACCGTGATTGATGGCCGTCAGCATCCGATAGCGCAGTGCAATGGACTTCGAGGCTAGCCCGCGCATTCGGCAGCTATCCACTCGATAAATCGGATAGCTGCCGAATCGCGATGGACTCGAAATATGCTTAAGTTGGCTCCCCGCAACAAAGTTCGAACCGACCAGGGGACCCGGCTGATGGCCGAGGTCCCGTCGGATCATGCCTGCGGCGGTGGGCTGAAGACGCCGAAGTTGTTGCCGAAGGTGTCGCGGATGTGTGTGAAGATCTGGCCGCCTTTGCCGGTGATCGGCGGTACCGCTCATTCGCATATCCAGTGAGTGCCTCGCACAGGCTCTGCAGATTGTGCGAAGGTGTCACTGGATGTGCGATGGCTCGGGTCAGCGGCGGGGGGAGACCAGCATCGGTCGGTGTAGGTCGAAGTATTCGACTTCGCCCATGAGTTCGCTTTCCTCGTCGAAGAGGGTGCGCAGATCGTCTGGGATCTCGAGCTTTTCGTGGGCGCGGGCCTCGGCTTCGGAGGTGAAGTAGACGGCCTCTACATAACCGTCGCTGCCATAGGTGGCCAGGGTGCCGCCGAGGATTTCGGGACGTAGTTCATGGATGCGCTCGGTGCCTTCGGAGAGCAATTCGCGCATGCGGCGCGGATTGCGCGTGTGGCCCTCCATGACCTGGACGAATCCGGCCTGATCCGAGCCGCCGCCCAGCCACTGCGTCACCTCGGGGCAATCCATGAATGCCACGGGTCCGTCGAAGCACTGCTCGGTCTCGGCCCACCACTTGCCCTGCTCGGGACGAGCGCTATTGCGTCGCGCCGCTTCTTCGGATTCGAACCTCGTCAATGCGATGAACGTCCCGTCATTGCACAGCCCGCTGGTCATACCGAGGTAGCCGACGGCTCCCGGCTGCAATTCCTTCGTCCACCGATCCATACAGCGACCCAGCCGATCGGCATCGGAAACCTTTCCTTGAATAACTTGGATGAACATCGAGTCCTCCTAGTGCGGAGGGATCACTCCGCTCTGTCGCGAGGGCTGACGCGTCGTGGTCCACCGAGGGCACTCGGACCGCACGGCCCGCGAACACGGCCACCGCACAGCTAATAGTTCGCCGCGGCGCGGCCATACGCAAGACCGGCGCGAATCAGTGTGCTCCGGCGCGGTTTGCCAGGAAATCGTCGACCAATTGGTTGACGATCTCGGACACTTCCGCGGCGGCGGGGTGCGCGGCATCCTCGACAATCGTGAGTTCCGCACCGGGAATGGACCGCGTCATGGTCGCGAGTTCGGCCGGTGATTAGGACGTACAAGGTACCGAGCCGAGTCGGGACCCAGCGCACGAAACGGTCGAGCTCGGCTACGCCGGTGACGAGTTCGAGACCGAGATCCATGGTGAGAAGTGATCTAAGTCGCACAGCTGCCGAGGCTAATTGCCGATCCTGAGGCAGCCGGTAGCGCTTTGGATACTCACACAAAGGCATGCGTGTGAACTGGCGCACACTTCAGATGGAGTCCGGCAAATCCGAGGTATGGCGAACGCCGCAGAATTTGCTGGTCATTTGGTCGGCGAGGTGCAAGGCTTAAGCGGTGACACATCCTCCGGATACCACGTCGGTCGCAGCGGATCCCGCGACCGATAAACTCGACATCGCGGTTTTCAAGGTGGCAGGGGTGGTCGTGCTCGGCGCGATCATGTCGATCCTGGATATCACCGTCGTAACCGTCGCGATCCCGAAATTCCAGAACGAGTTCCACACCACCACCGCGATCGCGGCCTGGTCGATGACCGGCTACACCCTCGCGCTGGCCAGCGTCATACCGCTGACCGGTTGGGCGGCGGACCGCTTCGGCACCAAACGGTTGTACATGCTCGCGCTGACGCTGTTCGTGCTCGGATCGGTACTGTGCAGCCAGGCCTGGAGTATGGAGTCGCTCATCGCCTTCCGCGTGATCCAGGGCCTCGGCGGTGGCATGTTGATGCCGCTGGGCATGACGATCATGACCCACGCGGCCGGCCCGCAACGCGTCGGCCGGGTGATGGCGGTACTCGGCGTGCCGATGCTGCTCGGACCGATCGGCGGTCCGATCCTGGGCGGCTGGCTGATCGACAGTTACGGCTGGAAGTGGATCTTCCTCATCAATGTTCCGGTCGGGATCATAGCGCTCATCTGCGCCTTCATCGTGTTCCCCGCGGATAACCCGGAGCCGTCGGAATCCTTCGACGTCCTCGGCATGCTGTTGGCCTCACCGGGTCTGGCGCTGTTCCTGTTCGGCGTCTCCTCGATTCCGGGCGAGGGCACGGTCATCGCGGCCAAGGTGCTCATACCGGTTGCCATCGGTGTCGTTCTCATCGCGCTGTTCGTCCTGCACGCTCTGCGCATCGAACATCCGCTGATCGATCTGCATCTGTTCCGCAACCGGTCGCTGACCTTCGCGGTGCTGACCATGGTGCTGTTCGCGACCGCGTTCTTCGGCGCGGGCCTGTTGCTGCCGACCTACTTGCAGCAGGTGCGCGGCGAGACGGCTATGGCGGCCGGTCTGCTGCTGGCACCGCAGGGCCTCGGCGCGATGGTGACGATGCCGATCGCGGGCCGACTGGTCGATAAGATCGGTCCGGGCAAGATCGTGCTGACCGGTGTTTCGCTGATCTCGCTCGGCATGGTGTTCTTTGTGCAGTTGAAGGCGGATACGTCGTACCCGTACATGTTGGGCGCGCTGTTCGTGATGGGCCTCGGCATGGGCTGCACCATGATGCCGACCATGACCGCGGCGATCCAGACGCTGACCCGCCAGCACGTCGCGCGCGGCACGACGCTGATGAACATCATCAACCAGTCCGCCGGGTCCATCGGCACTGCGACGATGTCGGTGGTGCTCAGCAGCCTGCTGAACCGCCATCCGCTCGCCAAGCCCGCGATCGCGTCGAACTACGATCCCTCGATTGCGGCGCATCTACCGCCCGGGGCGGTCGAGACGGGATTGAGCCAGGCCGCGACGGCATTCAGCCACACCTACATCGTGGCGCTGGCGCTCATCGTACTGACCGTAGTGCCCGCGGCCTTCCTGCCGCGCACCAAGCCGCAGACGGCCGAGGTCGCGGAGGCACCGGCACTGGTGCATTAGCCCCCAGGGGCCGAGTTCGACTGTGCACCAGTCGAACTCGGCCCCTGGCCGGTTTTCGTTCAGGAATTCCGGGACAAGTGGGCTTGCGATGCTTCGGAATTCGTCGAATCAGGCGGGTCGCTCGGGTGTTTATCGGCCTGTTCGGTGAGTCGGCACCGACGGTCCGTCGACGGCGCTCTGATAAGCGATCCGGGCGCCATCCGAGGCCTTGGCATGCGGCACGTTCGAACTCCCTCAGCCGTAGAGCCTGACGAAACGCTCCAGTGAGCGCTCGATATCGCCCTTCAGCGCCCGCGCGACACCGGAACCGATCGGGCCGAAGAGGGGCGCGCCGCCCAGAGCGATATCGACGGTGACCTCCGAGCCCGCACCCTTGGCGGCGACGAGCAGTTCGAGCTCGAATTTGGTGCCACCCTTGCCCGCGCCGCTCAAGGCGAGTCGTCGCGGCGGTTCAGCGGCCTTGACCGTCCAGGTGACCCGGTTGCGCAGTCCCTTGACCGATGCGACACCGACCAGTTGGGTGCCGACAGTGAGTTCGGCGGGTACTTCGTTGCGCCACGCTTCGTGCATGAGGAGCCACTTGTCGAGCTCGGTCAGGTCGGAGGTGTGCGACCAGGCATCCTGTGGGGAAATCGGCACGTCGACGGACACCTTGAGCTTTGCCATTCGCGCATAGTATCCGGTACTGGCGGTTCGCTATTCGAGGCATTCGGCCATAGCGCCCGGCTACCGAACCGGCGGCGTCGACGGAAAATTCGGGCAGGCAAATCGCACCGATCGAGTGGTCTGCGAAATCTATGGAGACGCTGGCGGGTTCGAGGAATAGGGAATGTGGTCCTCCGATCGAGAGAGACTTCCGGGCGATGCTGCTACTGTGGGCGGGTCGTCGGGTGCCGAGCTACTGATCGGCTCGATCCGCGCGGTGGGTGATTCCTCGAATCGCTTGCCCTGCGGGCACTCTGGGGTTGGTGCCGGTGTCGAAGTGGCCGCATTCGACGAATGTAGATCCTGGTCGGCGTCGCGAGGAAGGCGAGAAAACGCGCTGTGACACCGGCTGTCGCAACGACGAGAGAGCTGATGAATCAAGATATCGCCGTGGTGCTTTCATGGATCCTCGCCCCCGCTCTCATTATTGCCGTGGCGGCGGCGTTGTATGTAGCGCAGTACGCGAAACAACAGAAGATCCGCGCCGACGCCCTCAATAGAGCGAATCGGGTGCAGGAGGAAACTCTCGAGCACTTCGCCAACCAGACACTGCCGGCGATGATCGATGCGGTGCGCCGCTTCGAGGCACCGGTTTCGGCCATCGAGGTCCCGACGGGGCAAGAGAATTCCCGGTTCGTCCAGTGCCTGCAATGGATTGCCGAGCGGTACGCCGACGATCTGCGCATGGTGCAGTCGGAGACACACGAGCAGGCCGCGCGAGAAGCCGAGGAAAAGGCTCAGCAAGCGATCGAAGCGACCGAGGAGGGTACTCGCGCCGAGATCGAATCCGCCTCGCGGGCCGCGACCAGTGCGGCGGTGCGTTCCTTCGGCACCTCCGTGGTCAGCCTCGGCGCGGATGTCAGTCAGGTGGTCAGCGCGGCGCTGCGCGAGCACCGTGACGACGAGGTGTACGCCACCCTGACCCGCATCGACCACACCGTGCAGCAGATGCTGCGTCAGGCGCAGTCGTATGTGATCGTCTGTGGTGGTCTGCCGGGTCGGCGCTGGCCCGCGCAGTCGCTCACCGATGTGGTCGGTGGCGCGATCGGGCGTGTCCGCGACTACTTGCGGGTGCGGGCCAACCAGCTCGACCGCATCGTCATCAGCCGGGCGGTGGAACCGCTCGTGCACACCTTGGCCACCCTGCTCGACAACGCGCTGCGCTACTCCCCGCCGACGTCTTATGTGGATGTGACCTTCCAGGAGGGCCACCACGGCGTCACCGTCATCATCGACGATGCCGGTGTGCGGATGAACGCGGAGCAGATGGAGGAGGCCCGGCAGGTGCTCGCCAACGAGCGCCCGATCGACATCCACCAGCTCGGCCCGTCCCCGCGCGTCGGTTTCCCTGGCATCGCGGCACTGGCCCGGCGCTACGGGTTCACCGTCTACATCGACGGCCCGAACGTCTACGGCGGTATGCGGGCGATGGTCTACATCCCCGAGGCACTGCTCGTCAGCGCGGTGACGAACAGCTCCGCACCGGCCGTTCCCGCTGTCACCCCGGCCCCGGAACCCGTGCCGACCGCTGCCGGCGAGGATAGGCCCTTCGAATTATCCCCGGTTCCGGTCTTGGCCGGGGTGGGCGAACAGCCCGCCGAGAACGAGGAGTTCGCTGTGCACGAGATCACCAGTGGCGGCCTTCCCAAGCGACGTCGTCGGGCGGTGTCTTCGGTGCCCGCGCAGACCGGCACCGAATCCGAAGCGGGACAGGCACGTCCCGAAATCGCCTCCGCCTGGCAGATGGGTTCCAAGAGCGGCCGTGAGGCTGCTGCCTCCGATAACAGCGAAGGGATGTCATCCTGATGAGCACACCGGTGACCGACAGCAGCAATAGGCTGGGTTGGCTACTCGAGGATCTCAGCAACGTTCCCGGCGTCCGGTTCGCGGTGCTGCTGTCCGATGACGGACTGCGGATCGCGCACTCCGACGGTGTCAAAAAGGATGATGCCGAGCGTTTCGCCGCGGCCGCCTCGGGTCTGCGCTCACTAGGTAAAGCGCTCGGCGAATTCTGTGGTGGCCTCGACAACGGTGTGCGTCAGAACATGACCGAATACGACCAGGGTATGATCCTCATCACCGCGGCGGGTGAGGGGGCGCTGCTCGGTGTTTCGACGACGCCCGAGACCGATATCGGTCTGGTCGCGCACCGCATGAACGAGCTCGCCGGGCGGGTGGGGCACGAGTTAGGCGCCCAGCCGCGCGGGAGGGTTGAGGGCGGCTTGTCGTCATGACGAGGTCCCGGCGAGACCCCGACTTGGTCCGGGCCTATGTGCGTACCGGGGGGCGAATCCGTCCCAGTCGTGACTTGGACCTGGTCACGCTGGTTGTCGCCGCCAAGGATCCGGCACCCGGTGCGACTCCCGATGCGCGCCAGGTGCTGAACCTGTGCAGCCGACGCAGCGCCCTGTCGATTGCCGAGATCGCCGCCTATCTCGACTTGCCGCCGTCCGTGGTGAAGATCGTCGTCGCCGATCTGTTGGACAGCGAACACCTGGCCACTCCGACCCCGGCCGAAGTCATGCCGGAGATCACCCTGCTCGAGGAGGTACTCAATGGGCTCCGTGCTCTCCCGGCCTGAGCGCACTGTCGACTATGTGCCGGAGACCGTGACCCGGTCGGTAAAGCTCTTGGTGGCAGGCAATTTCGGTGTCGGTAAAACGACATTCGTGAACAGCATTTCGGAGATCCGCCCGCTACGCACGGAGGAGACGATCACCGAGGCCAGTGTCGGCGTCGACGATATGGCCGGGCTACCCGGCAAATCGCAGACGACTGTGGCGATGGATTTCGGCCGCATCACACTGAATCCCACACTCGCGCTGTATCTTTTCGGGACGCCGGGACAGCGGCGCTTCGTCCCGCTGTGGGAGGAATTGGCGCGCGGCGCGCTCGGCGCCTTGGTGCTGGTGGATACTCGGCGCATCGATAAGGCCGACGAGGTGCTGTCGGTGCTCGAGGAGCGCGGGGTGGCGTATTCGGTCGCGGTCAATCAGTTCGAAGGCGCCATGCGTTATCCGCTCGACGAGATCCGTGACGCACTGGATCTCGCGCCGGACACTCCACTGACATCGCTCGATGCCCGTCAGCGCGGCACTTGCCTGATGTCACTGATCACGCTCGTCGAGTTCCTGTTCCGTCGTCAAGAGTCCCGGAAGTAATTGATCCATTGCAAGCTGATTCCGCAAAGCCCGGCTCTGTTGCGTTCGGGTCGCCGTTCGATACCGACGGCCCACGCGTATCGCTCTATTCCGAGGATTTCGCATCCGATCCGCAGCGTGCGTACCGTGATATGCGGCGACGGTACGGATCGCTGGTACCGGTGGACCTATCGCCCGGTGTGCCGGCCACTTTGGTGATCGGCTATCACACTGCGGTGCGGATCCTCAACGACCCCGCCCACTTTCCGGCGGATCCGCGCACCTGGCAACAGAATATTCCCGCAGAATGCCCGGTTCTGCCCATGCTGGAATGGCGGCCGAATGCCTTGCGCAGTGTGGGAAACGAGCATCTGCGCTATCGACAGGCAAATGCGGCGAGCCTGGTCGAAGTCGATCTGCACGCATTGCATACAGTCGTCGAAGATGCCGCCATTCCGTTGATCAACGCCTTCTGCGGTGACGGCGCGGCCGACCTGATCAGCCAGTACGCATTTCCACTAACCTTCCAGGTGCTGAATGACATGATCGGCTGCCCGCCGGAGATCGGCCAGCAGGTCGCCACCGCGATGGCGGCCATCTTCGAGGGTGTGAACGCCGACAAGGGCAATGTGATGCTCTCCGACGCGTTGTTCGAGCTCGTCACGCTGAAGCGCAGCGATCCTGGCGACGACATCACCTCGCGGCTGCTCGCGCATTCGGCGAAGCTCTCGGACGAAGAAATGATCCACCAGATCACGACCATCTATGGCGCGGGTATCGAACCGCAGCAGAATCTGATCACGAACACGCTGCTGCTGATGTTGACCGACGACCGGTTCGCGGGCAACGTGCACGGCGGAAGTCTTTCTACCCGTGACGCGCTCGACGAAGTGCTGTTCACCGATCCGCCGATGGCCAACTATTGCGTTTCCTATCCGAAACAACCGATCCTGATCGACGGTGTCTGGCTGCCCGCACATCAGCCGGTTGTCATCAGCATGACCGGATGCAATAACGACCCTGCCGTCGGGGTGAGCGAATTCGGGCCCAACCGTTCGCATCTGGCGTGGAGTGCAGGCCCACACGCCTGCCCGGCGCGGTCGATCGCCTATCTCACCGTCCAAGACGCCATCGACCAACTGCTCGACGCACTTCCCGAAATGCGTTTGGCGACAACACCCGAAAGACTCACCTGGCGGCCGGGTCCGTTCCATCGGGCGCTGGTATCCCTGCCCGTCACTTTCCCCAAATCCCCTCCGCTAGCCATGCCTTAAGGAGATTTCCATAGTGCAACAACCCATTACCCTGGATCCGACGGGAAGCGATATCCAGGGCGAATCCGCACGCATTCGTGAGCGCGGGCCCGTGGCGCTGGTTGAACTGCCCGGTGGCGTGCGGGCATGGTCGGTCACCGATGCCGGACTGCTCAAGAAATTGCTCGTCGATGCGCGGGTTTCCAAGGATGCGAGCCAGCACTGGCCCGCCTTCATCAACGGCGAGATTCCGCAGGACTGGCCGCTTTTCCTGTGGGTCGCGGTGAACAACATGTTCACCGCTTACGGTGCGGACCACAAGCGGCTGCGCAAATTGGTCGCGCCCGCATTCACCCATCGGCGCACCGAGGCGATGCGTGGGCAGATCGAGCGGATTACCGAGGATCTGCTTGCCGAACTCGCGAAGACGCCCCCAGGTGAATCGGTCGATCTGCGTGAGGGTTTCGCGTATACACTGCCGATTCAGGTCATCTCCGAACTGATGGGTGTGCCCGAGGAACTCAGTGCGGGCCTGCGCAAGTGCGTCGACGGCATTTTCGACACCTCGCTCGGTCCGGAGGAGTCGCAGGCGAACTATTTGGAGATGTATCGGATCCTCGGTGAATTGGTGGCGTATCGGCGCGACCAGCCCGGCGACGATATGACCAGTCTGCTGATTTCGCACCGCGACGAGGAAGACGGGTCCCAGCTCACCGAGCAGGAACTGATCGATACGCTGCTGCTCGTCATCAGTGCCGGGCACGAGACCACGGTCAACCTGCTCGACCAGGCGATCTTCGCGCTGCTGACCAATCCGCGGCAGCGCGCCGCGCTGGTCGCGGACCGGGCGACCTGGGCCGATCTGGTCGAGGAGGCGCTGCGGTTCGAGGCACCGATCGCACATCTGCCGTTGCGGTTCGCGGTCGACGATATCGAGGTCGATGGAGTACATATCGCCAAGGGCGAGGCCATTCTCGCTTCGTATGCGGCGGCGAGCCGGGATCGAAAAGTTCACGGAGACACCGCCGATCAATTCGATATCGCCCGAGAAGATAAGGAGCACTTGGCCTTCGGGTACGGCGTGCACCATTGCCTGGGGGCACCATTGGCCCGGCTCGAGGCACTGGTGTCGTTGCCCGCGATCTTCGAGCGGTTTCCGGATATGCGGCTGGCGGCGGATCCGTCCGAGTTGGGGTCGGTGGCCAGCTTTATCTCCAATGGGCATGCCAGATTGCCGGTGACGCTGGTGCCGGCGGAGTAGTCCACCTGAAAAGCCGGGCCCCCTTCCGATTTCGATCGGGAGGGGGTTCGTGCCCTTTCCGGTCAGCCCAGTGCGCCGAGGCGGCCCTGTTTCCGGGCTCGGGCCAGTCCGCGCCGGGCCATTAGTCCGTTGGCCAGCAACAGCAGTGTCTTGTTCACGGGTGCGAGGAAACCCGACTGGGTATGGGGTGCGTAGGTCGCGTCGGTGCCGTCGATTTCGATCCGGCCGGTGTGCTGACGGCATTCGTGACCGACGAGTTGTGGGCGGTAGGTGTGGGCGAGTAGGCCCGCGCGGCGGCAGCGCGAGCACGGTGCTCGGCGGTGAGATCAGTCGGCAATCTGGCGCGTCGACCGATCCGGCAGGATCCCGGCCTGGACGAGTTCCTCGTAGATCCGCTGCTGCTCATCGTTGAGATTCGAGTACAGCATGTCGTACGCCAGATCTTCCTCGGCGAGCACCGCGACCGGATCCCAGTCATCACCGAGCGCCGCGACGACGGCGCTGCGCCGTCGTACCTCGTCCAGCGTCAGGTCGTAAGCAAAATTGTGGTCGGCCATTTGGGCATCTCCAACCGAGTTCTTTCCGAAAACGAATTGATAACAATGCCCAACCGTGCCTTTTCGGGCAATGACCTGCATCACGTTCCACGGTTGACTTCGTCACATTTGATGCCCGTGCGCGAACTGGACCACGGAGTAAATTCGCCCGCATAATCGCCCCACACGCCCCACCGCTGAAATCCCATTCCTCCGGACGATCGCCGCAGCTTATCGGCCGATTGGCGACTGCCAATGGGTTCACGGACGACATCGGTCCGTATTTCGATGTGGACACGATATCGGGGACTGTCACTTCAGCTCATCATGCCCAGCACAGACTCGAACGGGCTCAATGGATCCAGTGATCACCTTTCATGCTTGGACACCTGTATAGGTTTGCTGACTCGAAAGGAATTGCTACATGAGCACTCTGGGCACCCCTCTCAAGAAGATCGTCATCACCAGCGCCATCATCGGCGGGGCCGGCATGGCATCCGTTGGCCAAGCCTCCGCCGCTACCGATCAGGACTGGGACAGCGTCGCCGCGTGCGAGTCGGGTGGTAATTGGAGTATCGACACCGGCAACGGGTTTCAGGGCGGCCTGCAGTTCACGCCGGGAACATGGGCTGCGTATGGCGGTGCGGCATATGGGCAGACAGCCGACAAGGCCACCCGTGAGCAGCAGATCGCCGTCGCCGAGCGGGTTCTCGCCGCTGAGGGCTGGGGCCCTTGGGCAGGTTGTTCGGCAGCGCTCGGCCTCTTCCGGTGAGACAGTGGAGCTGTCCAGCGGGCACGACCGAGCCATGACACTGTCATCGTCCCGATCCTCGTGAACGCCGCACGCTGCGGTGAACACCTCGCGGCATATCGACAGGTAAAGACAACCGTTGTGTACATAATTGCGCAACGCTGGGGCGATTCCGGATGTAGCGCTCCGGTGGGCGGCTATCTATGATCTCCGCTGGCAACTCGGCACAACGGGGACGGCATCATGAGCTACCGAACGATCACGACCGCGACCGTGCTCGGCACCGCGATCGCCGCCCTGGCCTGCACCGCGCCGGCGGCGAATGCCGTGGTGACGCGGGTCGGGGTGATGCCGGATTCGAACTACGGCCTGGCGACCAACTACGGCACCGACTGTCCGGCCACCGCCGAGGCGTACGTCGACAACGCCGCCGACCCGGTCTCCTTCTACGACAACGGCGTCCTGTTCGGAGTGGTCCGCCCGCTGGGTGGCATCGCCCTGCTGACCTGGATCCCGAAAGCCACCGGCCCGCACACGATCAGCGCCGTGCAGGCCCCGGATGTCACGCCCATCGCAACGGTGGAAGTCCGGGTCGGCGCCGGCGTACACGTTGGCTTCGCCTGCGTCGTCTTCGGCGGTTGAACTTCAGCGGGCTCCGCGCCGGCCCCGGTGCAGGCGATCTCCCCGGCGCGTGGCCGAATGCGGGCCGCTGAGCCCGCGCATCGTCGCCGGCACGCTCGGCGATGACCGCGTGCTCAGCGTGCGGTATCGGGTGCGCGCGATCGGCGCCACCGATTGGCGCTCACCGAGTGCGGGGTGGGATTCGGGCCTCGGGCTCACAACACGCCGATGGCCTTGAGTAATAGCAGGGTCAGACCGGCCGTACCCGCGAAGGCGACGCTGCCGTCACGGATCACGATGCCCGCGGGTGAGCCGCTGACCTTGGAGAGGATTCCGGAAATCACCGCGACGATGATGCCGACGAGCACGGCGACGATAACGAACAAGACCTGAACGGTAGTGGACACTCGACGCTCCCTCGATGTGGATTGTCGCAGTCTAGGGAGTACGTAGGCTATTTCGTAGAAAGTTGTGGGATTCGTTGTGGTAAAACCGGTTTGGTTGCCGCCAATCCGTACGACAACGTGAGGATCGGGTCTGACGGTACGGCCGTTCGCGAGCAGCGGATCGAGTCCGTCATCGATGTCCACCGAGCCATCGAATTTCGGGAGCAGAACTCCTATGGCGCGTGTGCCGACGATTCAAAGCATTCTCTTGGGTAATTTTGGCACGGTACACGGAAAATCCAGGTTCACTGGAGTTACAGAGTTGTGCGGATCGGCAGCGTTGGGGCAGGTCCAGCCTGAGGAGGTCAGACCTTGCAGACAACCGCTTCGATCGCCATCGCCCGCCGAACACCGGTTGGGCTGGGTATCACGCCCGGTGTGGTGAGCACCCGGGGGCGGCGTTCGCTCAATGCCGACGCGTTTGCCACCTATACCGACCCCGGCGTCGGGCGCACCGCATTCGTCGTCGCCGACGGGGTCGGCGACAACCTGGCCGCGGCCAGGGCGGCGCGGACCGCCGCTTCGGTGGCCGCGCGGATCGGTGCGGGCAACGGTGCGCTGGCCGGTGTGGTCGCGGCACAGCAGGAGTTGCTGCGGGAATTTCCGGAGGAGCAGGCCGACAGTGTGCTCGTGATCGCCGTACTGCCCGCGGCCGATCAGCCCGACGGCCCCTGCGATATCGCCTGGGTCGGCGACTGTCGCGCCTACCGCTGGAACGGCCGGGTGCTGCATCAGATCACCACCGACCACACCGTCGCGGAGTTCATGCGCGCCAAGGGGGTTCGCCCGGCGCACCGCATGGACCATCTCGTCACCACCTCGACCCGCACCGCAAGCCCGGACGTCATCGGTCGCGCCGCCACCGGATCGAGCCGGGGCCGACTGCTGCTGAGCACCGACGGTGTGCACAAGCGGCTCGATATGTTCGCGATCAAATCGATACTTGTCGCGGGGCAAACCGCTGCCAACGCTGCGGAAACCTTGGTGGACAACGCATTACAGGCCGGTAGCTCCGATAACGCGACGGCGCTCGTCGTGGACTGCCGGTAATCGCATTTCCTGCTAGAACTATCTGGTCAGTGTGTCTAGTGGAGTGTCGTGTCATGCGGGCGATTCAGATCAGCGAGTTGGGCGGACCCGAGGTATTGCAGGAGGTGGAACTCGATGCCCCGGAACCGGGCCCCGGTGAGGTCGCCATCGATGTCGACCATATCGGGGTGAACTTCGCCGATCTGCAGGCGCGTTCGGTCGGATATCGGGTCCGGGATCTGCCGTTCGTGCCTGGGCTCGAACTTTCGGGGCGGGTGCGCTCGATCGGCGAAGGTGTCGACGGGTTCACGGTTGGTCAGTCGGTGGCGGCGATCACCGAGGGCGGCGCCTACGCCGAAGTCGCCGTGGTACCCGCCGCGACAGTGTTCGCGGTGCCCGATGGTGTCGACTTGCGTACGGCCGCAACGCTTCCCACAGTCCTGCCGACCGCGTATGCGCTGATCAATACCGTCGCCAAGCTGCAGCCGGGGGAGACCGTGCTGGTACAGGCCGCGCCGGCGGGGTGGGCACCATGGTGGGCAGGTGGCCAAGCTGGCGGGTGCCGGCGCGGTGTACGGCGTGGTCTCCAGCGAGGCCAAGGCGGATTACGCGCGCAAGCTCGGTTACGACGATGCCTTCCTAGCCGAGACCTTCGATACCGATGTCCGGGAGGCGACCGGTGGTCGCGGTGTCGATATCGTGCTCGATCCGGTCGGCGGGCAGACCCTGCGGCGCGGCCTCGATTCGCTGGCGTTGTTCGGCCGGCTGATCTCCTATGGCAATGCGAGCGGTGAGCCGGGCTGGCAGATCGGCCAACCCGAGCTTTACCCCAGGGGTCTGTCGATCTCCGGGTTCTCGATCCTCGGGCTCACCGCCGATGCGCCGCGGGCTTTGCGGGAAATAGCCGATCGGGCGTTCCGATTGGTCACCACGGGTCAGGTGGAGCTGCCGATCACCGCGGAGTTCCCGCTGTCCGAGGTCGCCGAGGCGCATCGATTGATGGGCAGCCGCACCTCGACCGGCAAACTCGTGCTCGCGGTCAACGGCTGAAATCATTTGTCGGCGAGCCGGTTTCCCTGAAATCGGTAGGGCACCGGGCAGGTCGGTGAACGGTCGCCAGCGGTGGCGCGGCCAACTCGAACGCGTCGAGGATGACGAGATCGCTCCGGCCGGTATCGGCGTTGGAGACGTCGGTCACCAGGTAGCCGTCGCCGCCGGGGCGGTCGTCCGCGGGCGCGGATCTATCGGCAACCACCGGATCGCGCCGCGCGGGTCGTCCCGGCGCAGTACCCCGAGCCGGCCTTGGTCCTGGGTTCCGAATATGTTTCGAATCGATAGTCCGCCAGGTCCTCGAATATGAATATCGAAATGTCCATTCGAATAGTTGGAGAATTATATTCACCGATATAGACCTTACCTTGCATGATCTTCATACTTGCACGGAAGTGATCGAACGATCACATGTCGCCAATCCGCTGGATCGACATACAGGAGTGTTGATGAAGATCGGAATTCCCCGCGAGGTCAAAAACCACGAGTACCGGGTCGCGTGTACACCCGCGGGTGCACACGAGCTGGTCTCGCGCGGACACGAGGTGTACATCGAGGCCGGTGCGGGTCAGGGGTCGGCATTCGAGGATATGGCCTACGCGGCCGTGGGGGCGCGGGTACTGGATACCGCCGATGAGGTCTGGGGCGCCGCGGACATGGTTCTCAAGGTGAAAGAGCCGGTGGCCGAGGAGTATTCGCGTATGCGGGAGGGGCAGCTGCTGTTCACCTACCTGCACCTGGCGGCATCCAAGGAGTGCACCGACGCGCTGCTGAAATCCGGGATCACTTCGATCGCCTACGAGACCGTCATCGGGAAGGATGGATCGCTGCCACTACTCGCACCGATGAGCGAGGTCGCAGGGCGGCTCGCGCCGCAGGCCGGTGCGTATCACCTGATGCGCAGCGGCGGTGGCCGCGGCGTGCTGATGAGCGGAGTGCCGGGGACACGTCCGGCTGAGGTGGTCGTACTCGGCGGCGGTGTTTCGGGCAGCAATGCGATCGCCGTCGCGGTCGGTATGCACGCGGACGTGACGGTGCTGGATCTGAATATCGCGCGCCTGCGTGCGCTGGACGGACAGTACCGCGGTCAGGTGCGGACTGTCATCTCCAACACCTTCGAGGTGGAGAGTCTGGTTCGGGAGGCGGATCTGGTGATCGGCGCGGTGCTGGTGCCCGGCGCCAAGGCTCCGACGCTGGTGTCCAATGACCTTGTCGCACAGATGAAGCCGGGCTCGGTGCTGGTGGATATCGCCATCGATCAGGGCGGTTGTTTCGCGGATTCGCGACCGACCACCCATGCCGAGCCGACCTATCGGGTGCACAATTCGGTCTTCTATTGCGTCGCCAATATGCCCGGCGCAGTGCCATACACCTCGACCGTGGCGCTCACCAATGCCACACTGCCGTACGCGATTTCGCTCGCCGAGCGCGGCTGGCACGATGCGGTCGCCGCAGACCCGGGGCTGGCCGCCGGGCTGAGCACGCACCGTGGCCACCTGCTGTCCGAATCCGTCGCGGCCGCCCACGATTACGCCGCCGAGACGCTTGCCGCTTAACCCATCGGGCTGGTTCTGGGGCGCACGTGCTCGAAGATGAGGATCGTCTCGGTAGAGGCGACCGCAGGATGCGCGCTCAGATGTTCCAGTACGAAGCCCCGCAGTTCCTCGGTATCGGCCGTGGCGACATGGATCAGATAGTCGTCGGCGCCCGCGATGAAATACACGTTCAGCACTTCGTCGAGTCCGGCCAATTGCTCCCCGAACTCGGCGAGGTGCGGACGTGAGCTGGCCTGCACCCGAACCGCGATCATGGCCTGCAGATTCCGGCCCAGCGCGGCTGGATCTATATCGGCGTGGAATCCGCGAATTACACCGCGCTCCACCAGCGACCGCACCCGACCCAGACATGTCGACGGTGCGATACCCGCGACATCGGCCAGCGCGCTATTGGTCATGCGCCCGTCCCGTGCGAGTTGATCGAGGAGAATCCGGTCGATATCGTCCAGTTGCACCGCCGGATGCGGGGGCGTCCGCACGGCACCGACCGCCGGTCCGATCGGTGAATTAAACTTCCTCACCGGCCCAACTCTATCGAAGATCATTCGATCCAGGGCCGGTCATCGCGTCAGGATCGTCGCGTTGACAGCTATTGGCATGCTGGCGCGCGACCGCAGATGGCCACGCCGTCGAGCCACCGATTCGCCGGCATCAATGCGGGTCGGCGGCGTCGAGCACCTTGCCGATGAAGTGCAGGATTATCGGGTCGGCGAGCACACGGGTGAACCAGGCGGCGGCGAATGGCGCACGATCTTCGGCGGTCGTGGTCCGGATAACCCGCGTGCCGCCATCGACCTCGGTGAACTTCACTCGGCCGCCTTCGTGGCGCGACGACGTAACGCCAGGGCTCAGTGAACCGGTGCGGGCGCTTTGGCGCGCAATACCTCCAAGAAGGCTCGCATCCATTGCGGATGGTCCGGCCAGGCACGGCCCGTCACGATATTGCCGTCGACATGGGCTGGACTGTCTTCCCATTGTGCGCCAACAGCATTCAGGTCAGGGGCCAACGCCGGATAGGCGCTCGACGAACGACCGTTCAGCGCGCCGACGGCGAGCAGAATCAGCGGACCATGGCACAGCGCCGCGATCGGTTTGTCCTCGTCGACGAAATGTTTGACGACTCTGCGGCACTGCGCATCGCCGCGCAGATACTCCGGCGCCCGCCCGCCGGGCAGTACCAACGCCGCGTACCGGCTCGGATCGACATCGGCCAGCGCGATATCGGCTGGCCAGGTGTGTCCGGGCTTCTCGGTATAGGTATCGAAACCGTCGACGAAATCGTGCACGACGAACTGCAACTGCTTGGCGGTGGGGGCGGCCACGTGGACCTCGTACCCCTCCTCGAGCAGCCGCTGGTACGGGTACATGACCTCCAGGTCTTCGGCCGCGTCTCCGGTGATCAGCAATACGCTTGTCACGGCACATCACCTCCGGTGCGGATTTTATCGACAATGGCAGCGCAGGCAGGGGTTTTCGGGCTATGTGGGACGGAGGTGTGGGCGGACCTGTTCGAGTTGGGCGGCGACGGACAGGATGGTGGTCTCGCCATTCGCCGGTCCGACCAGCTGGACTGCCAGCGGGAGCCCATCGGCCGCGATGCCCGCCGGTAGTGAGGCGGCGGGATTCCCGGTCACATTCCAGAATCCGGTGAAGGCGACCATGGGGACCGAGGCCAGTTGTGCGCGAATCGGATTCGCGTTGTCGAGGACGCCGACCCGCGGCGGGCGGTGCGCAATGGTGGGGGTCAGCAGCAGATCGCAGTTGTCGAAGATGCGATCGGCCTTGCGCGCCACAACCGCACCGTGCCGCATGGCCCATTCGACGACCGACTGGCGTGCCCAGAAACCGAGCGCGAGATTTTGGTGAGTACGGCGTTCGAGCAGTTCCGGATGGTCGATGAGCGGGATCTCGGCGCGCACACCGCCGTAGAACTGGGGATAGAAAGCAAAGGTGAAATCAGGGTATTTCGGATCGACTTCGACGACCGAATGTCCCAGCTGGGCAAGGAGTTCGGCGGTATCGTGCACCGCACGTACGTGTTCGGGCACCGCTCTCGCGAGCATCGTCTGTGATTTCGTGCTGTAGCCGATGCGCAGGCCGGTCGGTGTGCGCCGCGCGGCCTCCTCGAACGACAGCATCGGATCGGGGGCCTGGAAGCGTTCGGTCGGTGTGGCGCCGCGGATGACGTCGTACACGATCGCCGAATCCAGCACGCTTCGGGTGAGCGGGCCGATGACGCCCAACGCCCACCACAAATGTGCGTTCGGCGCGGTCGGCACCCGTCCGCGCTGGGTCTTCAGGCCGAAAAGTCCGCAGCAGGCGGAGGGAATCCGGATCGAGCCGCCGCCGTCACCACCGAGCGCGGCGGGCACCAGACCCGCCGCGACCGCTGCGGCGGAACCACCGCTGGAGCCGCCGGTCGAGCGGGTTAAATCCCACGGATTGCGGGTCACCCCGTAGGTGGTGGATTCGGTGTAGGGCCACTGCCCGAACTCGGGCATGGTGGTCTTGCCGACAATGACCGCGCCCGCCGCCCGCAGCCGCCGCACCACTTCGGCATCGGCGACCGCCGGGGTGAGGTTGGCGCGGGTGCCGAAGGTGGTCGGGACGCCCGCCACGTCGATCTCGTCCTTCACCGCGATCGGGATGCCGTGCAACGGCCCGCGTGCCGTGACATCCTGATGATCCCGTTCGATGGCTTCGGCGACGGCCTGTTCGTGCAGTACCCGAGTGAAGGCATTGAGTTCGCCCGCTTGCTCGATCCCGTCAAGCGTTGCCTCGGTCAGTTCACGGGCCGTCAGCACCCCTTGCTCCAGCAGCTGCCGCTGCTCCCACACACCCGCGGAAACGACCTCGCGAAGGTCCATCTCTACCGCTCCTCCCGACCGACATGTCAGCGAGCTGCAAGCAGTCGCACAGTGGCGTGACCTGTGGAGTCAGTTATTGATCCGAGCACCCGACAGTAGTAAGTCAACTGACCATTCCGCAATAGTTACGGGCCGCGTGCGCGCTGGGTTCAATATCTGAGGTAACAATATTTTCCCACGCTACAACCAGGGCTCCCCGGCCGGCAGCAACACGGTGGCGTACGGGCGGGCCGCACGGGTGCGCACCACGAACCGGCAGGCCCTGATGCGCTGTTCGAAGTCGTCGTGATCGATCAACTCCGCGTTCAGACGGTCGCCGAGCACGGCCGCGGCCTCCGGATTCGGCTCGGCGACGTCGCGGCTGCCCCACGCCGCTTCGATGGTGAGTTCGTCGAGGATCAGCTCGAACCTGGGAAATCCATAGCTGATGCCGAGGTCGATGACCGGGCGCCGACGGGTGTCGGCAGACCGGAGTCGCTGACGGCGAAGAGATCGGTACGACGCGGCGCCGCGAGCAATTCGGCGTGAATGAGTCCACCGGTGCGCAAAGTTCTGATTCCTCCTCGAAGAAGGGTCAGACGAGTGACCGGGCCGCAGGGATTGCCGCGAGCGCGGAGGCGATCTGATCCCCGGTGGGGTAGGAGGCGTGGGTGCCCGGTGTCTGGACGGCGAGCGCACCGGCCGCGGTGGCGTAGGCCACGGCGCCGCCGAGCGGCCTACCATCGGCGAGTGCGGCGGCCAGCGCGCCGACGAAGGCATCGCCCGCCCCGGTCGAATCCACCGAATTCACCTGTGGCGCAGCCTGATAACCACCGGCGACAGGCGTGGGCGCATCGCAGCGGCGCGCCCAGACCGCTCCGGCGGCGCCCAGGGTGGCCACGACGGACTCCGCTGCGCGCAGGCACAGCGCGCGGGCCAGATGGAATGCCTGCTCGGGTGTGCGCGCGGTGCTCTCGGTCAGTGCCGACAGCTCGGATTCGTTGACGATCAGCGGGTGGCAGCGGCGCAGCAGTTCGTCCGGCAGCGGCGTCGCCGGCGCGGCATTGAGGACGAATCGGCGAGCCCGCCGTGCCGCCCATTCGACCACATTCGGCGGCACTTCCAACTGTGCGACAACGACTTGCGCCGATCGCAGCAACTCGGCCTCGGGCATGGTGTCGAGTTCGGGTTCGGCTTCCCAGCGGAAGTTGGCACCGGGATCGACCACGATCTGGTTCTCGCCGTCGGCGACGGTGATATAGGCCGTTCCCGTTCGCACGTCCGGCACCTCGCGCAATGCGGTGAGATCGACACCGTATTCGCGCAATGATTTTCGCAGTCCGGGATCGGCATCCCGGCCGATTCGGCCGATGAACTCCACGCGGCCGCCCGCTCGTGCCGCCGCGACGGCCTGATTGGATCCCTTGCCGCCCAGGTTGGTTCGTGAGCGCAGTGCCAACACCGTCTCGCCGGGCCGTGGCAGTTGCTCCACCTCACACACGATGTCCTGGTTGACCGAGCCGAGAACGACGACCGTCACGACTCGGCTCCGGCCATGGTGACCTCCAGACTGCCGGGGGCGGCACCGGTGATGAGTGCGACGAGCCGGTCGCCGTCCACCTCGTCGATCCGATGTGCCGCAACGAATCCGCCGCGCAGCACCACGGCGGTGGTATCCGGTGTATGAATCGTCATGTCCTCGACCTACTTTCGGAAGCGGGCGATTGCGGCGGCCCGCGACAGCACCGTGCCGACCGCGACCGGGCGGTAGTACCGCGAGATGCCGAGTATGGCGAACCCGTTGATCAGCGAGGTGAACAACACCGCACCGCAGACGGCGCCGACCGACGCCGTGCCGCCGGACAGCGACGAACCGCCGAGCACCACCGCGGCGATCGAACTCAGCATACGGGTATCGGGTTACCGTGCCGGTCGATGTGCCCGCCTCGGCCGCGTCCGGGGCAGCCTGGATGACGTCGACGGAGATCACCTCGAGCGAGGTCTACTGGTCGACGGTGAGACCTTTGGCTTCCAGGATCGCGGCCAGGTTCGAGACCTGGATGGGGGTCTCACCGGTTTTGTAGCGTTCGATGTAGGCGGCCTCGGCGGTGTCGCGTGCGCGGGAGGCGGCGATTGCGGATCGGATTTCTTCGCGTCGGATGACGACGACGCCGTCACAGTCGCCCTTGACGATATCGCCGGGGTAGATGATCTGGCCGCCGAAGACCAGCGGCTGGTTGATAGGGCCGAGTGTTTCCTTGACGGTGCCCTCGATGCAGACGTGCTTGGCGAAGACCGGGAATCCGAGTTCGCGGATCTCTCGGGTATCGCGCACACCGCCGTCGGTGACAAGCGCGGAAATGCCGCGGGCCACACAGGCATTGGCGAGGACGTCGCCGAATTGCCCGGCGGGCTGGTCGCCGGATGCCACCACGAGGACGTCGCCGGGCTGGGCGTAACTGATCGCGACCTGCAGCATGATGTTGTCGCGGGGGTGGCAGACGACGGTGAATGCGGATCCGCAGAAGGACATATCGCGGTCGATGGGTTTGATATCCGAATCGAGTGCGCCCAAGCGGCCCTGGGCCTCGTGGATGGTGGCGGCCGAGAACGTGCCGAGTTCGTCGATGAGTGCGCGGTCGGCGCGGTCTATCTTGGTGGTGACGTGGACCATGGATTCTCCGTAAGGGTTGGCTGTGGTCAGCTCAGTGCGGCAACGGCTTTCGCGATTTCGGAGGCGGCGGTGCGCAGCACGTCCGCCGAGGTGGCGAAGGAGATACGCAGGTAGGACGGCGCGCCGTAGCCGGAGCCCTGGATCGTCGCGACCGAGGCGGAGTCGAGCAGATACAAAACGACGTCCTGGTCGTCGCGTAGCACGCGTCCGTCCGGTGTCCGTTTGCCCAGGAGTCCGGCGCATCCGATGAACAGGTAGAACGCCCCCTGCGGCCGCACCGGGGTGAGTCCGTCCACGTCGGAGAGCAGATCGAAGATGAGGTCGCGGCGCGCGCGGTAGCTCGCGATCGACTCCGCGACGAAGGTCTGGTCGCCGGAAATCGCCGCGGCCGCGGCCGCCTGGCTGATCGAGGACGGGCACGACGAACTCTGCGACTGCAGTTTATTGATTGCCGCGATGAGCCGCGGATGCCCGACGGCGTAGCCGATCCGCCAGCCGGTCATCGCATACGCCTTGGACACGCCGTTGACGACGAGGATCTGATCGCGCAGCTGCGGCGCCACCGACAGCAGGCTCGCGGTGCGCTGGTCGGTGAAGACGATCTCGTCGTAGATCTCGTCGCACAGGACGCTCACGTGCGGGTGCCGCTCGAGCACTTCGGCGAGCGCCGCGAGTTCGGCCGCACTGTATACCGCGCCGGTCGGATTGGACGGCCCGTTGAGGATCACCCATTTCGTGGCCGGTGTGATCGCCGCCTCCAATTTCGCGGCGGTGAGCAGGAATCGGTCCGTTTCGGGGCAGTCCACGACAATGGGCGTGCCACCGTGCAGGGCGACCATATCCGGGTAGGACACCCAGTACGGTGACGGCACGATGACCTGGTCACCTTCGTCGATCGTCGCCATCAGCGCCATGAAGATGACCTGCTTGGCGCCGCCGCCGACGGTGATCTCGCTATCGCTCACCGTAATTCCGGTGCGATCGAATATCCGCGCTGCGATGGCTTGCCGCAGTTCCGGAATGCCGTTCACCGCAGTGTATTTGGTGAGCCCGGCGGCAATGGCCGCGATCGCCGCGGATTTCACATGGCCGGGGGTGTCGAAATCCGGTTCGCCGACGGTCAGATCGAGGATCTCCCGCCCCGCCGCGCGTAACTCGCGAACCCGTTGTGCGGCGATGACGCTCGGTGATTCCCGCATCCGCTCGACACGGTCGGCGAGAGCGACAGGGGACATGCTTTCCTCCTGGGAGAGATGGCTTCCGGATGGCGTGGGGTTTCAGAACGCGAGCAGCACTTTGGCGGAGGCCGCGGCATCCTTGGCGACGGCGAAGGCCGACAAGGCATCGCGCACGGCGAACTCGTGGCTGATGACCGGCTCGACCACCAGAGTGCCGTCGGCGAGTGCGTCGAGCACCGCGTCGATCTCGTCGTTGAACCGGAACGATCCCACGACCTCGAGTTCGCGCGTAATGACCAGCGACAGCGGGGCGGGCTGCAATCCGGTGGGCAGCAACCCGAGTAGGACTACCCGGCCACCTCGGGTCGCGCCACGAATGGCGGATTCGAGTCCGAAGCGGTTGCCGGAGCATTCGATCACGATGTCGGCGTCCACCGCGGCGATCGTGTCGGTGTCGTCGGCCGTCACGGTTGTGGTCGCGCCCAGTTCGCGAGCGATGGCCAAGGGATAGTCGTAGATGTCGACGGCCGTGATCGCGGCGGCGCCGGCCCGGCGCAGCGTTGACACCACCAGCGCACCGATCGGACCGCAACCGATCACCAGCGCAGTCTTTCGTTCGACTTGTCCCGCGCGCGAAACCGCGTGCCAGGCAACCGAAGCCGGTTCGGCGAGGGCGGCGGTTCGGAGCGAAAGTCCATCGGGCAACGGTCGCAGCATCCGGGACGGCAGCACCGCGTAGCGGGTGAACACGCCGTGCGTATGGGGGAATTGCGCTGCGCTGCCGAGATATGTGCACCCGGGCGACAGGTTGGGGCGATCGGCGGGGTAGCGGGGACTGTTGCCGCCCGGTGTCGCCGGATGCACGGCCACCCGAGTACCCGCCACCGGGCCGCTGCCGTCCGCGGCCTGGTGGATCACCGTGCCGACCACCTCGTGGCCCAGCAGCATCGGTGCCTTCAGGATCGATTCACCCGCGGCTGCGTGGGTCCAATAGTGCAGGTCGGATCCACAGATGCCGCCGTACGCGATTTCGACGACCGATTCGGATGGTCCCGGTGGTGCAAGGGCAATGGCTTCGACGCGGAGATCACCTGCCGCATGCGCCACCACGCCCAGTGTGTGCGAGGGCAATTCGGTTATCGGCATCGGCGATCTCAATCCTGGCGCCGGACGAATTCGAGCCCACCGGGCACCTGGAAGGTAGGCGTGATCTCGATCAGGCCCAGGTTCACGTGTCGCGGTGCGTCGATGGCGAATTCGATAGTGTCGGCGATGTCCTTGGTCGTAATGGATTCGTAGCCTTCGAAATAGGTCTCCCAGGCCTGTCGCATCGCCTCGGGCGTGCCGCCGAGATTGCGTGCGAAGATTTCGGTCTCCACCCGGCCGGGGCAGATCTCGGTGACCCGGATGCGCTTGCCGATGACGTCATTGCGGAGCTGGCGCGAGATCTGATGGATCGCGGCCTTTGTCGCGTGATAGGCGGTGTGGCCGTAAAAGTTGTACAGACCCGCGATGGAGCTGATATTGACTACCTGGCCGAGGTCGCGCTCTACCATGCCCGGCAGCAGCAGCCGACACAGATGCAGTACGGCACGCAGATTCACATCGACCATGGCATCGACCGATTCGGCACTCGCGTCGAGAATGTTCCCGGTGGCCGATACCCCGGCATTGTTGACCAGGACATCGATGTCGAGGTGCCCGACCGCACCGGTGAGTGCGGCCGTATCGGTGATATCGATGGCCAGGGGGATCATTCCCGTGCGTGCGGCCACTTCGTCGAGCCGCGCGGCATCGCGTGCGAGGCCGTAGACGGTGAGGCCACGCTTGGTGAGCGTCTCGGTAATCGCGGCACCCATGCCGGTATTGGCTCCGGTGACGAGGGCGGTTCGGTAGTCGTCGAAAGGCATGACACTCCTAGTCTCGGGGGCGGCGGTGCCGCTGGTGGTCAGAGCGTGTCGCGCAGCGGCAGGTGGGCACGGTCGGTGATGGTGCTGACCGCCGCGAGCGTGCCGAGCGCGGTGGCGACGGCGTAGACGGCCGGGACGTAAATGCCGAAATGCGGGATGAGCCAGGTCATCAGCAGCGGTGCGGTACCGCCGAACAGCGCCGAGGAGATGTTGTAGCCGAGCCCGTAGGCGGAATACCGCACCCGGGTCGGGAACAACTCGACGATGAGGATATGAATGACCGCGGTGTGCCCGGCGAAGATGACGGCCATGATGCAGGCGCCGAGCACCGCGAGTGCGAAATTGCCGGTCGCGATGAGGGCATAGCAGGGGATCGCACCGATGGCCATCGCGATCGCGGCACCGGCGATCACCCGTTTACGGCCGAGCTTGTCCGACAGCGCGCCCATGAACGGAATCGCGATGCTGATCGCCACCAGGCTGGCGGCGGTGACGATAAGTGCTGTGCCGGTGGAGAATCCGATCTTGTCGCCCTTGAGGAAGGTCGGCATATAGGAGAACAGGACGTAGTAGCCGGAGCCATTCATCAACGGGATGAACAGCGCGAGCAGCATGGCCCTGCGGTGTTCAGGTGTCGCGAATGCTTCTTTCAGCGGGTTGCGCGACAGGCCACCGGATTCCTTGAGCTTGCCGAAATTCGGAGTGTCGCTGATGGCGCGGCGGATGTACCAGCCGATCAGTCCCATCGGGATCGCGATCAGGAAGGGAATCCGCCAGGCCCAGCTGCCGAATCCGCCGCCATGGATGGCATTGGCGTTCAACCACGGCGACATCGTGAAGGCGACGAGGGTGCCGGTCAGCAGTGCGAGGAAGGAGGCGATCTGGGCATAGCTGGTGATCAGTCCGCGCTTGCCCGCCGGCGAATGTTCGGCGAGGAAGGTCATCGCGCCGGCGGCCTCGCCGCCGACCGAGAATCCCTGAGCCAATCGCAAGGCGATCAATAACCCGGGTGCCGCGACACCGATGGCCGCGTAGGTCGGTAGGACGCCGATGCCCGCGGTCGCGACGCTGATCAGCATGATGACGAAGACGAGCATCTTCTGGCGGCCGAACTTGTCGCCGAGGATGCCGCAGATCACCGCGCCCAGCGGACGCACGAAGAACGAAATCGCATAGCCGGCGAAAACCAGCAGCAATGCGTCACTGGACTTGGAGACATCGAAGAATACGATGGCCAGGGCGGTCGCCATGAAGGCGAAGATGCCGTTGTCGTAGAGCTCGACGAAAATGCCGACGCAGCCGGCCAGTACGACCTTGCGGATCGAGCCGGATGGCGCGGCATGCATGTGGTCGGCGGGCACGGACCCGGCCGGGGCCGGAGAGATCGTGTCGGTCATGGGTACTCCAGGTGACTGAGCCGGTGGCGCGGCGGGTGGAAAGTGTTGGTGTGGAGAGGAATTCGGAGGCTGCGGTAGGCGCGCGTCACGCGGGTGCGTAGTCGATCGATCGCGGCCTGCTGTGCGCGGTAACGGCGCACCGCGTCGGGAATACTGATGTGCCGGAACTGGATTCGTTGACCTGGCCGGGCTTGGCCCAGTCGAGACAAGCTGGTTGCGGTGACGACCGCGAGTACCGGATAGCCCGCTGTGACGCCGCGCCCGCGGTGCAGTACGAGCAGTTCGTTTCCGGCGGGCACTTCGACGGCACCGATCGGAACGCCCCGGGACAGGATCTCGGTTCGGCTCCCGCGCTGCGGCACAGCACCGTCGGGGTTGAGCCGGAGTCCGATGTGGTTGCTGTTGTCACCGACGACGAACGAGGTCTCGAACAGCCGGGTCGCGGTGCTGCCGAATTCGGCGATATCGGGTCCATCGGTGACATCGATGGTCCAGCTTCCGATAAATGCTGGTCGCGCGATGTCGAAGGAGAACAGGGGGATTCGGAAGTGCGGGTGGTCGAGCAGTGGCCCGTCGACCTCGACGTCGATATTGGCACCGGCGCTCAGTTGTCGACCGAAGCCGAGGACTGGATCCGGGGCGCAGCTGTCGAGCAGGTAGTTCGCGGAAATCCTGCCGTGTACCGCGAGGTAGACCCGGAGCCCGTCGCGGATGCCGCCGATGGTGAGTTCGGTCCCCGCGGCCCAGATGAATGGTTGCCACTGGACGCGGCCGACACCGTCGACGCGCACATCGGCGGGTGCACCGGTGACGGCGACGAGCAGGTCGGTGCTCGCGACCGCACCGAAATCCAGCGCGACCAGTTCGAGTAGTGGCGCTGTGCGCGCGCTGCCGACCAGCGTGTTGGCGACCTCGGCGCTGTACTGGTCGAGCGCACCGCCGGTCAGCTGTCCGATCCGCGAGGCTCGGCGCCGACCCAGATCCTGGATTGCGGTGATCCCCGGGGTCGTCACGGTGATGGTCTCAGCCATGCAGTACCCCCTCGAACCGAGACCATTCGTGGGCCGCGATGGCATGGAAGCGAAACGTATCGCCGGGCCGGAAGGCCGACAGCGGCTCGGTCGTCGGATCGACGATGGTGCGCGGGGTACGGCCGATGACGGCCCACCCGCCGGGAGCGGGCCGGGCCGAAACGACCGCCTGTCGACCGGCCACCGCCACCGCTCCGGCGGGTACGTGCGGGCGCGGGACGACCCGTCGAGGTATCGGCCGCGCAAAGGCCGGGCCGTCGAGCATCGGCGCGCCACCCGGAGATCCGAAGCAGCGCATGGTCAGTGGTGAGGATGCGTGCACGCGGATCACCTCGGCCGGCGACAGCCCGAGTTGATCGGCCACGTCGTCGAGATCCGGGCCGTACTCGCCGCCGTAGACCACCGGGATATCGAAATGCCGGGCGGGGCGCGATGTCGGTGCCACCGGATCCTTCAGCAGGCATGTGAGCAATCGCCGAATGTCAGCGTGAGTGCTTGCCGCGCAGTCGAATTCGATGAGCACGGCATCGTAGGTCGCGATGCTGCCGGTGATCGCGAGGCGGTCCCCAGCGGTGTCCAGGGCCGCCGCGATCGCGTGCACGGCGCGCCAGCATTCTTCCCGGTCGGATCCGAGTGCGGTGACGCGTATAGCGGAATCACCGCAGTCCGAGACCTGGAAAGCTAGGCCGGACATGGTTCGTGTTCCTTACCGGCACGATCCGCGAGCACCTCGGATAGCGGGGCGATGTGCACGCCTGCCGCGGTGAGCGCGGTCCGGATCGCCCGCGCGTTGCGCACCGAGTCCGCGTTGTCACCGTGTAACAGCAGCGTGTGCGGCCGGACGGAAAGCCGTGTGCCGTCTACGGATTCGATGATTTCCTCGGTCACCATGCGGACCGCGCGCCGGGCGAGCACCTCGGGGTCGTGAATGACCGCACCCGGCTCCGATCGCGGGACCAGGGTGCCGTCGGCGCGATAGGCGCGGTCCACGATGCCGACGATGCCGACGCGAATCCCGAGTGCGCAAGCCTGGTCGGCGAGTTCGCCGTCCTGGGCGAGCACGATGAGGTTCGGATCGAATGACCGGACGGCGTCGACGACCGCGGCGGCATAGTCGGCGCGCGTCGCCACCAGGTTGCCCAGTCGCCCGTGCGGTGCCACATGCGACACCGTGGTGCCGTGCGCGACGGCGAAGGCATGCAGTGCGCCGAGTTGGTACAGGACATCGGTGCGCACCTCGTCGGCCGAGAGGTCCATGGCCCGCCGACCGAAGCCGACCAGATCCGGGAAGCTGGGATGCGCGCCGACACCGATACCGCGGGCAACGCACTGCCGGACCGTCCGGTCCATGGTCCGCGGATCGCCCGCGTGGAAGCCGCAGGCGATATTGGCGGAGGTGAGGACGTCGAGCAGTGCGTCGTCATCGCCCATCGTCCACGCTCCGAAACTCTCGCCGATATCGGCGACGAGATCGATCTTCCATGCCATGGATGCCTCCGCGGGGTGGGAAACTGCGAGCACCGTATGAGTGAACGTGCGGTGTATAAGGACGCTACGCAGGTACGCCCGGGCGCGGGTAATACCGGTTTCGGGTGAGGTGATAACGAACCACTATGGTTTCTGAGCAGCGACGATCCGGTGAGCTCAGCATGTCGGCCGGGAATTCGGTATCGCCGCCTTTCCGCCAGGCAACAATACGGAAACCCTGGCATGAGCGGGTCGGGGCCAGCGGCGGCAAAGCGGCCCACTCACGCCATAGATATCGCGCGCGCCGAAGTGCTGCGAGAAAGGTGGATCGACGACGTGGACACTCGACGTTTGTTCTCGTTCGTACGCATCGTGGACGCCGGCAGCATCACCCGTGCCGCGGATATCCTGCACATCGCGCAGCCGGCACTGAGCCAGCAGATGACCGCTCTGGAGGCCCAGTTCGGTCAGCAATTGCTGATCCGGCACAAACAAGGCGTCGAACCCACCGATGCGGGCCGGGCCCTGTATCGGCACGCGCAGATCATCCTGCGCCAGGTGCAGAGCGCGCAGGCCGAGGTGAGTGTGGTCGGCCGCGAATTGGCAGGCGGTGTTTCGGTCGGGCTGGCGCCCTACAGCACGGTCAACGCGATCGCGCTGCCTTTGCTGACCGCGGTGCGCGAACGATATCCGAGCATTCTGCTGCATATCAACGAGAACTTCGGCGGTGTCCTCAGCGAGGCGATGATGACCGGCCGGATGGATATGGCGCTGCTGTATGACGCCGGACCTATCAGGGGTGTGACCTTCGAGCGCCTGCTCACCGAGGAACTGATGGTCGTCGCACCGACGGGGACCGGGCTACCCGGTACGAACGGTGCCGCGGTCTCGATCGCGCAGCTGACGGGACTGCCGCTGCTGTTGCCCGGTCCGATGCACACGATCCGTAAGGTGGTGGAGCAGGCCTACGATCAGGCGCTGGAACGCGCGCATGTGGTGGGGGAGGTGGAGTCGGTGGCGCTGATGGCGCAGGCCGTGCGAAATGGCTTGGGCGCCACCGTTTTACCATTGTCGGTGGCCCGTCGGATCATGACCGTCGAGAATCTGGAACTGCGCCGTATCGAACCGGCGATCACCGTCCAGGTGTCGTTGGGGACCCCGACCAATCAGGCGCTGTCCAAACCGGCCGAGGCCGTGCGCGAAATACTGCGCTCTGTCGTCGCCAACTACGTCAGGAGCAGCGCGGGGCGCACGGCTCAATAACCCCGTCGGATATCGATGGTCGCGAGCAGCGGCTCTCCGGCGGCGAACCGTTCGACGTTCGCCGCGACGTGATCGGCGAGTACCGCGGTGAGCCCCGTCGCGGGATTGGCGACGTGCGGTGTGATGATGGCGTTGGGCAGCGTCCAGAGCGGATGGCCTGCCGGAAGGGG
The DNA here is from genome assembly GCF_054065835.1 of Nocardia citri. Lineage (NCBI taxonomy): Bacteria > Bacillati > Actinomycetota > Actinomycetes > Mycobacteriales > Nocardiaceae > Nocardia > Nocardia citri. The sequence continues at coordinate 307,171 of NZ_JBSUQM010000002.1, forward strand.
TTCCGGTTCTGTCACATCCAGGGCAGCGCCGCCGATCGTTGCGTGCTCGAGTGCGCGTACCAGCGCATCGGTATCGATGAGCGTGCCACGCGCCACGTTCACGATCCAGGCGGTCGACTTCATGCTGGCGAGCGCGTCCGCATCCACGAGGCCCGCGGTGTCCGCTGTCGCGGGTGCGGCGAGTACGAAATGATCTGCCCGCGACCAGATTTCACGTGTCCGGTCCGCTGCGACCGTTTCGGCGGCACCGGGCACCGCGGTGCCCGACCGGGTGACCGCCAGTACCCGCGCGCCGAATGCGGTGAGCAAGGGAATCATGGCGCGGCCGATGCCACCACAGCCGACGATGGCCACGGTCGTGCCGTGCAGTGTCCCGACGCGAGGATCGAAATCCGCCTTGCGCCAGGACGTCGCGCGTATCTGCTCGCCGAGAACTCGTACACCCGCGAGCAGCAACATGACGGCGTGCTCGGCGACATTGCGCGCATACGCACCGGCCGCAGAGGTCCAGACGCGACCGTCATCGATGATCCCGGCGCCGATCCAGGGTTCGACACCAGCGTAGGGCAACTGCACCCAGCGCACGGTGTCGGGAAGCCGGTCGGGGAAGGTCGTCGGTCCCTGCGTCCACACCACGGCGTCCGCGTCGGCGAGTGGCACGAGTACGCCGCCGCCTTGCTCGATTCCCCGGGCCAGCGCGGAATCGGAATCGGGACCGAGGTGGATTCGGGGACGGCTGATGTTCGGCACGGTTGCCTTTCGAGCTGGAAATGGATCAGACGACGGCGGTCAAGCCGCCGTCAACATACAGGATCTGGCCATTGACGAAATCCGACGCCGGGGAGGCGAGAAACAGCAGCGCGCCGACCAATTCCTCGGTACGCCCCCACCGCCCGGCCGGTGTGCGCCCGGTGAGCCAGGCACTGAAATCAGCATCGTTTACCAGCGCGGAGGTCAATTCGGTGTCGAAGTAGCCGGGCGCGATCGCATTGACCTGCAGTCCGAGCGGCGCCCAATCCGCACACATGCCGCGGGTGAGCATCTTCAGACCGCCCTTGCTGGCCGCGTACGGCGCGATACCCACCCGACCCAATTCGCTTTGCACCGAACAGATATTGACGATCTTGCCGCGACCGCGTTCGACCATCGCGCGGGCGAATTCGCGGCCCACACAGAAGGCGCTGAAAAGGTTCGTATCGAGGACGCGACGGAAATCGGCGTCGGAGAAGTCGAGCAGCGGGCTGCGGTGCTGCACGCCGGTGTTGTTCACGACGATATCGACCGGGCCGATCTCGGCCTCGACCTGCTGTGCCGCCGCGCTCACCTGCGCGGAGTCCGTCGCATCGAAGACGCAGAGGTGGACTGCGGCCCCGGTCTTGTCCGCGATCTCGTCCCGGCTGCGGGCCAGTGCCGCCGCGTGACGGCCATTGAGCACGACAGTGGCTCCGGCCTCGGCGAGCCCGGTAGCCAGCGCATAACCGATACCGCGGCTAGAGCCGGTCACGAGGGCGATCTTGCCCTCGATATCGAAACTTCGATGCGCACTCACCGCGGCACCGCCCGGCCCCGCACGAAATCGACCACCGACCGAGCGATTTCTTCCGGCGCCGCCCCGATGTCCACTACGAGCCCGAACTCGTCCGGCTCGAGGGGCTCGAGCACTGTGAGTTGGGAATCGAGCAGGTCGGGCCGCATGAAATGCCCGCGTCGTGCCGTCAGACGCGCCCGAATCGTGGCGGGCGCGCCGTCGAGATGCACGAATGCGACCGGCGCCGAGACATTTCGAAGCACATCCCGATACCGTCGCCGCAGCGCCGAACACGCCACGACACCGCCACCCCGCATCCGCATCCAGTCACGTATGGCCTCGAGCCACGGTGCCCGGTCCGCGTCCGTCAGCGCAATGCCCGCCGCCATCTTCGCGATATTCGACGGGGGATGCAGATCATCGGCATCCAGGAAATCGGTGCCCGTCATCTCGGCAACCTGCCGCGCGATCGTCGACTTGCCGCAGCCCGTCACGCCCATCACCACGATGTGGGGTCGCCGATCGCCGCCCATGAATAATCCTGTCCGCCGGTGTCCAGATACGTAGATCGACCATGCCCGAACTTCCGGCACGAGGGCAATGATCAGGCGATACGGGTTCTGGAGGACGTCATAACGAAAAGTGAGGGCTGAAGAACGTCGGCTCGGCGCGTGGCGTGGGATCGGCGAGTACGGTCTTCATCATGAGCAAGGCGGTGGTCGAGCTGTCTCATCCGATCTCCGACGGCATGCTCACCTCTGCGGATCTGCCTGGTCCGCAGGTCACCACGCATGTCGCGCGTGAGGGGTCGGCGCTGATCGATATGACCTACGAGATCGCGCGTGTGAATACCGTCGGCAACACCGGCACTTATATCAACGCGCCGTTCCAGTACCACGCCGATGGCGCCGATATCGCCGAATTGCCGTTGGAACGGCTGTTCAACGTGCCGATCGTCATGATTCCCGCGGCGGGTATCCGCGCGGTGGGACCGGATGTGCTCGGCGACCCGGCGCGGTTATGGGGTAAGGCGGTACTCGTGCACACCGGATGGTCGGCGTGGTGGGGTTCGGCCGCCTACCGTGGTCCCGGGCATCCGTTCCTGGTCGGTGAGGTCGCGGATGCGCTGGTCGCCGCCAATGTGGCGCTGGTCGGCATCGACTCGCTCGATATCGACGACACGTCGGTACCGACGCGGCCGTGCCACCACACGCTGCTCGGTGCCGGAATCCCGATCATCGAGCAGATGACGAACCTCGAGGCGGTCCCCGACACCGGCGCCAGGCTGGTCGCACTGCCCGCACCGGTGCGGGGGATGGGCTCGTTTCCGCTACGCGCCCTCGCCTGGACCGCTGCCTCAGTATTTGGGTGAGGTCGGCGGCCGGTAGGTCGGATCGAGCAGGCGCATGCCCGCGATGTCATCGCGATTGTGCCACTGCGGCAAGGCTTTCCAACGCTCATGCAGGCGCGCCAGTGCGTCGGTATCGAGTTGGATGCCGAGGCCGGGTGCGTCGGGGACGGTGACGGCGCCCGCTTCGAAAACGATGGGTTCGGTGATTACATCCTCGGGCTGCCACGGGTAGTGGGTGTCGCAGGCGTAGGTCAATTCGGGCACGGTGGCGGCGACGTGGGTCATTGCCGCCAGGCTGATTCCGAGGTGGGTGTTGGAATGCATGCTGACGCCTTTACCGTAGGTATGGCAGACGGCGGCGAGGTCACGGGTGGCGAAGAGTCCGCCCCAGAAGTGATGGTCGGACAGCACGATCTGGACGGCATCGATATCGAAGGCGGGCCGCACCTCCTCGATCGAGGTGACGATCATATTGGTGGCCAACGGCATTCCGGTGCGGCGATGCACCTGCGCCATATCCGCGCGGCGGGCGGTCGGGTCTTCGAGATATTCGACAACGCCGGAAAGTTGTTCGGCGACCGTTATCGCGCTGCTCAGCGACCAGCCGCCATTGGGATCCAGCCGTAGCGGATGATCCGGAAATGCCTTGGCCAGTGCCTCGATCGCGGCGACTTCCTCCTCGGGCGGGTATACGCCGCCCTTGAGCTTGAACGAGCGGAATCCGCCGTGGGCGGCGAACTTTTCGGCCAGACGGACGACGCCGTCGGGATCGATGACCTCACCCCAATCGTCGGACGGCGCGTCGGGGACCGGATGTTCGGCCCATTTGTAGAACAGGTAGCCGGAGTAGTCGACCCGGTCGCGGACCTTACCGCCCAGCAAGGCGTGCACCGGTAGTCCGAGTTCGCGACCGTGGGCGTCGAGTGCGGCGGATTCGAAGGCCGATATCACGCTGAGGCGGACCTTGTCGGTGGTGAGGGTGCCGCGCAGTCCACCCGCGATAGGGTTGTCGATCAGCACCTGCCCGGTGTTGTTCGCGCCGAGTAGCCGGATGGCGTTGACAGCGGCGACCGGCATACCGATCAGTTGCGCAGCGAGGTCGGTGGCACGATCGAGGTACACCTGGTCGCCATAGGTTTCGCCGAGACCGCGAGTGCCACTGTCGGTTTCGATTTCGACGATCAGCCGCGGCGTATACGGCTGGTGCACGCCACCGACATTGAGCAGGGGAGCATCGGCGATGAGGATCGGGGTCAGTCGAACATCGGTGATCACGGGGGACATCTCAGTCTCGCTTTCCGTCGACGCGGCGCGGCAGCCGCCACGGGTTGGCTTCGCGCAGGGCGGGTGGGAGCAGTTCATCCGGGAAGCCCTGCCAGGCGATCGGGCGCAGGAAGCGGGCGATCGCGGCGGTGCCCACCGAGGTGGTGGTCGGTGCGGTGGTGGCCGGATAGGGGCCGCCGTGCTGTTGGGCCCAGCTGACGGTGACCCCGGTGGGCCAGTCGTTCCACAGCAGTCGGCCCGCGAGTGCGGTGAGGGCGGGCAGGAGGGGGCGGACATCGTCGATCTCGGAGTTCTCCGCCACGATCGTCGCGGTGAGGCCGGGTTCGAGTTGCCGCAGAACCTGTACCAGCTCATGGGGATTCGCGTATTCGACGACCAGCGCCGCCGGGCCGAAGCATTCTGCCTGCAGGGCCGCGCCGGCCGACAGGAAATCCGTGGCGCGCACGCTCAGCAAGCTCGGTGCGAACTGATCGGTGTCGATGGACGGCGCCGAAAGTGCGGTGACGGTGGGATTTTCGCGCAATGTGGTGACGCGCGATCGGAAGCCGTTGACGATGTGTTCGTTGAGCAGCGGCTGTTGTGGCGCGGACGCGACCGCGGCGGTCAACGCGTCGGTGAGCCCATGACCCGAAGGCATCAGCAGTATGCCGGGCTTGGTGCAGAACTGTCCGGCACCGAGGGTGAACGATCCGACGAAACCGTCGACGACCTGCTGTGCACGGTTGCGGATCGCGCCGGGCAGGACCACCACCGGATTGACGCTGCCGAGTTCGCCGTAGAACGGGATCGGGCGCGGTCGCGACGATGCGATATCGAACAGCGCCCGCCCGCCCGCCAAGGAACCGGTGAACGATGCGGCCGCGATATCCGGATGGCGCAAGGCGGTGGTGCCCGCCGCTACGCCGTGAATGACCGCGAAGGTCCCGGTCGGTGCACCGGCTGCCGTCAGCGCTTCCCGCACGATCGCGCCGGTCCGTTCGGACAGCCGTGGGTGACCCGGATGTGCCTTGAGGACGACAGGACAGCCCGCCGCCAATGCCGAGGCGGTATCGCCGCCCGCGACGCTGAAGGCGAACGGAAAATTGCTCGCGGCGAAAACGAGTGTGGGACCGATCGGTACGAGGCTGCGCCGGATATCGGGGCGCGGTCCCATCGGCCAGCTCGGATCGGCGTGATCCACAGTGGCGGCGAGGAATTCGCCATCGGCGAGCACCTCGGCGAACAGCCGCAGTTGGAAGGTGGTGCGGGTCAATTCACCACGCAGGCGCGGTGTTTCGGGCAGATGGGTCTCGGCCGCGGCGAGCGGTACGAGTTCATCGGCCGCCGCATCGAGGGCGTCGGCGATATCGGTGAGCCACTGTGCGCGTTCGGTAGGTGTGGTGGCGGCGATGGGGCCCGCGGCGTCGGACGCCGCGGCGACGATTCGCTCTACTTCGACGAGGTCGGTGTCCAGGAAGACCTCGTCGGCGGACGGCTGGGACATATCGTTCCTTTCAGGGCGCGGGCGGCAGCGAATCGAGCAGTTCGATGACTCGGTGCAGCGCCGGATTGGCGCAGTCGCGCCGCCAGATCGCGTGCAGGACAACAGGATCCTCGACGCCGATGAGCGGCCGGAACCGCACGCCGTCGGGATGCAGATGGGTGGCGGTTTCCGGTACCAGGGCCAGGCCGCGTCCGGCGGCCACCAGCGCGAGCATGGTGTGCACCTGGGTGAGTTCGTGGGTGGCGGTGTAGGGCACGGCAGCGAGGATGCCGGAGACCAGATCAGCGAAATAGCGGGCCGGTCCCGGCGCGTACACCAGCAGCGTTTCGCCGCCCAGTTCCTCGATCGCGATCGGATCGTCCCCGGCCAGCTTGTGCTGTTGCGGTACGGCCAGGATCAAGTCCTCGGAGTGCACCAGCCGTGAATCGAATTCGGTGCGGTCGAACGGCGGGCGGGCCAGCGCCAGATCGAGGCTGCCACTGCGCAGGTTCTCGAACTGGTCGGAACTCACCATCTCGCGCAGTACGATCTCGACGCGGTCGAGTCCGCCCTCGACGTGATTCAAGAACCGGCCGAGAAAGCCGAAGCCCGACGCCGCGGTGAATCCGATCCGCACCGTCCCCGCGCCGCCTGCGGCGACCAGGCGCGCGGTGCCAGGCGCCGCACCGGCCAGGGCAAGCAGGCGGCGCGCCTCGGTCAGGAAGACCTCTCCGGCCGCAGTCAGCTGGACCTGGCGCTGGGTGCGGTCGAACAGGTCCACGCCGATATCGCGCTCGAGCTTCTGGATCTGGCGGCTCAGCGGGGGCTGCGTCATGCGCAGGCGTTCGGCGGCCCGCCGGAAATTGCCCTCCTCAGCCACCGTGACGAAGCCGCGGACCTGCTCCAGCGACAGCATCGACATCGTTCTCCTCCTGCGTTGGGGCGTGCACTCCGCCTCGCCCGCAGATTGCGCTCTCCGCAGGCTATGACTCGGTACTGATACTCGTCCAACGCTAATTCGGCATCAACCGATACCTCGAAGGTATTCATCGGAGAGCGATGATCTCGACCCAGTTGGGGTCGCGGCCGACGTCGAGCCGCTGTCGCGGGGTGAGCGAGCCGGTCGCGGGATCGATGGCGTAGCTCATGACGCGATCGGACCGCTGCCCCGCGGCCACCAGCAACCGCCCGCTCGGATCGATGGCGAATCCGCGCGGCTGGGTCTCGGTAGGTGTGGATCCGAGCGGATCGAGCAGCCCGGCCATCGGATCGATGCGAAATCCGGTGATCGTGCTCGAAGTCCGTTCGGCGACATACAGATAGCGGCCATCGGGTGTGGCGCGCAGCTCCGAAGTCCAGGGGACCCAATTGGACTGCGGCGCCAGGACCGATGCAGAGGCAATAAGAGTCAGTGTGCCCGTGGCGGATTCGAAGCGGTAACTGTTCACCGTGCCGTCCAACTCATTCGTCCCGAAGGCGAACGAGCCGGACGGATGGAATACGAGATGCCGCGGACCGGCGCCGGGTGCGGTCTCGACCAGCGGCGGCTCATTCGGCGTGAACCGCCCGGTTCCGGCATCGAAGCGGTACTGCAGAATCGCATCACCGCCGAGCGAAGCCGCGAACAGATAGCGGTTCGACGGATCGGTGAGTATCGAATGAGCATGTGGCGGAGTCGATTCCAGTGCGATCGGCGCTCCGACGCCATCGGCCGCGATCGGATGGGCGGCGATTTTGTGGCCCGAATACGACGCGCTGAGCAGGTAGCGCCCGCTTCGATCCGTCGCGAGATAGGCCATATTGTCCGGCAATGGTGCGGTCGACAGTGGTGTCAACCGCCCCGTCGCCGGATCTATTGCGAACACCGCCACCGCGAAGGGCGCCGAGCGCAGTGATGCGTAGAGGTACCGGTGGTCCGGACTCATCGCCAAGGGCATTACCGCCCCGTCCACCGGCCGCGACTCGACGAGCGTCAATGCACCGTCGTCGTCGAGTCGCAGCACCGAGATGTCGCGACTGTCGGCATTCGAAACATAGACCGCGCAGGCCACGCTCATGCGGACGTACCGCTGACCCGGGCCCGCAACTCCAACTCGATCTGCTCCAGACTGCGTCCATTGGTCTCCGGTACGAACCGCTGCACCAGCAGGAACATCACCACACTGACTCCGGCGAAGATCCATGCCGAATAACCGAGTCCGAGATGATCATTCATCACCGGGAACAGGAAGGTGATGGCGAAGGTCGAACTCCACAGCACGACACTGCCGACGCCCATGCCGACACCGCGCACCCGCTGCGGGAAGATTTCCGCCATCATCACCCACACCACCGCGCCCCAGCCCAATTCGTAACCCGCGAGGTAGACATTGAGCAGAATCAGGGTCGTCAGGCCGGTAATAGCGTGATTGTGCACGCCGAGCACAATGGCACCGAGCAGGAACAGCGACGAGGCCATACAAACATTGCCGAGCAGCAGCAAAGGCTTTCGGCCCCAACGGTCCACGACGAAGATCACCCAGGCCGTGAATGCCACCTTGATCGCACCGAGCACAATGGACGCCAACAGTGAGGTCGAATTTTCGAATCCGAGATCCTTGAACATGGTCGGCGCGTATACATTCACCGCATTGACACCCGAGAACTGTTGTCCGACAGCCAGAATAAGCGCCACCACCAACGCGGGCCGCGCCCACGGCGCCAAAAGATCGCGCAGCCGCCCCTTCTGCTGTTCATCGGATCGAATAACCGAGCGAATGCTGCTGATCTCGGCTTCGATCTCATCGGCGCGGTGGGTACCGGCAAGCACGGCCCGCGCCTGCTCCTCGCGCCCGGCATGAACCAGCCAGCGCGGCGTCTCCGGCAGCGTCGACATGCCCGCCAATAGCACCACCGCGGGAATCGCCGCGACCGCGAACATCATGCGCCAGTTCCCGCTGCCGGACAGCGCCCAGTCGACGATGTAGGCGATCAGGATGCCCGACACGATCATCAGCTGGTTCAATGTCGACAGGGCACCGCGTGCCCTGGTCGGGGCGAGTTCGGACAGGTATGTGGGTACGGTCGCCGACGAACATCCCACTGCGATACCGGTAATGAAACGGGCGATCACCAGCACCGCCACATCGGGTGCGAGCGCACAGCCCAGTGCGCCGACCGCGAAGACCGCGGCCGCCACCATGATGGTTCGTCGCCGACCCAGCCGATCGGTGATCCGTCCGGCGATGGCCGCGCCGATCACCGCGCCGGCGGCCAGGCAGCCGCCGATCACACCTTGCGTCACCGAGGACAGCTGCCAGGACTTCTTGATGAACAACAGCACACCGGAGATGACCCCGAGGTCGTAGCCGAAGAGAATGCCGCCGAGCGCGCCGAAGAAATAGAGAAATTTGACATTGGACGCGAGTGCCGATTTCGGTGCGGTCGTCATATTTTTTAATTGCATTGTGCTGCACTTCTTTCGCGCTGGAGCAAATTTTCATCAGCGTCACATGCCGATGGTGTGAATTTCGGAGAAAGGCGATGCCGTCTGGGTATCGGATGATGCGTTTTCGGTGGCGGTCAGAGCGGATTCGGTTTGCCGAGTGGAGTTTCTATGAACGGGCCACCGATAAGCCATGGACCGGGATCGCCGACAGCGGCGATATCGGCGGCGAACTGTTCGGCATCATCGCGGCTCCGGTAGCCGAGTTCTTCGGCCTCGCGCAGGGATACGACCGCACGCGTATTGGCGGAGACGCCCCATATCACCCGGTAGCCGGGGCGTTCGGCGGCCAGGCAGGCTTCGAATAATCGCGCGCAATCATCGGGGGACAACCACATCGACAGCCCGCGCGCGTCGTGGGGACGTTCGAAGCAGGAGCCGATCCGAACGCAGATCACATCCATACCGAATCGGGAGTGATAGAGACTGCCCAGCGCCTCGACGGCCACTTTGCTGACACCGTAATAGGTATCGGGTCGGGGCGAGGCGTCACCGGAAATCGGTTCATCGCCCACGGCGCGGAAACCCACGGCATGATTGCTCGAGGCGAGCACGACCCGCGCGACACCGGCCTGCCGCGCCGCCTCCAAAACCGCATGCGTGCCATCGATATTGACAGCGAGTACGTTGTCCCAGCTGTCTTCCCGGCTGATCCCGCCGAGATGGACGATCGCATCCACATCCCGGCAGGCCGCGGCCATGATGGCCGGATCGGTGAGCGATCCGGTGACGAACTCGACCCGTTCGCCTGCGGTCGGCGCGGGAAGTTCGGTCAGATCCAGCAGCCGCAGTACCCGATCGGGTCGCCGTAGGCGCGGCCGCATCAGCGTGCCGATACCGCCCCCGGCGCCGGTAATGAGAATCCGGTGATCAGTCATGCGGCATCGGTTTCGCTCATACCGCCGAAAATGCCGACAGAACAGCTATATCCACACATTGGCTTCCTCCTGTGCGCGAGCGGAATTGTGGGTTAGGTCACTTCCGCTCGAACGTGTCAGAAGGGTATGGCTCTGGACTGATGCCTGTCCAAGACCGTTTCTGTATCGACCGATGCCACTGGAGCATCGGTTGATTGCCAATTTCGCTCTGTCATGTCCTCGCCGTGCTTCGTGCACGCGTCGAGTTCAGCTTTCCGTGCAGGCCATTTATCGTCGCGGCCGGCAAATTGCCCGCAAGGCCGCCGAGCTGGGGATCAGTGCTGGCTGCCCGGTCGCAGTGAGCGCAGGAAGAACGCCATATTGGCCGGGCGTTCGGCGAGTCGGCGCATGAAGTAGCCGTACCACTGATCGCCATAGGGCACGTAGACCCGGACGTGTCGGCTTTCGCGGACGAGTCGGCGCTGTTCGGCATCGCGGATGCCGTAGAGCATCTGGAATTCGAAATCGTCCGGGGTGCGCTGGGTTGCTCCGGCAAACACCCCGGCGGCCTCGATGAGTGCCGGATCATGGGTGGCGACCATCGGATAGCCGTCACCTTTCATCAACACTCGCAGGCAGTCCAGATAGGACTGATCGACCTCGGCCCGGCTCTGATACGCCACCGACGCGGGTTCCCGATATGCGCCCTTGCACAGGCGAATTCGCGATCCCGGACCGGAGAATTCCTGGCAGTCGGCCTCGGTGCGCCGCAAATAGGCCTGCAGGACGGTACCGAGCGAGGGGAACTCGCAGCGCAACTCCCGCACGATCGACAGGGTGGAATCGGTGGTGGTGTGATCCTCCGCGTCGATGGTCACCAGCACCCCCGCTTCCGCCGCTGCGCTACAGATTTGGTGTGCGTGCTCGCGGGCGATCGCACGACAGTCCGCGGGCAGGGCTTGGCCGAGCGCCGAGAGTTTGAGTGAAACCTCCAGTGGACCAATCGTTCCGGACTCGCGCAATACCGTGAGCAATGACAGCAGTGACAGATAGCGCGCCACAGTAGCGCGTGCCTGCTCGATATCGGTGGTGTCCTCACCGAGGTAGTCGACGGTGATATATCGACCCGAACTCAGCAGATTCGAAACGGCCGCAATCGCATCGGGCTCGGAATCACCGGCGACGAAACGGTCCACCACCTTTTTGGTCGTCGACATGCGGGTGACGGTGCGCTCCATGCGCGGTGAGCGCGAGGCGGCCAGCACGGCTGGGCGAAGCAGACCGGAAATGGCCATCAGATCTCCTCGGGCGCCTGGTGCGGATAGGTGTGCTCGATCGGCGGGACGAAGGTTTCCTTGATGGTGCGGGCGGAGGTCCAGCGCAGCAGATTCTGCGGCGAACCGGCCTTGTCATTGGTGCCCGACGCGCGGGATCCGCCGAAGGGCTGCTGACCGACGACCGCGCCGGTGGGTTTGTCGTTGATGTAGAAGTTGCCCGCGCTGAAGCGCAGGCTTTCGGTCGCCGTGGCCACCGCATTGCGGTCGTCGGCGATGATCGCGCCGGTCAGGCCGTAGGCCGAACCGCCGTCGACCAGTTCGAGGGCCGCATCGAAGGATCCGGGGACCGAATCGTCGTAGACGTGGACCGCCAGAATCGGGCCGAAGTATTCGGTGCTGAACGCTTTGTCGGTGGGGTCGTCGCCGAGCAGGATGGTCGGGTCGACGAAATATCCGACGCTGTCGTCGGCATGTCCGCCCACCGCGATGGTCAGGCCCGGCGTGGCCTTGGCGCGGGCAATGGCATCGGCATTGCGATCGAAGGCGCGCCGGTCGATGACCGCGCCACCGAAATGCGCGAAGTCGGTGACATCGCCGTAGCTCAGCGAGCCGACCTTATCGATGAGATCGCGGCCCATCTGGGCCCACACCGATTTCGGGATGAAGGCCCGCGAGGCGGCCGAGCACTTCTGGCCCTGGTAGTCGAAGGCGCCGCGGATCAGCGCGGTGGTCAGCACGTCCGGATCCGCGGAGCTGTGCGCCAGGACGAAATCCTTGCCGCCGGTCTCACCGACCAGGCGCGGATAGGTGTTGTAGCCCGCGATATTCATTCCGACCGAACGCCACAGATGCTGGAAGGTCGCGGTCGAACCGGTGAAGTGGATGCCCGCCAGGCGGCGATCGGTGAGCGCGACATCGGAGATGTTCGGACCCGCGCCGTGCACCATATTGATGACACCGGGCGGCAGTCCGGCGGCCTCCAGCAGTTTCATCGTCCAATAGGCGGCGACCGCCTGGGTGGGCGAGGGCTTCCACAGGACGGTATTGCCCATCAGGGCGGGCGCGGTCGGCAGATTGCCCGCGATCGCGGTGAAGTTGAACGGGGTGATCGCGTAGACGAAACCCTCGAGCGGGCGGTATTCGACCTTGTTCCATACACCCGGAGTCGAGATCGGCTGCTCGGCCAGGATCTGCCGGGCGAAATGCACATTGAAGCGCCAGAAATCGACCAGTTCGCACGGTGCATCGATCTCAGCCTGGTACGCGGTCTTGGACTGCCCCAACATGGTTGCGGCGGAGACGGTTTCGCGCCACGGGCCGGAGAGCAGATCCGCGGCCCGCAAGAAGATCGCGGCGCGATCGTCGAACGACAGCGCCCGCCAGCCCGGTGCGGCGGCCGCGGCCGCCGCGATCGCATCCTCGACATCGCGGGCCTCGGCGACGGTCAGGGTGCCGAGAACGGCGGCATGATTGTGCGGCTGCACGATGTCGATGCTTTTACCCGAGGTGCGGCGGTGCTCGCCGCCGATGACATGGTGGACCTCGGTCGGTGTGCCGGCGAGTTCGGTCAGCTTCGCCCGCAATCGTGCGCGTTCGGCGCTGCCCGGTGCGAAGGCGCCGACCGGCTCGTTGGCCGGGCGTGGCGTGGACATGATGGCGTCCATGAGTCCTCCTTGCTGGTATATGACGGTGAGCCGAAGTCAACACGGCAAAACAGCCCGCAGAATCGGACAAGCGGACAAAGATGGGATGACCGGATTGGCGAGTCGTATGAAAGTGGGCAGCGGTCGTGGCTGGCGAGGGTGAATTGACGGCCGCGGACCTGGACCTGTTCGGATTGGCGCAGATGGTCGCCCAGAACGCGGGCGGAATGGTGTCCATCGAGGACCCGCAATCGCATGTGCTCGCGTATTCGGCATCCGATCAGGCGGCCGACCAGCTACGGGTGCTGTCCATCCTCGGCCGGGAGGGGCCGCGCGACTATCTGCGGGTGCTGCGCGAGTGGGGCGTCTTCGATCGGCTGCGCGGTTGCGACGACGTCATCGACATACCGGCGCACGAAGAGCTGGATATCAAGCGCCGCCTGGTGGTGAGCATTCGGGACCATGGTGAGGCGAGTGCACCCCGGCTACTCGGCGCGATCTGGCTGCAGCAGGGCGAGCGGCCGTTCGAACCGGAAGCCGCGGAGATCCTGCGTGGTGCCTCGGCCATTGCCGCCCGGCTGATTTCGCGCAGTCTGGACGCGCCCTCCACCGAGGCACTGCTGATTCGACGGCTGTTCGGAACCGATGGTGGCACCGCCGATGTGCCTGCGGTGGCGAGTGCATTGAATCTGCCACTGACCGGTCCGGCCGCGGTAGTCGGCTTCGGAGTCGCACCCGGTGGGAAATCGCCCGCCGCCCTCGGCGATATGCTTCGCTTGCGGGCCAGCTCATTTCGCGGTGATTCGGTGACCACCGTCGTCGGCGACCGGGTGTATGTGCTGCTGCCGCAGTATCGATCGGCGCATACGGTGACCGGGTGGACCCGTCAGCTGGTCGAACAACTCGAGGCGAAGCTCGAATTGCGCGCCGCCATCGCATGTCCCGTTCCGGATCTGGCCCATGTCGCGGGTGCGCGCTCCGAGGTGGACCGGGTCCTCGACAGTACTGCCGCGACCTATCCGCGCGGCCGGGTGACCACGCTGGCCGAATCACGCACCGCGGTACTGCTCGGTGAAATTCTCGACCTCGTCGGCGCACGGGCGCAACTGCACGATCCGCGGTTGCGCAAGCTGTTGGACTACGACCGCAAGCACTCCGCGAACCTGTGCGGGAGCGTCGAGACCTATCTGCGCGAACACGGCGATGTGCGCAATGCCGCGACGGCACTCCAGGTGCATCCGAATACGCTGCGCTACCGGATCCGTCGGGTCGAGGACATTCTCGGCATGGATCTCACCGATCCCGCCGATCGTCTTTTGCTCGAACTCCAACTCGCTCTACATCGCCGATCGCCCGAATAGGCGAGCCCGCGAGCGATGATTTATCCGGCTCCGGTCCGTCTGATCTGGTGACGCGGCATCAACCACCGACCAAGGAGAGACCGATGCGGAAAATCACCGCGGGACTGTTCATCGCACTCGACGGCGTAGTCGAGAATCCCCAGGATTGGCACTTCCCGTACTTCAACGAGGAGATGGCCACGGCCGTCGACGGCCAGCTCGGCGCCGCCGATACACTGCTGCTCGGCCGCAAGACCTACGAGGGTTTCGCCAGCGCCTGGCCGGAACGCGAGCTCGCGGGCGATGTGGACGCCGAAATGGCCGAGAGGCTCGGCGACGCGCGCAAGATCGTGGTCTCCCATCAGGATCTGACCTTTACCTGGCGCAATTCCGAGGTGTTGAACGGTGATCTGGTGGCAGCCGTCACGGCGCTGAAGAACGAGCCCGGCGACGCACCCATCGGCATCAGCGGATCGGTGTCGGTTGTCCGTCAGTTGCTCGAGGTCGGGCTCCTGGACGAACTGCACCTGCTGGTGCACCCGATCGCGGTGCGCAAGGGCCTGCGACTGTTCGAGGAGACCGACGCCCCGCTTCCGCTGGAACTGCTTTCGTCCAACACCTTCAAAACCGGTGTCGTGCATCTGGTTTACGCCAAGGCGGCGGCCGCAGGTACCGAAGGGTACGAGTACGCGAAACAGTTTCTGCCCCAAGAGGATTGATGCTTTGGGTGGCATATGGTTTCGTGACCAGGTGCCACCCGATCATTCCGCGTCGAGGACCTTGCGCGCGCGGTCGTAATTCTCCCGGCGCTCCGCACTACCGTTGCTACCGCCGTTGATCGCATATGTGATCGCGTCGATATCTGATTTATCCGCGTCGGCGTTCAAATCCTTGGAATCCCAATACCATCCCGCGGTGGCGAACGCGTACTCAGGGTCTTTGGCTTTGTCGGGGTCTTCGACGAAATCGACCTCGAGGGCATTACCGGCGTTCCGATAGTTGGTGCGGCCGGTCAACTGCAGGGCGCCTCTACCGTGGAATGCGGTACCGTCACTGGCCCGCTCGTTTCCGAGGTCGTTACGCGACCCGTAATTCCGTTCGAAGTAGGACTTGTCACCGTATTCTTCGAGGGTTTTCAGATCGTCGGTCTCCACCCCGACCTGCGCGAGAAATGCGGCCGCACGCTCAGGGGTGTCGATCCCGTAGTCGCGCATCGCCTGGTCGAGGTAGGGGAGGTACTTCCCCAGCGTGCTTTTGGGAGTGTCGGGGAATTCGGGCAAATCGGTGGGGTTTCCGGTACCGAGTTGGTCGAGCATGAATCGAAACGCTGTGCGAGCCAATTCGACCGCGCGTTGCACGGCGCCCGAAGCGGCGGACGGGGCGGCGAGCTTGTCGATCTGCTCGCGCGCCTCGGCCACTACCGGTGATACGGACGACTTCTGCGCTTTCGGCGGTAGCAGTCCATATTGGGCTCCGCCCCAACAATCACCGGTGATCGGATCGTACTGGGAGCCCATTCGCGGGATTCTGGCACAATCGGCTCAGTCCGATCGCGGCCTCGACTCCCCACGCATGGGCAGCCCACCGGCGTTCACTGGGTGACGATCGCGAAGTTCGGATCGGGGCGGTCGAAGAGGCCGTTCAATTGCCGCGGGGTAGTGATGGTCGACCGCCGTGGCCGTTCGCAGATCGAGGCGTCCGCCGCTCTTCGCCGGGAACTCTTGGCACTCTTGGGTTAAGCGTTGGCGGCGGCCTCGGGTTCGTCGGCGGGTGGGGCGTCCTCGACGGTGCGCTTGGGACCGGTGAACCAGCGCTTGGCCGAGACCAGCCACCAGATGCCGATCGCACCGACTACACCGACCAGCGTGATCGGTGCGTAATTGACAGTGTTCCAGGTGAATTCGCTGTTCCACGGATAGCCGCGGTCATCGGTCGGCAGAATGAACAACAGACTGATCAGCACGATCCAGATCAGCGCGATAATGCCAACCGGTCGATACCAGGGTCCGAGTTGCCAAGGGCCGGTATGGAATCGGCTGCCGTGCCACTGGCGCAACAGGATCGGAATACCGTAGGCGATGTAGAGGCCGATGGTCGCGACGGAAGTGGCCGCCGCGTAGGCGGTCGGCGCGTTTTCCGCGGGTACGAGCATCGACGGAATCAACAGGACGAATGCGAAGAACGAGATGAACAGCACCGCGTGTACCGGCACCTTGCGGACCGAAAGTCGCGACCAATAGGCCGATCCCGGCACCGCGCCGTCGCGGGAGAAGGCGAACAGCATGCGCGAGGCCGAGGTGACCGAGGCATAACCGCAGAACAGCTGCGCGATCGCGGCGATGACGAGCAACAGACCGGACCAGAACGAATTCAGCGAATTCTCCAGGATGTAGATCACCGGATAGCCGCTGTTCTTCGCCGGATCCAGGGCATCGTCGAGATTCGGAATGGCGAAGGTCACCGCCATGATGAGCAGATACCCGGCGACGGCCGACACGATGATGGTATTGATGATGCCCCTGGCCGCCGTGCGCGCGGCATCGTGAGTTTCCTCCGACATATGCGCCGACGCATCGTAGCCGGTGAATGTGTACTGCGCGTGCAGCAATCCGAGCAGGAAGCTGAATGCCACCCCGCCGAACCCGACCGCGCTGTTGTCGACGGTTTCGGTGAAGACGAAGCCGACGCTCTGATGGTGGCTCGCGCCGAAACCGAGGATGACGACGAAGATCGCCACACCGCCGACATGCCACCAGGCCGAGATATTGTTGATGACCGCGGACAGATGCGGGCCGATCGCGTTGAGCACGGCGTGCAGGACCAGGATCGCGGTGAAGACCAAAAAGATTGCGGTGCGGTCGGTTCCGATATCGATGCCGATCACATTGAGCACCGCGGTGGTGAAGATGGCCGCGCCGTAGTCGATGGCGGCGGTCACCGCGATCTGCCCGATCAGGTTGAACCAGCCGGTGAACCAGCCCCAGACCGGACCGCCCAATTCGGACGCCCACCAGTACAGGCCGCCGGAAGTCGGGTAGGCCGAAGCCAATTCGGCCATTGCCAGGCCGACGAACAACACCATCACCGAGACCAGCGGCCAGCCCCACGCCATGGTGATCGGTCCGCCGTTGGCCAGACCGATGCCATAACTGGCCAAACCGCCGGTCAGGATGGAGACGATGGTGAAGCTGATGGCGAAGTTGGAGAATCCCGACCAGGATCTGGTCAATTCCTGTTTGTAGCCGAGTTCGGCGAGGCGCCGCTCGTCATCGGATGGTGCGGTGGCTTCGGTCATGATCGCTCCCGGGTGAAAACGCCGCCCTCATACAGCGTTTGCCAGAAGCTCAGTGTGAAGTGAGTGCTGGTCAATCGCAGGGAAATATGGAAACCGGGAGGTAACTTCTCGGCAATCGCACATTCCGGACGCGAATCGCGGATCCGTGGTAGGCAGGACGGATGCGACCGATGCGCTCCTCCTATGACGTGGTGGTGGTCGGTGGTGGTCACAATGGGTTGGTGGCCGCCGCGTACCTGGCGCGAGCCGGGCGTTCGGTGCTGGTGCTGGAGCGGCAGGAACACACCGGTGGGGTCGCGGTCTCGGCGCGGATTTTTCCGGGCGTCGATGCGCGGTTGTCCCGGTATTCGTATCTGGTGAGTCTGCTGCCGCGCCAGATCATCGAGGAACTGGGATTGCGGTTCGCCACGCGGCGTCGGCGGATCTCGTCATATACCCCGGTCGGGGACGGTGGACTGCTGATCGATACCGGTTCCGGGGCCCGAACCAGGCAGAG
Source organism: Nocardia citri (assembly GCF_054065835.1). NCBI lineage: Bacteria > Bacillati > Actinomycetota > Actinomycetes > Mycobacteriales > Nocardiaceae > Nocardia > Nocardia citri. The sequence goes on from NZ_JBSUQM010000002.1 coordinate 325,188, forward strand.
TTTCATCCGGCTCACCGGATCGGATCGGGATTTCCGGGCGTGGCGGCAGCTCTATGGTGCGACCGGGCGGCTCGCTCAGCGCGTGTTTCCGACGCTGACGCAACCGCTGCCGACCCGGTCGGCGCTCGAGCGGGTTGTCGATGATCCTGCCGTCTGGGCGGCGCTGTTCGAGCGACCGTTGGGGGAGACCGTCGAGTCCACCTTTGCCGACGACACCGTGCGCGGAGTCGTGCTCACCGATGCACTCATAGGGACCTTCACCCATGCGCACGATCCTGAGTTGCGGCAGAACCGTTGCTTCCTCTACCACGTGATCGGTGGTGGCACCGGCGACTGGGATGTGCCGATCGGCGGTATGGGCGCGCTCACCGACGCGCTGGCCGATGCGGCCCGCGCCGCCGGTGCGGAGCTGATCACCGGCTGCGCGGTGAGCGAGGTCGAATCCGACGATGTCACCGCGGAAGTGCGGTTTGCGGACGGTGTGGTCGAGGCGCGGCATGTGCTCGTCAATGCGGCACCGCATGAACTCGCGCAACTGCTCGGCATGCCGGGGGAGCCGGAACCCGAAGGCTCCCAACTGAAAGTGAATATGGTGCTGCGGCGGTTACCGCAGCTGCGCGACGCTTCGACAGATCCGCGTGAGGCCTTCGCCGGGACGTTTCATATCGCCGAATCGTATTCGCAATTGGAGCAGGCATATCGCGAGGCGGCCGACGGGCGAATTCCGTCGGCCCCGCCATCGGAGATCTACTGTCACACCCTGACCGATCCTTCGATCCTTGCACCCGGCTCCGATCTGCACACCCTCACGTTGTTCGGATTACACACTCCGGCACGGCTTTTCGAGAATGATCCGGAGGCGGCGAAGGCTGTGGCGGTTAACGGCGCGCTCGCCCAACTCGATGCGGTACTGGCCGAACCCCTTGCCGATTGCCTTGCCCTCGACGAGAACGGTGCGCCCTGTATCGAGGCCAAGTCACCGGTCGACCTGGAACGTGAGGTGGCTCTGCCCGGCGGCCATATCTTCCACCGGGACCTGGCCTTCCCGTACCGTGTCGACGACGCCGATACTCCCGCGGCCCGCTGGGGTGTGGCGACAGATGTGCCGAATGTCTTCCTGTGCGGGGCGGGTGCCGTACGTGGAGGTGGCGTGAGCGGCATCCCCGGCCACAATGCCGCCATGGCAGTCCTCGAAACGCACTGACGGTTCGCTGGTCGACGAGAACGGCAGATCAAGGCCGCGAATTATGTTACGTATCATGATCATTCCCTTCAATTGTTATTCTTTTGTCCGCGAGAGCTGCGGGAGTTTTGTCAGTGGGCGCGTCGGGGGTCCGGTCGGACCTTTCCGGACTCCACGAGCACCGCGAACGCGGCGGCTTTGCGCGGGCATCCGTCGGTGCGGCATCCTCGGTGGCGTTGCATCGTTTGGTGTGCTTCCAGCACGCTCAATGGCTGGTCGGGTGGTTCGTGGGGCCACCCGTTGGGCCACATGCCCGCGTCTGCGTTGCGGGCGTCTTCGGCTAGCACTTTTTGGCGTTGTTGTTCGCTGCGTATGCGCTCGAGGATCTGTTGTGCGGGAACCCAGTCGGCGCTGTTCAAGGGTTCGTTGGTATTCGGTTCCGGTTCGGCGTCGCGCCACCAGTTGAAGCCCACCCGTGTTCACCTCTGCGGTTCGATCGGTTAATTGGTGTGGCTCCCGACGCCGGGGAAACGTGTCGGCGCGGCATCCCGGCGTCGGGGCCTATATGAAAGCGTTCCGGTTTGTCGGGGTGGGGCAGGAGTGGCAAGACAGTGGCATGTGGTGTGCACCCCAGGAGGCTTCCGAAGCCCGAAATCGGCGCTAGTGGTATCGGGGGTGGCATCCTCTGCACAGGGGGCGCGCCGGGGACGGGTTTGATGGCAGGCTTAATGACATGTCGGCGACCACGGGAACACTGATCAAACAGTTGCGTGTTGCTAAGAGTTGGAGTCAGGGCAAACTTGCCAGCGAGCTGTCCAAGGTGTCGGGGTACAACATGACCCGCGAATACATCTCGCGGCATTGGGAGTCGGGCAAAACCGAGCCGTCGCCGTTTTGGCTGAGTCATCTTGCGACGGTGCTGGATTGCCCGCTGGAACTATTGGAGGGCGACGTGAACCGTCGAGAATTCCTATCGCATCTCGCCGCTACCTCGATAGCGCCGGTGGTGGCTTCTGATCTTCTGTCGCAGGGGTTTTCGACGCGATTGCACTCGACCGGCCCGAGTGTGGATGTGTGGGAGGCGAAGCTCGCTCAGTACGGTACCGACTATATGAGTCAGGGCGCAGCTCGGATACAGCAACGTTTGGCCGCCGATCTGGTTGTGCTGCAACAGCAATTGGACTCGCCGCGCATGTGGGCTGTCGCGGCCCGTCTGATGACCCTGTTCGCGAAGACATATCCGGGTAGCGACGGTAACAAGGCCATCTCGTGGTATCGGATGGCTGCTGAGGCTGCCGACCGATCCGACGACGCAGACATTCGGGTGTGGGTGCGCGGCCGGGCCGCTATCGCGCTTGGCTACGAGGGCGCTTCGCTGCCCGTGGCGCAACACTTCGCTGACCAGGCGCTAGCCATCAGTGACCGGCATAGTTTGGGGCGCTTGAATGCGATCTGGGGGAAGGCCCACGCGGCAGCGATCCGGGGCGACGCCCGGACCGTGCGAGAGTTGATCGACACCGGCCGCCGTGAGTTCGACGTGTCCTACAGCGAGGAGCAGACATCCGACTACGCGGTGCCGTGGTGGCGCGTCAACGTCTTCCTGAGCTTGCTGGCCGCCCGTATGGGCGATGAGAAGATCGCCGTGCAGGCGCAGACCGACGCTCGCAGCGAGCTGCCGCCCGAGCTGCCACGATTCGCAACCCACCTCGACATGCATCGTGGCCTGATGCTGGTTCGTGCAGGCGACCGCGACCAAGGCGTAAAGCTCGCCCGCGCCGCGCTCGACGCACTACCACCCGAGAAGCACTCGCTCACACTCCGCATGCTGATGGACGAGATTGCGGGACCAGCGGGTGACGGCGGAAACTCGGCTAGGGAACGCTGACGGTTTCGTCGCAACTGTCGGGTGGGTCGACCAGTTCGCATTCGACCGGTGCGCGGGTTGGGCGGTAACCGGTGGGAACACCCCCGGATCGGATGATGCCGCGGTAGGTATCGACCGCGTCGGTGGGATTGCGGGCCAGGGTCGGGTCGGTACGCACGTCGACGGTGTAGAGGCCGAATCGTGGTGTGTAACTGCCCCATTCGTAGTTGTCGGTGAGGCTCCAGTAGTTGTAGCCGATGACGTTCATGCCGTCTGCCTTGGCGCGCTGGATCCAGTAGACGGTGTCGCGCAGATGATCGCTGCGGGTGTAACCGTCGGCGCGCGGTTTACCGTCTTCGGTGGGCATGCCGTTCTCCACGACATACAGCGGGCGATCGGGAAACAGTTGCGCGTAATGGCGCAATGCGTAGTAGATGCCCTCGGTGTGAATCGGGAGTTCCCAGATCGCCGGCCCCTCGTTCGAGCCGCCCTGCATCGCTCTATTCGTTTCCGGCACCGGCGCGAAATAATAGTCGACGCCGATGAAATCGAGCTTATCGGCGATCCGGTCCACGATCGGTTGATTCACCTCGGTCTCGGCGCCCGCGACATAGCCGAGATTGCTGGTGACCTGTGCCTCGGGCTGCTCGAGATGGATGGTGTCATAGATCGCGTTGTGCGCCTGAGCGATTCGGTCCAGCATCGCGGGCGCCTCGTCCGGTGTGATGGCGCCGATGCGCAGCTCGGTCCCGATGTAGGCGGCGGGCTCATTGAAGGTGACCCACAGCGGATTGCGAGAGGCATAGCGGTTCACCACCTTTCGCATATTGACCAGCCAATCCTCCACCATGCCGGGATTGCGCCAGCCGCCGCGGTCGGCGGCCCAGCCGGGATACACCCAGTGATCCAGGGTGAGCATCGGGCGCATACCGGCCGCCAGGATGCGCGCTATCACGTTGTCGTAGAGGCCGAACGCCGCCTCGTCCCAGGCATCGGGTTGCGGCTGGACCCGCGCCCATTCGATACCGATCCGGTACACCCGGACTCCGAGATGTGCGGCCAGGTTGATGTCGGAGATGTAGCGCTGGTCGAAGTCGACCGAATTCTCGTAGTCGTCCCCAGCCTTGCCGGATTCGATATAGCGAATCCAATTGCTGTCCGGCGCATGGCCTTCGGATTGGAAGCCCGATGATGCGACGCCCCAGAGGAATTCCCGGCCGAACGGTGCGATGGTCGCCTGTGCGGTCGGCATGGCGAGACCGGTCAGCAGTAGGGCGGTCGCGATGATCGCGAGCCCGACCAGGGCGCGTCGGCGCATCGGTGTTCGCATCGCACTCCTGTCCCCATCCGGCGCTGTTGGTCGTGCGTCACCGGATGGGGTATCGGTCCCAGTCGATGATCCGTCAGCGTAACGGTCGGATTGCTCGATTCCGGGCAGCCGATCGGTGTGTCGCGATTGCGGGCGAAATAGCTGAAGTTTCTCCCGAGAGGGAGATTGCTATCTATTCGCTGTCGAATCAGCTCACCCGACCGCCGATGCGGCGGGTGAGCTCGTCAGCAGTGGACCGCACCTGCACTGCGAGATCGGACCAATCGGCAACACAGGGGATCTGCTCGCAGTGGTGCCGCAGCGTCACGCTGATCGCCGCGATCGGTCGGTGGTCGTGATCGAATGCCGCATACGCGACCGAGGCGAATCCAGCGGTGACATGTCCGTCTTCGCTCGCCCAACCGCGCCGCCGCTCGGCGGCCAAAGTGGTGCGCAGCGCGGCGAGGCTTGTCGGCCCGCGGTCGGTGCGGCGTACGAAGGTCGCGGTCGACGGGAACAGTGCGCGCACATGAGCAGCGGGCAAATGCGCCAGAATCGCCCGGCCCGACGCGGTGAGCTGCGCGGGCAACCGGACCCCGACGTCGGTCACCAGCGTTTCGGGGCGCACCGGGCGTTCTTTGATCAGATACAGCAGCTCATTGCCGTGCAGAACGCCCAGGTGCGCGTTGTGCCCGACGCGTCCGGCCAACTCGCGCAGCAGCGGCCCGGCGACCCGCTCCAGCGGATCGTGGCGCAGATAGGCCGAACCCAGTTCGAAGGCGGCGATACCCAGGCCGTAGCGCCGTTCGGCGGGCAGTCGGGTGACGAAGCGAGCCTGCTCCAACTCCGCCAGCAGGTGATAGGTGGTGGAGCGGGGGATATCCAGCTCGCGCGCGATCGTGGACGCCGAGACCGGTCCGGCCCGGGTCGCCATCAGTTGCAGCACGGCCAGGCCGCGCCGCAGCGCCGGGATATCGCTGCTCGTTCCCATATCACTTTCTCCAAGCCGGTTTCGGCTCGGTGTCTTGGATACCAGACAGAACCTCATCCAGCCTCATTCTCCACCCGCCTCGGTGGCGGTGGAATGGGTCTATGCCGGATACCACGCAGTTACCGCCCGTGGAGCTGGACGGGCCGCTGACCGTCGAACGCATCGTCGCTGTCGCCCGCGACGGTGCCGAGGTGTGCTTCAGCGAGGCCGCTGAGAAGCGGCTGACCCATGCGCGCCAGCACGTCGACGCGCTGGCCGCGGGCACCACCCCGACCTACGGCGTCTCGACCGGCTTCGGCGCACTGGCCACCCGGTACATTCCGCCGGAGAGTAGGGCCGCGCTGCAGCGGTCACTGATCCGCTCGCATGCCGCGGGCGCGGGTGCCGCGGTCGAGACCGAGGTGGTGCGCGCCATGATGCTGTTGCGGCTGCGCACGCTGGCCACCGGACATACCGGGGTGCGGCCGGAGACGGCGCTCACCTTGGCCGCGTTGATCAATGCGGGCATTACGCCGGTGGTGCACGAATTCGGATCGCTCGGCTGCTCCGGTGATCTCGCGCCACTGGCCGCGGTCGCGTTGGCGCTGATGGGCGAGGGCGAGGTCACGGACTCTGCCGGCCAGATAATGGGGGCGGCAGAGGCTTTGCACGCCAAGGGAATCAAGCCGGTGACCCTCGCCGAGAAGGAAGGGCTCGCACTCACCAACGGCACCGACGGCATGCTCGGAATGTTGGCACTCGCGATCAATGACGTGCGCCAGCTGCTCGATGTCGCCGATATCACCGCCGCCATGAGCGTGGAGGCGCTGCTCGGCACCGACCGTGTCTTCGCCGAAGATCTGCAGGCATTGCGCCCGCATCCGGGACAAGCCCTATCGGCACGGCGCATGGCGGCCGCGCTCGCCGGATCGGACATTGTTGCCAGTCACCGTGGTCCGGAATGTAACCGGGTGCAGGACGCGTATTCGTTGCGCTGCGCACCGCAAGTGCACGGCGCGGCCCGCGATACCCTCGCGCACGCCGAATTGGTGGCCCAGCGCGAAATGGCCTCGGCGATAGACAATCCCGTGGTACTCGCCGATGGCAGGCTGGAATCCAATGGCAACTTCCACGGTGCTCCGGTGGCGTATGTTCTGGACTTCCTGGCCATTCCGGTCGCCGATGTCGCGAGCATGGCCGAGCGGCGCACCGATCGGATGCTGGATGTCGCACGCTCACATGGTCTTCCGGCCTTCCTCGCGGCCGATCCCGGCGTCGATTCAGGCCACATGATCGCTCAGTACACCCAGGCGGGAATCGTCAGCGAACTCAAGCGCCTCGCGATGCCCGCGTCGGTGGACTCGATTCCGAGCAGCGCGATGCAGGAAGACCATGTGTCGATGGGTTGGTCGGCCGCGCGCAAATTGCGCAGGGCCGTGGCCGGTCTGACCACCGTACTCGCCATCGAATACCTCACGGCTGCACGGGCATTGGACTTACGTGCACCACTGCGTCCGGGCCCGGCCACCGCGGCGGCACTCGCTTTGCTGCGCACCGAGGTCGACGGCCCGGCCTCGGACCGACACCTCGCCCCGGAAATCGCCGCCGCGGCCGAACTGGTCCGCTCCGGCGAACTGGTCGCCGTGGTCACCCCTCACCTCGGCGCCTCAGGAAGGTGATCTCCCTGTGCCGACACGCGAAGCGATCCGGTTCCCGCATAGCGAATCGGGCTCGCGCAAGGTCTAGCTCCTGCGCGGACACCACCAGCTATGCGACACCGGACGGGCAATTCGTTGATATGGAGGCAATTCGATGACACGGACGGTGCGCGCGGCGCGCGGCACACAACTGACGGCGAAGAATTGGCAGACCGAGGGTGCCCTGCGAATGCTGCAGAACAACCTGGATCCCGAGGTGGCGGAACGCCCGCAGGACCTGGTGGTCTACGGCGGCACCGGTAAGGCGGCGCGGAACTGGGCCAGCTTCGATGCGATCGCCCGCACCCTCACCACACTCGAGGCCGATGAAACTCTGCTGGTCCAGTCGGGTAAGCCCGTGGGCGTATTCCGGACGCACGAATGGGCGCCGCGGGTGCTGATCGCCAATTCGAATCTGGTGGGGGACTGGGCGAGCTGGCCCGAGTTCCGCAGGCTGGAATCGCTGGGCCTCACCATGTACGGGCAGATGACCGCGGGTTCGTGGATCTACATCGGCACCCAGGGCATCCTGCAGGGCACCTACGAGACCTTCGCCGCCGTGGCGGACAAGCGCTTCGGCGGCACCCTCGCCGGCACCCTCACGCTCACCGCGGGATTAGGTGGCATGGGCGGTGCGCAGCCGCTGGCCGTCACCATGAACGGTGGGGTGGCCTTGGTCGTCGAATGCGATCCGGCACGCGCGCAACGACGCGTGCACGACCGCTATCTCGACGAGGTCGCGACCGATTTCGATGACGCCGTATCCCGGGTCTCGAAGGCGCGCAAGGAGCGAAAGGCATTGTCGGTCGGACTGATCGGCAACGCGTCCGAGGTGCTGCCGCGATTGCTGGCGGCGGGCGTCGAGATCGATATCGTCACCGACCAGACCTCCGCACACGACCCCCTGGCGTACCTGCCACGGGGTGTCGCAGTCGAGGATTGGGCCGATTACGCCGCGCACAAGCCCGACGAATTCACCGACCGATCTCGCGAATCCATGGCCGAACACGTCGATGCGATGCTCGGCTTTCTCGACCGCGGCGTGGAGGTCTTCGATTACGGCAATTCGCTGCGCGGCGAGGCGAAACTCGGTGGCTGCGAACGGGCCTTCGACTTTCCCGGCTTCGTGCCCGCCTACATCCGGCCGCTGTTCTGCGAGGGCAAGGGGCCGTTCCGATGGGCCGCGCTGTCTGGTGATCCGGCGGATATCGCCGCGACCGACCACGCAATCCTGGAACTTTTCCCAGAGCACGAATCCCTGCGCCGCTGGATCAGCATGGCAGGGGAACGCGTGGCCTTCCAAGGGCTTCCCGCCCGCATCTGCTGGCTAGGCTACGGTGAGCGGCACCTGGCCGGGCTTCGGTTCAACGAGATGGTGGCCGATCGCGAATTGACGGCACCGGTGGTGATCGGCCGCGACCACCTCGATTCCGGCAGTGTCGCCTCGCCGTATCGTGAAACCGAGGCCATGGCCGACGGATCCGATGCCATTGCCGACTGGCCGCTGCTCAATGCACTGGTCAACACCGCTTCGGGTGCGAGCTGGGTGTCCATCCATCACGGCGGCGGCGTCGGCATGGGCCGGTCCATTCACGCCGGACAGGTCTGTGTCGCCGACGGAACCGCATTGGCTGGACAGAAGATCGAACGCGTGCTCACCAATGACCCCGGTATGGGTGTCATTCGGCATGTGGATGCCGGATATGAACGGGCGAGCGCGGTCGCCGCGGAGCGTGGCGTACGAATTCCCATGCAGGAGCACAATGCAAGCGTGATCGAATGAGCGTGTTCTGGGCCGAATACGCCTGGCTACCGGACGGATTGGCCGAACGGGTGACGATCGATCTCGCGGGATCGACGATCCGCTCGGTGGCCAAGGACACTGATCCGAATGGCAGTATTTTGCGCGGCTTGACCGTGCCCGGTTTTGCGAATGCGCACTCACACGCTTTCCATCGCGCCTTGCGTGGCCGCACCCACCACAGCCATGGCACGTTCTGGACATGGCGGGAACGGATGTACGCGGTCGCCGATCGCCTGGATCCCGACTCCTACTACCGGCTGGCACGCGGGGTATACGCGGAGATGGTGCTCGCCGGATACACCAGTGTCGGCGAATTCCACTATGTGCACCATGCGCCCGGCGGAGTGGCCTATGCCGATCCGAACGCGATGAGCGGGGCCCTGGCCGCGGCGGCACAGGACGTCGGAATTCGGCTGACCCTGCTCGATACCTGCTATCTCAGTGGCGGATTCGGTCAGCAGCCAGACGAACATCAGCGCCGCTTCAGTGACGGCGATGCGACAGCGTGGGCCGAGCGCGCCGCCGCGTTCGAGCCGGAGTCGGAACTGGTGCGCACCGGTGTCGCCGCGCACTCGGTGCGTGCGGTTCCCCCGCAGGCGATGACGGTGGTCGCCGAACAGGCCGACGGTCGGCCGGTGCACGTCCACCTCTGCGAACAACCCGCAGAGAATCGCGATTGTATTGCCGCACACGGGCGTACGCCGACAGCGCTACTGGCCGACGCGGGATTGCTCGGGCCGGATACGGTTGCCGTACATGCCACACATGTGAGCACCGCCGATATCCGGATGCTCGCCGACGCGCGCTCGCGGGCCTGCTTCTGCCCGACCACCGAACGCGATCTCGGCGACGGCATCGGCCCGGCCCGCGAACTTCGCGACGCGGGAGTCCGGCTGTGTCTCGGCACCGACAGTCATGCTGTCGTGGACGGTTTCGAGGAGTGGCGTGCGCTGGAGTTGAACGAACGCCTCGCCTCTCGTACGCGCGGACGCTTCGAGGTGGCGGAGTTGTTCAGTGCGGCAACCGATCACGCATCGATCGGCTGGCCAGAGGTAGGCCGCATCGCGGCTGGCGCGGCGGCAGACCTGGTCACCCTCGATCTCGACTCGATCCGGACCGCGGGCACCGAACCCGCGGCCGCATTGTTCGCCGCTTCGGCCACCGACATCCGTGGGGTGTTGATAGGCGGGCGGCAGGTCGTCTCCGAAGCCCGGCACCTGCTGGTGGAACGTCCCGAAATCATTCTACGAGAGGCGATTCGAGCTTTATGTCCACCCTGATCGCAATGACGAGATCAGTATCCGCACCGACAAAAGAGGCACCGTGTCGATCCTCATCACCGGAATCGGTGAGCTGACTACCAATACACCGGACGGCCCATTGCACGATGCCGCGGTGGTGTTCGAGGGTGCACACTTCGCCTGGATCGGCGCGGCGAACTCCGCACCCGCCGCCGATCACCGGGTCGATATCGGCGGCCGTGCCGCACTGCCCGGTTGGGTCGACAGCCACACCCATCTGGTCTTCGCCGGCGATCGCACCGCCGAATTCGAGGCCAGAATGGCCGGTCGGCCCTACCGCGCCGGTGGTATCGCGACGACCGTCGCTGCCACCAGAAATGCCTCGGACCAACAACTTTCGGCCAACGTGCGCCGCCATGTCACCGAGGCCTACCGGCAGGGCACGACCTGCCTGGAGACCAAGACCGGCTACGGCCTCAGCGTGTCCGACGAGGCGCGTTCGGCCCGCATCGCCGCTGCCATCGCCGACGAGGTGACCTATCTGGGCGCACACCTGGTGCCGCCCGACGTCGATGCCGAAACCTACCTCGACCTGGTCTGCGGGGATATGCTCGACGCGGTCGCGCCGTATGCGCGCTGGGCCGATGTGTTCTGCGAGACAGGCGCTTTCGACGAGGACCAGTCCGATCGCGTCCTGCGCGCCGCCGCCGCACGCGGACTCGGACTGCGCGTACACGGCAACCAGTTGGGTACCGGCCCCGGCGTGCAATTGGCGGTGCGCCACGGTGCGGCAAGCGTCGACCATTGCACCTATCTCACCGATGCCGATATCGAGGCCCTCGCCGCCTCGAATACCGTCGCCACCGTCTTACCCGCCTGTGATCTATCCACCCGCCAACCGCTCGCCCCCGCCCGCGCACTGCTCGATGCGGGCGCTACCGTGGCCCTGGCCACCAATGCCAATCCGGGCAGCTCTTACACCACATCGATGGCCTACTGTGTCGCAACGGCCGTGCTCCAAATGGGCCTGTCGACCGCCGAAGCGGTATACGCGGCTACTGCGGCGGGCGCGGAAGCATTGCGCCGCAACGATGTCGGGGTCATCGAGGTCGGTGCCCGCGCCGACCTCCAGGTGCTGGACGCCCCTTCGGCCACCCATCTGGCCTACCGTCCGGGCGTCCCGCTCACCCTGGCCGTCTGGCGCTTGGGACAACGCCTACCGACAACCGAATGGCCCGGCGTCGCGGGATGATTCGAATCTGGGATTGCTTGTGTAGCAACGCCACCAGGTCGACCAGCGCCTCGGCTCGCGCCGCGCTAATTCTTGTACAGAGTGCCGGTGATATCGCCCAGCACACCGCTGAAGCCGCCACTGAAGCTGTAGGTGACCGAACCGTCCGGCTGCAGGATGACCTTCGAGGTCGACCCCTCGTCCATACACCCGCTCGCACCGCCGGACAGCCGTGCCACGAAGGTGATCTGAGTGTCGGTGGCAGTCGTCAGACGTTCGGCGCGTTCACAACGGCTGCGCGATGCTTGGCCGGTATTGGCCGAGGTGGCGACCTCCTCGCCGATCTTCCCGTCGCGGACGGTCAACTCGATATCGAAGGTGGCCAGCGCGTCCCTGGCGGTGCCGGTCCACTTGCCGACGAACGCTTCGGGCACCGCGGACTCCGGTGGCGCCGCCGTGGTGCTCGTCACGGTGGTTTGCCTCGTCGAGGTGGTCGAGGGCGCGACAGCGGTGGCCACCGCTGAACTGCTCACCGTCGCCGCGGCATCGGCGGACGTGTGGGCGAGCTGCGTGCCGATGAGGAAGGCGCCGCCCGCGACGATGAGACCGACCACCACGGCTGCGACGATCAATGCGGTTCGACCGAAACGACTCTTCGGCGCGGGCTGGGGTTGTGGATAGTAGGCGGGTCGTGACCCCGACTGGTCCTGCGCCGGCGGATACGGCGCGTACACGTGGCTCGAATTGGCTTGCGGCCCAGGCTGTCCGGACTGCCATCCGGTATTTCCCGAATGCCACGCGACCGTATCTGCCGCAGTCGGGGGCAGCGTGCGAGGCATTGGGTGCGGTCCCGAATTCCATGGTGGCATCGGCCGTGACACCGTCGGTGCCGAGCGTGCCGGATCGGGACCGACCGCCTCGGTCGGCCCGGATTCCAGATCGAGCAGCGCGACCGCCCGACGACTCACCTCTTCGAGCACCGGCGCGGGCAGCCAGCCGCCGCGCTCCGGAACCCCGAGTTCGGCCAGGTGATCGAGTAGCTGCTGCGGTGTCGGTCGCGCCGCGGCGTCCTTGTTCAGACATGCCGCGATGAGCGGTCGCAGCCGGTCCGGCACCGCCGCGAGCCGCGGCTGCTCGTGCACGACCCGATACAGCATCTGCACCGTCTCGCCGGAGCCGAACGGCCCCTGCCCGGCCGCCGCGTAGACGAGCACACCGCCGAGTGCGAAGACGTCACCTTCGGGCCCCATGGTCGGTCCGACCACCTGCTCGGGACACATGAATCCTGGCGAGCCGATGACGTTTCCGGTGGTCGTCAAGGCACTGTCCTCGGCGGCGCGCGCGATGCCGAAATCGATCACCTTCGGGCCGTCCACGGCGAGCAGCACATTGGACGGTTTCAGATCGCGATGCACGATCCCGGCGCGGTGCACGGCGATCAATGCCTCGGCCAAACCGCGCGCGAGCACCAGCAGCGTGTTCTCGTCGAATGTGCCGAACTGTTCGACCGCATCGGTCAAGGAGAATCCGGCCACATAGCCGGTTGCCAGCCACGGCGGCGTCGAATCCACATCGGCATCGAGCACCGGCGCGGTGAACTTCCCGCCGACTCGCCGCGCCGCGGTGACCTCGCGCCGGAACCGCTCGCGGAATTCGTTGCCGATCAGATCCGGCCGGATCACCTTCACCGCGACGGTGCGCCCGCCCGCGCTGCGCCCGAGGTAGACCCGGCCCATACCGCCCGCACCGAGCAGGCCGAGTAGCCGGTAGTCGCCGATCCGCGTGGGATCGTCTGTGCCGAGCGGTCGCATCGCGAACGGGGGTCCTCTCACCTGACATCGAACACCGAAAGGCTACCCATGGCCGCGCTCGGTCGCCTTAGCCGGTAGCGGTCGGAACCGGTGTGGGATCCGCACGGCGCAGCTGCCGTGCCAACAAGTATGCGGCGATGGCGGCCGGAACATTCATCAGCACCCCGTAGACTGCCGGCGGCACCGCCATCTGTGAATTCTGCAGCACGCTGGAGGCTACCGCGATAGCCAACGCGCCGTTGTGGATGCCGATCTCCATCGCCGAGGCGATCGCTTGATCGGTCTCCACCTGGAACAGGTGCGGCACGGCGTACCCGATGACGAAGCTCAGGGTCGAGAGCAGCAGACTGACAGTGGCGAGTTTGCCGATGTTCTCAGTGAGCGTGTGGAATTCGCGCCCCACCGCCGCCATCACGACAAGCAGTAGCACCACCGCCGAGACGACCTTGACGTTCTTGCGCATCCGCTCGGCCCAGTCGCTGAACCGGCGATGCACCCACATACCCACCGCGACCGGCACCAAGACGATCGCGAACACCTGGGCGAACTTGTCCGGGCGCAGCCCGATCGCGGCGTCATCGGTCATGAACAGCGTGAACGACAATGTGACCACCAGCGGCAGGGTGAAGACGGCGAGAATCGAATTGATCGCGGTGAGTGTGATATTCAGGGCCACGTTGCCACCGGCGATATGGCTGAACAGATTCGCCGACGGCCCGCCCGGTGCAGCGACGAGCAACATCACCCCGACGGCCAGCGCACCTTCGAGCCGAAACAGGTAGACCAGACCCAGGCAGATCGCGGGCAGCACGATCATCTGGCACACCAGCGCGACCACGGCCGCCTTGGGATATCGCAGCACCCTGGCGAAATCGTCGACGGTCAAGGTCAACCCGAGTCCGAACATCACCAACGCCAGTGCCAGCGGTAGGAATACGGCGAAAATAGTTGAACCCATTCAGATCTCCTCATCAGGACCGGGACGGATATCGACGTTATCGACTCACCATCCGGGCGGTGACCCCATCCGTGGGAGCCCGGTCGTGGCGATCGCCGGGTTCGACGATGCGATGATGGTGTCGGAGCGCGATCGAGATATTCGTCCGACCTGAAGGGCCTTCCCGCGATGCAGACCAATCGGCTCGTATTGTTCACCCTCGGTATCGGGCTCACCGGTCTGGCGGCGTGCGGTTCGGGCGGCGACGGCGGACGGATAACCGAGTACGGACCGACTCCGTCGAGTGCCGCGCCGACGACGAAATGCGGGGTCGACCTGACCGCGCCGGTGATCGGTTCGGCCATCACGACGCTGCCCGTCGATCCGATCACCAAGGTGCCGTGGTCCACCGATCCGGCCGGATTCGAGGGCACCTTCGATCCGTGCGTCACCCTATCGTCGGTGATCATCACCATCGAAGGTGCGACGGGCAGCTCACCGAATCAAGTGCTGCTCTTCCACAAAGGCGAGTTCGTCGGCACGGCCACGCGTGCGAGTCTCGGGTTCACATCGCTGGATCCCGGGCGCACCACCGATGACACCGTCGCAGTGACCTATAAGACGCCCGGAAGTTGCAACGCCTGCTCGGACGGCACCCTGACACCGGTGCAATTCCATTGGGATGGAAAGCAAGTCCAGATGATCGGGACACCACCGAAATAGCCTCGGTCTCCTGATCGCATCATGCGATCCAGCGCCGCGCGCACCACCAGCGGAGTCGACGCGTCGAGTGGACACCGACCACTTGCCCGAAGCATCGCCGATCGTCTCGGACTGCCGAAGTAGCCGCCGACTCAACTCGCGGCACCGAGCGGGACGTAGCCCACGAGGATGTCTTCGGAGTCGTCGACGGCTCGGATTTGCACCCGCCGGGGGCCCGAAGGTCGCCGGTGCAGACCGCAGTACCCTCACCCAGCGTGGTTGCGCCGATTACCCGGTGCGATTCGTCGACCAGGCCGTGGATCGGCAGGTTGTTCCATATGGCTTCGGCGAGTCTGCGAGCGCATCCGACAAACCGAACGGACCGGATCTACGGGATATTCGCCAATAGGTTGCTATGGTCGTCGCGCTGTCGATCGGGCGATCTTGTCTACATGCTGCGTACCAGTCGAGAAGGGATCACGTGTGTCCGGGCATGGAGTGGCGACTGTGCTTATGCGTTCGGTTCGATTGGCGACCGTTGTCGCCGCCGTGGCGGCACTGGCCTCGGGTGGCGGTGGCTCCGCGACCGCCGGGCAAAGCATCGACAGCACCCTCGGTGAGCGGTGGACCGCGATGCACGACGGCCCACAGGAGTACGCCGATGTCCAGATCGACTGGGATGTTCCGATTCGCATGAGCGACGGCGTCATACTCAAGGCCAATGTGTATCGGCCCGTCGATGCGGCGAAGAAGGTGGTCGACAAGCCGTTGCCGACGATCGTGAACCTCACGCCATACACCAAACTCATGAGTAATCTCATCGATTCGGCATTGGCCGCGCCCGGACTGCGCCCGTTCACCATGGATATGGTCCGGCGCCTGAATCTGTCCGGCACGCCGATCAGTGGATTCGGTGATCTGATGCACGCACTCGACGGCGGCATGATCCAGACCGTACTCGGCATCGACCGCAATCTCATTCGCAGCGGGTACACGCTGGTGGTCACGGACGTCCGGGGTACCGGCTTCTCCCAGGGCAAGTGGAACACTCTCGGCGCGCGCGAACAGTTGGACACTCGCGAGGTGATCGACTGGGCGGCGAAGCAGCCGTGGTCCAACGGCAGTGTCGCGATGAGCGGCGGCTCCTATGCCGGCATCAATCAGCTGCGTGCGGCCGAAAACGCCCCTGCCGCATTGAAAGCCATCTTCCCGGTGGAGGCGGGCAGCGATCTGATGCGTGATGTCGTCGCGCCGGGTGGCGGTGTCGGCACGACCTTCCTGCCGCTGTGGCTGAACAATGTGAACGAGTCGAAGCTGATTCCCGACGTGCAGTCGATGCTCAACGGCACCTTCGACTGGAAATGGCTCCAGTCCAGATTGGCCGATCCGGCAACCAATTCCGATCTGCTGGCCCAGGCGCTACTCACCCCGACACTGGACCGGGTGCCGACGACACTGGCCGCCGCACTCGACGACGACAGTGATTTCCGGCAGGGGATTCTGGGGCATCCCGACCGAATTACGGTGCCCACCTTCATGTATGGCGGCTGGCATGACATCTTCGCCAACAGTGCGTCGAAACTCTACAACGTGATTCCGCTGCCACAGGCGAAGAAGCAGTTGCTGATCGGCGATACCTATCATGCGAATCCGGGAGCGGGTACGGGTGCGGTCGGTGCCCCACCGCGGCTCGATGTTCTGCAGCGAGCGTGGTTCGACAAGTGGCTCAAGGGCATCGATAACGGCATCGGCGACTTCGGGCCGATCACCCTGTGGGAGCAGGGTTCGGGCTGGAAGACCTTGGGGCAGTTCCCGGAAAACAATGTCACACATCGCCGTGTCTATCTGTCCTCGGCGTCCAGCGGTACCGCCGAGCACGCGGTGCACGACGGATCATTGTCGGCGACGAAGTCGAATGAGCGCATCGCGCTGCAGATCGCGCCCGGGATAACCATGGCGTGCTCACGTGATGCCGCGCAGGGCTCGGCCGGAATCGCCGCGCCATTCGATATCTGCGCCAAGGACTCTCGCGTCGCCGAGAGCAATGGACTGACCTTCACCAGCGCGGAGATGAGTCAGCCGACGGTGATCTCGGGCCCGATCAATGTGCACCTCAATGCGGTACACGATGCGACGGACGGTTATTGGGATGTCACCGTCAACGATGTCTCGCCCGACGGTACATCGACCGTATTGACCACCGGCCAGCTCACCGCCTCGTTGCGCGCGGTGGACGAGGCGAGAAGTATGCGCTCGGCGAGTGGTGATTACACCGCGCCGTTCAACCCGATCACGCTGGCGAGCCTGCAGCCCGTCGTGCCGGGAATGCCCGTGACACTGGACATCGCGGTCATCCCGACCCAGGCCGTGCTGCTGCCCGGCCACCGGCTGCGGGTGGATGTGTTCGCCGGAAACGCGCCGAAGGCATTGGCCTTCCGGCCCATGCTCAACAACACCGAGCTCAAACCGCAATACCTGCAGCTCGATCCGGATGCGCCGAGCTTCGTCAACTTGCCGACGAACGTGCCCATCGGCTGACATTCGAAGACAGCGCCAGGCCGTTGCGTTGGTCCGCTCCCAGTCGCCCATTGTTGGCACCGGCATGGAGCTGCGTGCCGCCGGCACCCCGGTGGACATCATTCCGAACACCCACGGTGTGCCGCGTCGTATCAACATCGGCCAGACATTCCGGAGCCGGGCATTCCGGAGTCGTTCAAGGTGCTCCTGAGGGAGCTCCAGTCGCTGTGGCTCAACGTGGAGGTACTGTCGTCCGACGGCGCCGCCATTCGAGATGGGCGGCGCCGACGACGACGGTATCTATCGGGCGGCGGCGAATCTGGGCCTGTCCCGCAACGCCGCCACCGTAGACGACCTACAGCTGTGACATCACCTCGGCCGCAATGAGTTCGAGGTGCGCCAGATCGTCGAGATCGAGGATCTGGAGATACACACGTGACACGCCGATTTCGGCGCGGCGGGCGATCGTGTCGACGACCTCCGCAGGTGAGCCCACGAGTCCGTTGGTCTTCAGTTCCTCGACCTCGCGGCCGATGGCGGCGGCCCGGCGTGCCACCTCCGCATCGGAGGAGCCGACACAGGCGATCAGGGCATTGGAGTAGATCAGATCGTCGGGGCGGCGCCCGCGCGCCTCGGCGGCGGCGCGGACCCGGTCGAACTGACGGGCGCTGTCCTCGAACGAGGCGAAGGGCATATTGAATTCGGTCGCGTAGGTGGCGGCCAGGCGCGGGGTGCGCGTCGCACCGTGCCCGCCGATCAGCACCGGCACCGGATCCTGCACCGGCTTCGGCAGCGCGGGGGAGTCGGTGACCTGGTAGTGCGTACCGTCGAAGGTGAACTTATCGCCCGCCTTCGTCGCCCACAGGCCGGTGATGATCGCCAGTTGCTCCTCGAACCGAGTGAACTTGTCGTCCGGGAACGGGATGCCGTACGCGGCATGTTCCGCGGCGAACCAGCCGGTGCCCAATCCGAGCTCGACCCGGCCGCCGGACATCTGGTCCACCTGGGCGACCTGGATGGCCAGCGGTCCGGGCAGTCGGAAGGTGGCGGCCGTGACCAGGGTGCCGAGCCGGATGCGCTTGGTCTCCCTGGCCAGCCCGGCCAGGGTGATCCAGGCATCGGTCGGGCCGGGCAGACCATCGGTGTCGCCCATGGCCAGATAGTGGTCGGAGCGGAAGAATGCGTCGAAACCCAGATCCTCGGTGGCTTTGGCGACAGTCAGCAACGTGTCGTAGCTCGCACCCTGCTGCGGCTCGGTGAAGATGCGTAGTTCCATGCCGTCCATCGTGCCCGAGATTGATCTTTTCGGCCGCGTCGGATGCGCCGTCGCATATCATCGGCCGGTGGTAGGCACGGTCGAATCGGAATCGTGGACGCGACCGCTGATCCCGCCGAACTGGTCCGCGAGGCGGTGACGCCTGGGAGTCGCGCTGACTCAGGTGTTCGTGCGTCGTCGCACCCTCCGGGCGGCCAGCCAGCCCACACCGAGAACGAGCAGCGGGATGAGCAGCAGCAGCGGTACCGTCGCCGCACCCGCGAGCGGATGCAGCCAGCCCGCGATGCTATCGCATATCGCGTCGATCAGGGTGCGAGCCAACGCCGCCACTGGCGAGTGCTCGTTCGGTCCGGTGCTGGCATGGTCCGGCCATCGATTCACGGCCAACACCCTACGACATGGAATCGGTACATCCGGTAATTCCGCGGTCGGACATTCAGCAATATCACAGCCGCGGGCTGGCATCGTGGAGGTATGACGAATCGCTGGCTACCGATATGGGGCATCGCGGCGCTGACCGCGGCGGTCGTCGGCATCACCGGCAGTGTGCTCGGGCACGACGGCATAACCGCAATCGATCAGCCGGGGACCGATTGGGTGGTCCAGCGGCGTACCGGGCTGGTGACGCCGGTCGCGAAGTGGGTCAGCGACTTGGGTGGCACGCCGGCTATGACCGCGCTGGCAGTGCTCCTGTGTCTCGTGCTGGCCTGGCGTCGGCGGTGGCCGGAGGCGGTGCTGGCCGGTGTCGCCACCGCGGGTGCGGGCGTACTGGTCGTGGTCGGCAAACATGTCGTCGGACGCACTCGCCCGCCCGCGGCGGACCGGCTCGTCACCGAGACCAATCAGGCATTTCCGTCCGGTCACAGTCTCGGATCGATCGTGGTGATCGGACTCCTCGCCGCAGTGGTGCTTGTGCGATTGCACCGCCCGGTCGCCCGCCGCATCGGCATGACCGTCGCGGTGGTGTTCGTGGTGGCGGTTGGTCTTTCCCGCTGGTATCTGGGTGTGCACTGGCCGACCGATGTGCTCGGCGGCTGGTGTATCGGCGCGTTGTGGCTCGCACTGTGTCTGGCGGCGTACCGGAGTTATCGGGTCGGCAGGGCCGGTGCGACGCAGGTACCGCCGGAGACATCGGGAATGCAGACACCCGCGGCTTCGGACAGCAGCAGTGCCCCGCCGACCAGCGCCGCCGCCGCGATCGCGCCGAAGACGAATACCCACAGCAGCGCGGGGATATGAGTGAGCCGGGCGAGCTGATCGGCATCGGAGTCCGCGCTCTGCGGCATATTCCAGTGGCGGACCCGTCCGCGCTGCAATTCGATCACCGGCCGGGTGCCCGCGAGCAGTAGGAACCACGCGCCGAGATAGGCGAAACCGGCCTGCACCGTATCGGTTCCGAACCAGGACACCGCGAAGACGATGGCGCCCAAGCCGAATACCGTCAGCAATCCGTAGACGTTGCGCACCTTGATCAGGACGGCAGCGAGCAGGGCGATCGCGGTCCAGAGCATGAGGGTGATGCGGTTGGCGCCGAGCAGTGCGGCGAAGCCGAGACCGAGCAGCGGTGGCGATGGATAGCCCGCCATCGCGGTCAGAATCATGCCGAGGCCGTAGGGTTTTCCGCTCGATACGGTCAGGCCGGACGTGTCGGAGTGCAGCGTGATGCTGTTGAGCCTGCGGCCGGTGAACAGCGCCGTCAGCGCATGGCCGCCCTCGTGCGCGATGGTGACCACATTGCGGGTGATCCGCCACAGCGGGCTGTATCCGACCATGATCAGCGCGGCGGCCGCGGTCGCGAGGACCAACCACCATGGTGGTGCGGCCTGGGTTGTGGTGAGCCGGTCGGCGATGGAGGCGCCGCGCTCGACGAATTCCGCTGTTTGCACCGCCGCACCTTAACCGGCCGTGGCGAGCTGCGCTGAGTCGTCTCGAGCCGGTCAGGTGGTGACGAGCTCGCCGAGATCCGCCGATCTGCGGGCGGCATCGAGCAATCGCAAGGTCGTGACAGCGTCGCGCGGGTCGACCGGAACGGGTGCGCCGTCCAGGAGTGCGGCGGCCATACCGTCGTAGAACGCGGGGTAGTCGCCCGCGATCGTCGGGACTGGTTCGACAGCCGGTTCCGCGCCCAGCAAACCCCACCGGTCGGATGCGAGCGTGCCCCAGGGACCGTCGCCTGGGCGCAGGCCCGACCGCAGCGCTTCCTCCTGCGGATCCAATCCGTAGGTGAGGTAACCCGCTGTGGCGCCGAGCACTCGGAATCGAGGCCCCAGCTGCGGTGTTACCGCGCTCATCCAAAGCTGCGATCGCACACCCGAGGTGTGGGTGAGTGCCACGAAGGCGTCGTCATCGGTCTGGATATTCGGCCGCCGTCGGTCCAGTTCGCCGTATACCGTACGCACCGGGCCGAACAGCGTTACCGCCTGATCGATCAGATGACTGCCGAGGTCGAACAGCAGTCCGGCGCCCTCGTCGCCGGAACCGACCTCGCGCCAGCCGCCCTTCGGCACCGGACGCCACCGCTCGAATCGCGACTCGAAACGGCGGACTTCGCCGAGCCGTCCATCCGCGATGAGCTGGCGCACCGTGAGAAAGTCGCCATCCCAGCGCCGGTTCTGAAATACCGATAGCGCCAGCCCGGCGCGTTCGGCCCGCGTGATCAGATCCTCGCCCTCGGCCACGCGCACCGCAAACGGTTTGTCGACGACCACCGGCAGCCCGACGTCCAAAGCCTGCCGAGCCAGCCGCGCATGTGTCGCGTTCGGCGTCGCGATAACGACGAGATCGATACCGGCCGGTTCGGTGAACAATTCCTCCGCACTCGCCAGCACCCGCACCCCGGGATGCTCACGCCGCGCCTGCTCCGCCCGCTCGGGCGAGCCCGTGACCACCACCGCCACCCGCATCCTCGGCTGCGCGGCGATGAGCGGCGCATGGAACACCGACCCAGCCAATCCGTACCCGACTACGGCGACTTGCAGGCTGCTCATCGCTGCGAGGCTACCGGTGAGTCCGCCGCGGGAGGTTTCTCGGGGCGCGGGCGAACATCGCGGATGTCGATATGCGCTCAGAACGAATGGTCGCAGGTCCGAAACTCGTAGTGCTGGCGAAGGAAAGGAACGCGGACACCAAGGGCACATCTCTTGACTTGTTGTTGCGACAACAGATACTGTTGTCGCAACAACAACTGATGTGGATCAGGGAGTGTTTCGATGTACGTGATTTACGAAGAAGTCGTCATCGCCGGTGAGATCGAAGCGATCTGGCGGGTTGCCACCGATGTGGCCAACTGGCCGTCCTGGGATCCGCACGAGGAGAAGGCTCGGATCGATGGGCCGTTCGCGCCGGGCACTACTGGGTGGGTGAAACCCAAAGGTGCACCTGCTGGTCCGTTCACCATTACTGCCGTCGATTCGGGGCGTTCGTGGACCAGTGAGGCCGGGATTCCATTCGGCAAGATCCGCGGTCACTACACCTATGAACCGCTCGGCGACGCAACGGTGCGCGTCGCGAAGCGGATGGAGGTGCACGGCCCATTCCGGCCGATCTTCCGGCTGATCTGGGAGCGCGGCATTCGCACCGATATGCAACTGACCATCGCGGCGCTGGAACTCGAAGCGCGACGGCTGGGGTCCGAACGTGGCTGAGCCGCAAGGCCCGCTGATGAGTCCAGGCTTTTGGCTACATCACGCCGCGCTGGAATGGCGCGCCACCGTCGAACGCAACCTTCGCCCGCTCGGCCTCACCCTCACCCAATTCAACCTGCTCGCCTCGGCTGGTTGGCTCGGCAGACAGGGGGAACCACCGACTCAACAACAGGTGGTGGATATGGCGGGTGCGGACCGCATGATGGGCTCTCGCGTAATCCGCGTCTTGGAAGACCGTGCACTCCTTGCCCGCCGCGCGGACCCCCACGACGCCCGAATCCTTCGTATCGAAGTCAGCCCCGAAGGTCGTGCCCTCGCCCGCCGCGCCATCCGCATCGTCGTGGACACCGACGAGAAAATCTTCGGCCCGGACAGCGATGCGCTCCGCGACCGCCTCAAATCGATTGCGGCACAACGTATTGTGAATTGAGCACACCGGTTTCATCTGCCGGATAACGCCTCCCGTGACCATTTTGGACAGATGATCACCATGCATTGGTGTTGTTGGTCGCTCGGCCGATGGCCCAAGAATGCATGGTGATCGCTCGACCGAATGTGGCGATGGGTTTTCCGTGTCCGCCCGCCAGTCGCCACATCGTTTGCGGCGATACCTCGGTGGCGCGACCCGCAATTGATGATCTCCGTGGACGGGTAGAGGGGGATTCGACGAGTGGTGCCCGCTATCCCGGCAGTGATCATCATCGTGATTCCGGGCCCAAATGTGCTTTCTGTATGACCGCTCCGGCTGCAGACCACGTCATTCCTTTTGCTGATGTGTTTCTCTCGGAGTTTGCTGATGTGTCAGGATCTCGCCGCGGCCAGCGCGTAGCATCTCCGATGCAACGAATCCCGGTTTGCCGGGCGGGTGCCCGGCGGAGAGGAGATCTCGTGAAAATCTCGGTCATCGGCACCGGCCTCATCGGCTCTCAGGTGATACGCGAACTTACCGAGGCCGGACACGATGCGGCCGGGCATTCCCGCTCGACCGGCATGGACCTGCTCACGGGCGACGGGCTCGACGAGGCACTGCGCGACGCCGAGGTCGTGGTGGACGTGGCCAACTCACCGACTTTCGACGAGGCCTCCGTCGATTTCTTCCGCACCTCGGTGCCGAATTTGTTGGCTGCGGCGCAGGCGGCGGGCGTCGGGCACATCGTGACGCTGTCGATCGTCGGTGTCGACCAAGTGCCCGGCCTCGTCTACTACCAGGCCAAGGCCCTGCAGGAAGATCTGGTCAAGGCCGGGCCGATCCCGTACTCGATCGTGCACGCCACCCAGTTCATGGAGTTGGTCGTCGCGGCATTGGAGTGGACCACCGATGGTGATGCCGTGCGCTTGCCCAGCACCCCTATCCAGCCCATCAGTTCCGCCGAGGTCGCTGCGACCGTCGCCGACGTGGCTGTCGGCCCTCCGCTACGCGGTACCCGCACCATCGCGGGTCCGGAGATCTTCACCCTCGATGAGTTGGGCCGCATCGTTTTGGCGGCCACCGGGGACCGCCGCCACGTCGTCACAGACGAGACCGCCGGCCTATTCGCCGCGGTCAAGGGCGACGCACTCATCGCACCCGAGGGCACCCGCCTGGCCACCACCCGCTTCCGCGACTGGCTGTGGTCGCGCTGACAGCGGTGGGAGGCAGCGCGATGGGTATGGACCGACCCCGCCCCAGGAAGGAGTCCCATGCGTACCAACTGAGGTTTACGCGCGGTTGGTGGTATTCCAGAAGCCGATCCACAGCGCGCCCCACCAGCAGGCTTGAGAGATGAGCAGCGTGAGCGCACCTCGGGCGATCAATGGTCGGTCCAGGATGCCGCCGCGGTCCGCGACGCGGTCGGTGAAGGCGGATGCTTGTATGCCGTTCAGGGTCAGAGCACGGTCCGGATCGCGAATCCGCGCCGGGTATGCGTCCCACCCATCAGTGCCGTCATCGGCCCCGTCCCACATCACGGCCCTGCATTGTCGATCCTTACTCGCACAACTCACCCAACCTGGTTAAGCTTAGGCAAGCCTAATGCTAGTGGCTCCGATTTCGGTCGAGATCGACAGGGGGCAGTCAGCGCCCGGGTATGGCGGTGTACTCCTGTTCGGGTCGGCCGGTGGTGCCGTAGCGCAGGCGCATCTGGATGGTGCCCGCGGCGACCAGGGTGGCGAGGTAGCGCTGGGCGGTAGCACGAGAGATGCCGATGGCGGCAGCCACCTCGGCGGCGGACAGGGGTGCGGTGGCCTCGAAGATAGTATGCAGGACAAGGTCTTTGGTGGGGGAGGCGATGACGGTGGCCGCGGCGGGCGCCGAGGTCGGGCGCAGCGCTTGGAGTGCGGCTTCGATGGCCGCGTTGTCGACCTGTGGTGCGGCGAGGGTACGGCGGTAGCGGGCATATCCGGCCAGGCGGGCCGCGAGCATGGTGTGCGGGAACGGTTTCACCAAGTATGCGAGTGCACCCGCGGCCAATGCGGCTCGGACGGTGGCACTCTCCATGGCGGCCGTCAACACCATCGCGTCGCAACGTAATTCGCGCACCAGATCGATACCCGAACCGTCGGGTAGGTACACATCGACCAGCGCCAGGTCGATCGTATGGGCGGCGTTGAGTTCGCGTGCGCCGGCCAGGGTGGTCGCGGTACCCGCGACGGTGAAACCCGAGATGGATTCGACGATTCCGGCGTGCAGATTGGCTACGCGGAAGTCGTCATCCACCACCAGCACGGTCAGATCTGTTGCGGCCATGGCATTTCGCTGTCTACGAGTACTCCGGGGATTCGGGCGATGAATTCGGCGCCGGTGAGCGGCGGCGCACCACCGCGCGCAGTGGCGAGCCGGACATCGCCGCCGTGCGCACGGGCGATCTGGCGGATCAGCGCTAGGCCGACACCGCGCCCACCCGGTACGCCACGATCCTCGCGGGTGGAGGTGCCCTCGGTGAACAAGGTGTCGATCATTATCGGCGCGACACCGTCACCGCTGTCCGCGACGGCGATGTGCAGTGTCGAATCCTCCTGCACCAGTTCGACTTCCACCTGCTTGGTGGGATTGTCGGCGATGCGCGCCGCCTCGATCGCGTTGTCGAGCAGATTGCCGAGCACCGTGGTGACATCGACGGGTTCGGCGAGATTGCCGTCCACCCAGGTATTCGGTCCGAGGACGAGTTCGACGCCGCTCTCGCGCGAATGCGCCGCCTTGGCCGCGAGGAACGCCTGCAGATACGCGTCGTTGATCGCATCGATGCCGGGCGTCGCGGCACCGAGTGGCCCCGCGCCGATCAGCTCATCGATGACATGTGACGCCTCCTCGGTGCGCCCACTGTGCAGCAGGCCGCTGAGCAGGTGCATTTTGTTGGAGAACTCGTGGCGCTGGGCGCGCAGCACGGTGCTCATCGACTGCACCGCGTCGAGTTGGCGGGTCAGTGCCTCGACGTCGGTGCGATCGCGCACGGTGAGTACCGCTCCGAGATCGCGTCCCTCGCGCGTGACCGGTCGGGCCGCGACGACGACGATATGCGAACCGATCGTGGCGGGGGTCGGTTGTTCATCGAGTGCACGGAAAACCTCCAGCACCCGTGGCGTCAAACCGATCTCGTCGACCGGCCGGCCGATATCGGCGCTGATGCCGAGTAGTCGCCGCGCCTCGTCATTGACAAACGTTGTGTGCCAAGCGGAATCGACGGCGAGCACACCGCGGCCGATGCCGTGCAGCACCGCCGCCTGACCTTGGACGAGCTCGGCCAGTTCGGCGGGTTCGAGTCCGAGCGTCAATCCACGCCACCGCCAGGCGAGAAATGCCGAGCCGGCGATGCCGATCAAGAGCGC
This sequence comes from Nocardia citri, assembly GCF_054065835.1. Classification (NCBI taxonomy): domain Bacteria; kingdom Bacillati; phylum Actinomycetota; class Actinomycetes; order Mycobacteriales; family Nocardiaceae; genus Nocardia; species Nocardia citri. Next base: position 351,178 of record NZ_JBSUQM010000002.1, read on the forward strand.
CGCAGCGATCAAAAGTGCCGCGGTGCGTAGATCGGAGAGCAACTGCCCGCGAATCGCGGTGGTCGAGATGCCGACGCTCACCGCACCGACAACGCGAGTCGAATCGAGTTCCACCACAGGTACTTTCGCACGCACCGACGATCCGAGCGTGCCGCGCTCCTTGACGATCACCTCCCGGCCCGCCAGCGCCTCCGAAGGATCGGTACTCACATGTTCGGTCAGCCGCGCCTGGTCCGGATGCGCCAGCCGGATTCCGGCATCGTCGGTGATGACCACGAACAGCGCGCCGGTGCGCTGTGTCGTATCGATGGCGATCCGCTCCAACGGACCTGCGCTCAGCTCCGGACGCAGCTCGGGTGTCACCGTGCCCGGCGCGTACCGGGCGACCTCGGTACGCACCACCGGCTCGGCGGCGATGCTGCGCGCGATGGCCAGCGCGCGCTGTCCGTACTGATCATTGAGCCGTCGCTCGCTGACGTAGCCGAATACCGCGAACGCGGCGGCGAGGGTCACCGTGACGATCACGATCTGCAGCAGCAGCACCTGGGTGCGCAACCGGAAAGGTCCGGTCGCGCTCCGTCGTGCTCTGCCGTCGTTGGCCATTTCCGCAGCATAAACCACGCGCACTGGCATGAGCAGAATGCGCACAACCTTCGAATCGGTCGTTTGCCGCCGGTTGTGCGCACAAGCCTGGACGTGTGACTCGGCCCACGTAGGTTCGCTCTACCTGATCCGCTAGGAGCAACAAAAATGACCGAACCACTCATCGAGCTGCGGAGCGCGACGAAGCGCTTCCCCGGCACCGGCGGCGGAATCCACACTGCCGTCCGCAATCTCGACCTCGCGGTGCAACCCGGCGAATTCGTTGCGGTCGTCGGGCCGACCGGCTGCGGTAAGTCGACGACGCTGTCGCTGGTCTCCGGGCTGGAACCGGCCTCGGCCGGACGGACCCTGGTGCGCGGCAAGGATGTGCGTGGGATCCCGGACGGCATCGGCTACATGTTCCAGCAGGACGCGGTACTGCCGTGGAAGAGCGTGATCGATAACGTCGCCCTCGGCCCGCGCCTGCGCGGCAAGTCCAAGGCCGAATCGCGGGAACAGGCCCGCGGCTGGGTGCGTAAGGTCGGTCTCGCCGGATTCGAAAGCTACTACCCGCATCAGCTCTCCGGCGGCATGCGCAAGCGCGTCGCGCTGGCGCAGACCCTGGTCAACGACCCCGAGATCCTGCTGATGGACGAGCCGTTCAGCGCGCTTGACGTGCAGACCAGGCAGCTGATGCAGGACGAACTGCTGCGCGTATGGGCGGGTACCGGCGCGGCCGTCATCTTCGTGACCCACGATCTGGAAGAGGCGATCGTGCTCGCCGACCGGGTCGTTGTCATGACCGCCAGCCCGGCCACGGTCTGCGGCAACTTCCCGGTCTCGCTGGAACGTCCGCGCAATGTCGAGGAAGTCCGGCTCACCAACGAATTCCGGGATATCTACAAAGAAATTTGGGAAACGCTGCGCGATCAGGTCGAGGCAGCCCGAGGCAAGGGAGCCTCCCGTGTCGCATAACGTGCTCGAAGATGTGGCGAAATCCGCGCCCGAGATCGAAGTCGAAACCGAGGAGCAGATTCTCGCGCGCGTGCGGACCAACCTCAGGCGCAACCGACTGCGCACCTGGAGCCTGCGGATCGCCCTGATCGCGGTGTGGCTGGGCGCCTGGGAACTCACCGCCACGGTGTGGATCGACCCGTTCTTCTACTCCAAACCCTCGCTGATCTGGGACCGCCTGGTCGAATGGTTCACCGAGGGAACACAATTCGGCTCGATCTGGCTGCAGATGTACACCACGGTGCAGGAGGCGGTGCTCGGCTTCGTCATCGGCGCGGTGGCCGGTGTCGTCCTCGGCACACTGCTCGGCCGCAGCCGGTACTGGGCCGAGGTGCTCGCACCGTTCATCAAGGCGCTCAACGCTGTGCCACGCATCGTGCTGGCGTCGCTGTTCATCATCTGGTTCGGTCTCGGGCTCAGCTCGAAGGTCGCGACGGTCGTGGTACTGGTGTTCTTCGCCGTATTCTTCAATGCCTTCACCGGCGCGCGTGAGGTCGACGGCAATGTCATCAATAACGCCCGCATTCTCGGTGCCAGCAAGCGTCAGGTGCTGAGTTCGATCGTGCTGCCGAGCGCGACCACCTGGATCCTGTCCAGCCTGCACACCGCCTTCGGTTTCGCGCTGATCGGTGCGGTCGTCGGTGAATATGCCGGTGCCAGTAAGGGTTTGGGATTGCTGATCAGCAATGCGCAGGGCACCTTCGATTCGGCCGGTATCTACGCGGGCATGATCATCATCACCGTTATCGCGCTGCTGGCCGAATGGGCGATCAGTGCGGCGGAGGGCCGATTGCTGAAATGGCGTCCGTCGCAGGCGACTGCGAGCCACGGGATCTGATCATGCGCTACGTCAAACATATGACGCTCATTGTCGGGGTGATCGCGGCACTGCTGCTGGCGACCGGTTGTCGGGATTCGCGAACCATTCCGATGGCCAACGGTCGGCCGCAGATCACCATTATGGTCGGCGGTTTGGAGAAGGTGATCTACCTGCCCGCCATGCTCACCGAACGGCTCGGCTTCTTCGAGAAGAACGATATCGATGTCAAACTGCTCGGCGAGCAGTCCGGCGCGAGTGCCGAAACCGCCCTGCTGACCGGCGATGTGCAGGCGGTGGTCGGCTTCTACGACCACACCATCGACCTGCAGGCCAAAGAGCAGTGCCTGAAATCGGTGGTCCAACTCGCCGATGTGCCGGGTGAAGTGGAACTCGTCTCCAAGGCGGATGCGGCCGGTATCAATTCGCTGGCGGATCTGCGTGGCAAGAATCTCGGTGTGACCTCGCTCGGCTCGTCGACCGACTTCCTCACCCAGGCGCTCACCGGGCAGGTCGGTATGACCACCGCCGACTACACTCGCGTGAAAGTCGGTGCGGGACAAACCTTTATCGCGGGTATGAACCACAATGGCATCGATGCCGGCATGACCACCGACCCGACAGTCGCCACCATGGTGAACTCCGGTGATGCGAAGATCCTAGTGGATATGCGCACCGAAGAAGGCACGCGGGCGGCATTGGGCGGGCTGTATCCCGCATCGTCGCTCTACATGCGCTGCGACACCGTCGACGCGCATCCGGATATCGTGCAGAAGATCGCGACCGCCTTCGTGCAGACGCTGCGGTGGATCAAGACACACACCGCCCAGGAGATCGCCGACAAGATGCCCTCGCAATACGCGAGCGCGGGCCGGGATCTCTACGTTCAGTCCATTCGCGATTCGATCGGCATGTTCAACGGCACCGGCCTGATGAAATCCGAAGGCGCCGAGAATGTGCTGAACGTGCTCGGCAAGTACTCGAAGAATGTGGCACCCGTCCGGGACCGCATCGATCTATCGAAAACCTACACGAGCCAGTTCGTGCAGGAGGCGCTGCGCGCGAATCAGCAGTAGCGACACCACGAAATCCCATGGCGACGGCGAACAGCCGGTCGCCATGGGATTTCGGCCGTTCAGCTGTTCGGCGCGTCCACGGTCTCCTGGGCCTTGAATTCAGCCTTCCATTCACGGAAGCCCTCCTCGGTGCGGCCGCGCCGCCAATAGCCGGAGATCGAGGCCGCCCACTCGGCGCCGACGCCACGCTCACGGCGGACGTAGCGGCGCAAATCCTGCATGATGGCGCGAGCCTCGCCGTGGATGAAAACCTGAACTTGCCCCTCCCGCCACGTCGCCGCGCGCACAGCGTCGGCCAGCACCTCGCCTGGTTCGCGGCCACCGCGATACAGCCAGGTCAGCTCGATGCCGGTGGGCTTGTCCAGTTTCAGTTCGTCATCGGGTCCGGCGACTTCGACGAAGGCCTGCCCGATCGTATCGGCGGACATCGCCTCGAGCGCCGTCGCGATCGCGGGCAGGGCCGCCTCGTCACCGGCCAGAAGATGCCAGTCGGCATCGGGCCGTGGCGCGTAGGCCCCGCCGGGTCCGAAGCAATCGATGGTTTCGCCCGGCTGCACCGAAGCCGCCCACGGCCCGGCGATGCCCTCGTCGCCGTGGTAGACGAAGTCCACGGCCAGCTCACCGGCATCTGGATCGACCGAGCGCACGGTATAGGTGCGCAGCACGTCGATCCCGTCGCGCGGGAAAATGAACTTCACATACGAGTCGGTGAACTCGCTCGGCCGAAAGGTGGCGAATCCGGGGCCGCCGAAGTGGACCCGGATCAGATGCGGGGTCAACCGCTCGGTGCGCTGCACCGCTAACGTGGTGCGGGGTCGTGCCAAGGTAACCTCCACTAATTGCCAATTAGGTTTGCCTTACCAACCATACTCGGTTCGGCTCGAGGTGAGGGTTACCGCAGACGGGCACACCGGCGACATAGATGATGATCGGTATGACGCAGACCGTGCCGAGCGCCGCCAACGCCGTCCAGCAGCGCTATCGGGATCCGAATCCGACCGAGCCCGCCGAGTGGAATCCGGTGCTGCGGGTGTTGCACGAGCATCGCTCGGTGCGCCGCTACCTCACCGATCCGGTTTCCGATGACACCCTGCGCCTGCTCGTCTCGGCGGCCCAGTCCGCGCCGACCTCCTCCAACCTGCAGGTATGGAGCGTCATCGCGGTTCGCGACTCGGCCCGCAAGGCCCGCATCGCCGCGCTGGCGGGCGGGCAAGCACATATCGAACAGGCCCCGCTGCTGCTGGTGTTCACCGCCGATTTCGCTCGACTGCGCCAACTCGCCGCCGACCACGATGCGCCCCTGGCCGGTGCGGACTACCTCGAATCGAGCTACGTCGGTTTCATCGACGCCGCGCTGGCCGCGCAGAACACGGTCGTCGCGGCGGAGTCCCTCGGCCTCGGCACCGTCTACATCGGCGCGATCCGCAACAATCCGGAACAGGTCGCGGCGGAATTGAAACTGCCCGAACAGGTCTTCGCCGTCTTCGGACTCTTGGTCGGACACCCGGATCCGAGTGAGGACGCCCGCGTCAAACCGCGTCTCCCACAGTCGGCAGTCCTGCATCACGAAACCTACGACCTGCCGACCCAACGCCCCCATGTGGCGGCCTACGAAGACCGCATCGCCGAGTTCTACGCCGAACAGCAACTCCCACACTCCTGGACCGAACGTGTGCTGGGCCGCCTGGCCTCCGCGACCAGCCTCAACGGCCGTCACCGGCTCCGCGAGTCACTGGCGAATCGCGGCTTCCCCTTGCACTGACCGCGATGTAGTTCGCGGCGAGCGTCGTTGCGGTCGGCCCCGCGTGCGAGACTGGCTGGATGGCTGTGAATCGAGATGCCGATGCCAGCAGGTTGGCCGCGGAGTCGCTCGCCCAGGATGATCCGACCGGGTGGTTCGAGCGGCTGTATGCGGAGGCGGCCGCCGGGGACGCGATTGTGCCGTGGGATCGTGACCAGCCCAATCCGATGGTGGTCGAGTGGGCCGAGCGGCGCGCGTCGGACGGTGCCGGGAGCCGGGCATTGGTGATCGGCTGCGGGTATGGCCAGGATGCGGAGTACATCGCGCGGCTCGGCTTCACGACCACCGCCTTCGATATTTCGCCGACCGCGATTGCCGAAGTGCGCCAACGGTTTCCGGAGTCAGCCGCGCAGTACCTGGTGGCTGATCTGCTGGATCCACCCGCAGCGTGGGGGGATGCGTTCGATCTCGTCGTCGAGTCGATTACGGTGCAGTCGATGCCGGTGTCGGTGCGTGACACCGCGATCGCCAACATACGACGGGCCGTGGCGCCCGGTGGTCGGTTGATCGTGATCGCCGGAATTCGAGCGGAGGGGGAGCAGGTGAGCGGACCGCCGTGGCCACTGACCCGGTCGGAGATCAATGCGTTCGCTGATGGGCTAGAGGTAGTGGAGATCGAGCAGGATCCGCAGACGCAGCGATGGCGGGCCGAATTCCATCGACAAGTGCGGTGATCGCGGCGGCGCGCTCACCAGAGCGGATGGCACCGTCCGTATAGTGCATCCAGATCGTGGCGGTCTCGTCCCTGACCCCGGACAGCACTGTTTCCTTGCATCCAGCAGCAAATCGCCCCACTGTTGATCATGAGCGAATCCGATGCGCCCGACGGAGGCAACCATGGCAGAGTACACGCTCGCGGAACTGATACCCGATGACCTACCGCCCGGCATTGCCGCGCTGAGCCCAGAGCATCAAGCCGAACTCGCCCAGGCGATCGAGGATGCCCGATGGCGGCAGGGCGGTGAGCTCCGGGCCGCCGCCTTCGGCATCCTCGACTTCCTGCCGCGCTTGCTGCGCGGCCCGGTCAAGAAAGCGGCCGGACTATGACGGCGCAATTGCTGAAACTCGCACGGACACTGGGTGTTCCGGTCGAGCAGCTCGCTTACCTCGACAACGTACCCGATGTGGATCTGCGGGCATTCCGCCTCCAGCTCACCGATCTTTTCGTGGCCGGACAAGAGGCTGGATTGCGGCGGGTTGCCCAGGCGTCCAGGGTGATTCCGACGTCGATCACCGCGAAGATGGTGGTACGCAGTCGCGGTGCGCTACTCGCGGCCCGGATGGCGGGCGTGCTCGACCCATCGCACGCGGTGGATGTCGCCAAGCGCCTGCCGGTGGATTTCCTCGCCGATATCGCCGCATTACTCGATCCACGGCATGCCTCGACCATTCTCGGCGGGCTGCCCGAGGCGACCATTGTCGCGGTCGGCAAAGAGCTTGCGGCACGCGGAGATTGGATCACTCTGGGCGATGTTGTCGCCTCGATCTCCGACAGGTCGGGCCGCGCCACCGAGGCGGCACTCGACGGCACCGCACTTGTCCGCTCGGCCTTCTTCGTCGACGACGCCGCACAACTGGAACGTTTTGTAAATCTGGCCTCTCGCGAAAAGCTCATCGAAATGCTCTGGGCCACAGCAGAATACGATCTATGGTCGGAGTATCGCCGCACGCTGGATGTGCTCTCCGAGTCCGCGATCGAGGTGGTCCGGTCCGCCGCCGAAAAGTTGCCCGTCGAGCAGCGTGATCGCGCGCTGACCGAAATCGCCGATCGGCGTTCTGCCTGGTAACTAGGCGGCGTTCGTATCTCGGCGCGGCATCATCGCGGATGCGATCACCATCACCAAGGCCATCGCGGCCACCGCGAGGAAAACCAGATGAACCGCCGAGGACAGCAGTGCCGGCGCCGGATGGTCGGTGTCGCCGACGCGCGAGTTCACGATCGCGCCGAATATCGCGACACCGACCGCACTGCCCAACGACCTGGCGAACATATTCGCCGAGGTGACCACGCCGCGGTCGGACCACTCCGCGGTGGTCTGGGCCGCGATCAGGGTGGGTGTGGCGACCAGGCCCATGCCGGTACCGATCACGAAACACGAAGCGGCGATCTGGATCAGCGTGGAGTTTTCATCGATCAACAGTGTGGTCGCGGCGCCTGCCGTGGCCAGGGTGCTGCCGATCAGCGCGGTCGCGCGAAAACCGATGCGTAGGTAGACCTTTCCGGCCTGTGAGGCAGCCAGCGGCCAGCCGAGGGTGAGCGCGCCGACGGTGAGACCGGCGAGCAGCGCCCCGGTGCCGAGCACGCCCTGCGTGAAAGTCGGCACGTACGAGGTCATACCGAGCAGGATCGCGCCGACCAGCACCGAGACCAGGCTGCTGGCGATAATGACCCGTCGCGTGAAAACCCACAGCGGCAGAATCGGATTCGCGGCCCGCCGCTCCACCAGACCGAACAGCGCCAGCACGAGTGCGCTGCCGACGAAGATGCCGATGCCGGGCGGCGACGACCAGGCCCAGGCCTGTCCGCCTTCGAGCAGTCCGAGAATCAGCGCCCCGGCGCCGACGGTGAGCAGTGCCGCACCGAGATAGTCGACGCGCTGTTGGCGCCGCTGCGTGCTCTCCTCGAAGCTGCGCACCAGCATCCATCCGGCGAGGGCGGACAGCGGAATATTGATCAGGAAGATCCATCGCCAGCTGACGTATTCGGCGAACAGTCCGCCCAGCAACGGCCCGACCACCGCCGAGATCGCCCACACACTGGCCAGATAGCCCTGGACCTTGGCGCGTTCGGTCAGGGTGTACCGATCTCCGGCGATGGTCATGGTCATCGGCAGGATGGCGCCGGCGCCGATACCCTGCACCGCGCGGAAGATGATCAGCCCCACCATGCTCGTCGCCACACCGCAGAGCAGTGAGCCGAGCGCGAAAACCGCAATGCCGAAAAGGATTACCGGTTTGCGTCCGACCGTATCGGCAACCTTGCCGTACACGGGGACCGTAACCGCCTGTGTCAGTAGGTAGATCGAGAACAACCACGGGAATTGCGAGAATCCGCCGAGGCTGTCGGTGATGGTGAGCACCGCGGTCGCGATAATGGTGGAATCGAGCGCGACCAGTCCCGTCGCGAGCATCAGCGAGGCGAGGATCGCACCTCGATCGGATCGCAGACCGACAGACGACTCCATTGCCTCGGTTGCCACCGACCGACCCCTCTCCTGCACTTCACTGGCCACCCGGAAGCAACGCGTCCCGGCCGCAGCTATTCCCGCCCGGAATATTTCGGCGCCAGTTGGTCGGGCACGGCGGCGAATTCGGTCGCGATCTCCCGTGGGGGAGCGGGCCCCTGTCTCCCGGCCGGGCATCCCGTGCGCGGGGTGTCAGCTCTGAGGTGGGTGGCCGGTTCCCTATTTGGTCGCGAACCCGGGGCGATCGCTACTGACTAAATACGTGCTAACCATCACGCTCGGGATCAAAGTGCCTGCTAGGCGAAGTGCTGAAATCTCTTAGGTTCATCATCTACTATCTATCTCAGTAGTTGGAGCAGAGAGGCAAAGGGGCCATGACGCATCGAACAACGAACCTGACCAAGCGCGATGGTGTACGAGGTAGAGCGCTTGCGCTGCTCGTCGGCGTGATCACCGTCGGCGCGGTGGTCGGCGCAGGCGAGGCACTCGCGAATCCGGGCGCACGCTCAGATCATTCGAACAATCGCGGTAGCACCGGTGGTCGCGATACCACCGGCTGGCATCACATCGATCCGTTCGGCTATCACCACACCCCGCAGAACTCGTTGCGGCGCAACGAACAACAGAACAATCTGCGCGAATACCGCAGTCGGAACGAATCGAGTGTAGACACCACGGGTGGCCGCACCGGAGGCGCGACGACGTGGACCCGGGTACCGCGTCCGGACGGCAATGGCTGGACCGTCTGCCGAGCCGCGGCGGGGACTTGCTGATGCGCACGGCGAGCTCGACCGTGCCTCGGTCGTCGAAGGCGAAAGTATTCACCCTGTTGGCAGCGGCCGCGATCACCGTGGGCGGCCTGGAATTCGGAGTTGGCACGGCCATAGCGAGTAACCGAACCGGCAGATCCGGCGTCACCTGTCTGTGGGCGGGCAGTGCGCACGCTCAGGGCGCGACCGTTGTCGCGGGTGGCCGCGTCTTCCGTTGCGAAACCGACAGTCGCGCCGCGCCGTACTGGTCCAAGGGTGGACCGGCCAACCGGCCGAGTACCGTGCCGAACCCCGGCGCGTACGCGCATCCGGCCCGGCTGTTCAGTGCGGGCGCACACCAGCCGGGCACCGAATACACGGACTACTGTGTCGGCGACCAAATCATCGACGGTACGGACGATGTGTATCGGGTGGTCGCGGACGGACATGGTGGTCTCTATTGGAAGGCAGCGGGTCCGATTGCGGACTGGACCTTCGATTCCGATACCCCGCGCCCGGCACCGTCGTCACGGACCGGGAGTTTGTGTTACGACGGAAACTTGATCTGATCAGGTAAGCGACCGAAGGCTGCCGGTCGACGGCGGTGCTGGATCGTCAAGGTCTGACGTTTCAGTGATGTGGATGCTGGAAGATAGCGGAAGTATTAGAATTCAGCACCATGACCGCCTTGACCGGCAAGATTGTACTCATCACCGGTGGTGCGAGCGGTGTCGGCGCAGAGGTCGCCCGACGATTGCGTGCCCGGGGTGCGCACCTTGTGCTCATTGATGTCGACGCGCCCCGGCTGCGGCAGCTCGCGAAGGAACTCGGTGGCGACGAGCACGTCGTGGCGGTCTCCGCCGATGTGCGTGACCTCGCCGCGATGCAGGCCGCGGTCGCGCAGGGGATCGAGAAGTTCGGCGGCATCGATATCGTCATCGCGAACGCGGGAATCGCCAGCTACGGGTCGGTCCTGAAGGTGGACCCCGCCGCCTTCCGGCGGGTGATCGACGTCAACCTCATCGGTTGTTTCCACACCGTCCGCGCCGCTCTGCCGGCGGTTATCGAACGGCGTGGGTACGTGCTGATCGTCTCCTCTGTCGCGGCCTATCTGGCGATGCCCGCGATGGCGGCTTACGACGCCGCCAAGGCGGGGATCGAGCACTTCGCGAATGCGTTGCGGCTCGAGGTCGCGCATCTCGGCGTCGATGTCGGGTCCGCGCACATGTCGTGGATCGACACCCCGCTCGTGCGGGAAAGCTTCGCCGACCTCCCCGCGACCACGCGAGCGCTCGCCGCGCTGCCGCGCCCGATCCGTAAGACGACCTCGGTGCAGGAGTGCGGCGCCAGGTTCGAGCGGGGCATCGAGCGGCGCGCCCGGCGGATCAACGTGCCCGCCTGGGTCGGCGTCCTACGCTGGCTGAGACCGCTGCTGCAGACGCCGCTCGCCGAGCGCGAGAGCAGCAAGACCACCTCGGCATGGCTGCCGGAGATCGACGCCGAAGTGGCCGGGCTCGGTCGTTCGCTCAGCGCTCGGACGCAGGCGCTCGGCAAGGACTAGCGGCCGCTTTCCTCAGGGTTGCCAGGTGATCCGACCGCCCTGGAAATCCTGTGCTTTTCCGCCTTCATAGTCGTATTCCTCGCCTGTCGGGAATCCGTACCGCCCGGATTCCGCGCCATTGGACACCCACAGGTCGCGGATCGCGCCCCAGACGACATGCGCACCGCTACGCGGGGACCAATAGATCGCGCCGCCCGGGAACAGGTTGTAGCGCCCGTTGCCCGCGCGCGCGGCCGCCTCATCGGTGAGTGGGAAACCGAGCGCACCGCTCTCCCAGCCGTAGGACCCCCATTTATCGCGGATCGCGCCGCCGATCTGGTGCGCGGCGGTGCCGAGGGACCAATAGATGGACCCGCCCTGGAAAACGTTGTAGGTGCCGGATCCCGACGGTGTGGACAGCTGACGGGTCACCGGATAGCGCAGCACGCCGGTTTCCCAGCCGAGGTCGCGCCACTTGTCGCGGATCGCGCCGCCGACCTCATTGGCACCGGCATCGGGATGCCAATAGATCGAGGCATTGCGCTCGAATGTCTGGTACCGGCCACCGTTGGCGGCATCGAGTTCGGGTCCGGTCGGGTCGCCGAGCGCGCCGGGGCCGCCCACCTGGTCGTATTCGACCTCGATGGCTCCGCCGACGTCGAACAGGCCGACGGGGCGCGCGGTCGCGGTGCCGAGGCCGACGCTCAGCAGCAACGCCAGGGCGGCGGTGGTCGATGTGAGTGCCGCCCGCGCGGGGCGTCCGGTGCGAAATTGCGGTGCCAAATCAACTCCTGAGCAGGTCGTAGTCGAATACGAACTTCGGTGAGGCCGCGAACTGTCGTCAGGGGAGTCGACAGTCCGCTATCGGTGGCAGCGCGATATCCGTTAGCCAACCCGGCCATTCCGTGCTGTGGTTAGTGGCCAGCGATAGGGTAATCCATGTGATCGAGTCGACGAGGATTGTTCTGGCATCGCGGCCGCAGGGCGCACCGACCCCGGCGAATTTCCGCATCGAGACCGCGGCGCTGCCCGAGCTCGGCGCGGGCGAGGTGCTGCTGCGCACGCGGTATTTATCCCTGGATCCGTATATGCGTGGGCGGATGAGTGCCGCCGAATCGTATGCGGCGCCGGTCGAGATCGGCGATGTGATGGTCGGCGGCACCGTCGCCGAGGTACTCGAATCGCGCGCTCCGTCGCTTGCGAAAGGTGATGTGGTGCAGGCCTATTCAGGCTGGCAGACGCATCAGGTCGCGCCCGCGGCCGGGCTGCGCACGCTGGATCCGGATAAAGCGCCGATATCGACCGCGCTCGGTGTCCTCGGCATGCCTGGGTTCACGGCGTATTCCGGGCTGTTGAAGATCGGGCAGCCGAAGGCGGGGGAGACCCTCGTGGTCGCCGCGGCCAGCGGCCCGGTCGGTTCCGCTGTCGGCCAGATCGCCCGCATCAAGGGTGTGCGGGCGATCGGCATCGCGGGTGGTCCGGAGAAATGCGCCTATGTGCGCGAAGAATTAGGCTTCGATGCGGTGATCGACCATCGCGCAGCGGATTTCGTCGATCAACTGCGCGCGGCGGTGCCCGATGGCATCGACATCTATTTCGAGAATGTCGGCGGCGCGGTGGCGGACGCGGTCCTTCCGTTGCTCAATACCTATGCGCGCGTGCCTGTTTGCGGACTTATCGCGAATTACAACGCGACCGGTAAACCCGAGGGTCCGGATCGCCTGCCCGGCTTCTTCGGTCGCATTCTGACCAAGAGTCTCACGGTGCGCGGATTCATCCAGAGCGAATTCGTCCCGGAGATGTACAAGGATTTTCTGCGCGAGATGTCCGGCTGGATCGCCGAGGGCCGGGTCCGCTACCGCGAGGATGTTGTCGAAGGCCTCGAGCAAGCACCGGAGGCATTCATCGGCATGCTCGAGGGCCGTAATTTCGGCAAACTCGTGGTGCGGGTCGGGTAGCGGACCCGGCTCGGATTACACCGGCGGCGACAGCACGATCTCGGCCTCGCCCATTTCCGTTGGCAGGAACGGGCTTCAGACCGAATGCGATGTGCACAACCAAATGACTATGCTTCACGTCACACACTCGATCGCTCAGCCCGCGATGCTGCCGCCGCCGATGCCCAGATAGACGATCATCATGGTGAACAGGAACCAGCCCCCGCCCTGCCAAATCGGCCAGCTCCGGCCGCGCCGCCATTCGCGATAGGTCCGTACGAATGCGCCGATGCCGCCCAGCATGAGCACCACGGTCGGTCCGGCCAGGATCGCGGATTTCGCAGCGGTGTCGCACAGCATCGTCTCCGCGGCCGCGCAGGCCCGCCGGTCGGCCGCCCATATCGCGGTGATCACGAAGACCAGCGCGGCCACCGCGAGGACCGCCGCCACATAGATCGCCACCCGGCGAAAGGTCCGGTCGTCCGCCGTCCACCGCTTCTCCAGATCGTTGACCATGATCGATCACCTCATGGGTGGAGTTGCCGACCGGCGCCGACGCAAACGTCGCGCGGTGATCAGGCCTTGCGGCCTACGCCGGACCGATACCACGCCGATTCCGGATCGGCCGCCTCATGGCCCGGGCCATACTCCGGATCGCGGGAATATGGGTGGCTATCGCATCGCCGAGCGCCCGGTCGGCCGGATAGTTATCCTTTCCGTCGAGCCAATAATCGTAAACACGAGCTTCATGAGCCACACTCGTGTTGATTCTGGTCGGCAACCCAGCGGCGGTTTTCGGCCCAGCTATTCGGCATGACGATTCTCTCGGGTGGCGTGACGCGCCATGTCGTGCCCGCTACCGGCGAAACCCATGCTCGGCGGCCCGCTCCGGCGAAATTTTCCTCGCTCAGAATAGGGGTGGCGAATGCGCGGCATGCCGGGATTCGAGCGGCATCAGGGGTTCGATTCCGGTGTGTCGGCCCCGTGGCGTGATCTTGATGAGGTTCAATCTGTGGAGGTCAACGCGCTGTAGCGTCCATCGCCAAGTCTCTTATCCCAGCACCGGCATGCGACAAGGAGCATGAAAGTGAGCATGATTCTCGCCGCGTTACACGACACCGTGCTAGCCGAGATCAGTAATCCGGAACCAGAGGCGCCGCCGATGGCGGACAAACTGATGCAAATGGGCCGGTATTTCACCTGGCTGATTCAGCTGTCCGGTGTCAGCGCCATTACCTACGGTGGCGGCCGGTTCGCCTGGGAGAAATGGTCCGGGGGCGAACTGCAGTCGCCGAAGATGATTGCCAGTGCGATGGCCGGTGGCGCGGTCGCGACCAGTGCGGGCACGATCATGAATGCCGTGCTGTAGAAACGCACAGCATCCGTTCGAATCGACCGCCCGCACGAATAGCTGTGGGTGGTCACTGCAGCCGTGGATTCAACGGAACCGTTCATCGAACGTCCGGCAACCGTGGGTGGTCGCCGGACGCTGAGCGAGGGGATTCGATATGTCGCCGACCTCGGAACCGGAGCATCGGCTCGCGCTCGATGAAAACCCTTATGGTCCTTTACCATCCGTACGTGCCGCCCTGCGGGGCGCGCTGGCGGCGGCGAACCGTTATCCGGAGTACCTGCCACGCAGGCTGCCCGGGATGATCGCGGACCAACTCGGAGTTCCACCCGACCAGGTGGTCGTCGGCGAGGGTGCCACCGGGGTCATCAGGTATATCCTGCGGGAATTCGTCGCGCCCGATGACTGTGTCGTGATGGCGACGCCGACCTTCGACGGATATCCATTACTGACCGAAAACATAGGCGGTAGGGCAGTGGAGGTTCCACTCACCGCGGACGGGCATCAGGATCTCGACGCCATGTTCGATGTCATCGACGCGCGCACGCGGGTGGTTGTGCTGTGCAGTCCGCACAATCCGACTGGCACCCGCATCGGACAGGCGGACCTCGAGGGATTCCTCGATCGGATCGATCCGTCGGTCACGATCGTGCTCGACGAGGCGTACATCGACTTCGTCGCGCAGGCGGATCGGATGGCCACGGTCGACCTGTTGACGCGGTACCCGAATCTTGTTGTGACACGGACCTTCTCGACAGCGTACGGGTTGGCGGCACCGCGGGTCGGGTATGCGATCGGCGCAGTTGCGGTGATCGCGCGAATTCGACGGTGGCAGTTGCCGTTCGGGGTGACCGCACCGGCCGAGGCCGGTGTGCGGGCATGTTATGACGCCGGAGCGGAATTGGCGGTGCGCACAGCCGCCATCACCCGCGAATGTGGCCGGCTCACCGATGGGTTGCGCGAGCTGGGCTTTACGGTGCCGACGAGTGCGGCGAACTTCGTATACCTCGGTGCCTGCGGCGCTGCCGAAATCGACCGGCTTCGTGCGGTTTTCGTGCGAGACGGGATTCGAGCCAAGCCTTGCGGGGCGGGTATCAGGATTACCGTCGGTGATGCCGCGGCGACCGATGCGGTGCTTGTCGCGTCGCGCTGACCTGCGGTGGCGGGAGTGTGGTCCGAGGTCGCCCGAACGAGGCGCTTTCGCGTGGGTAACCCACCGGCCCCGAGTTCATTGGGTTCTGTCGTGAACCAGGCCGACCACGCCGTACAAAAGAGTGCCCGCCATGCGTGCAGAGCGTATGGGCGGTGGCGCGGGACCGGTCCCGGCGCTGCGCTGAGCGCGATGGTTAGGCTGCGACTCGTGGGCAGGCTGTCGTCGGTGTCGAGGTTGTGGTCGGTGTGGGTGGTTACGCGGATGCTGATGGTGGTTTTCACCGGGGTGACGGTGCTGCCGCACAGCGTCTGGGATGCCTCGGCCGCGGATTTGACGCTGTATCGCGCATGGGCCGAGCAGATCGTGTACCAGAACATTTTCCCGCTGGAGGACGAGCGCTGGCAGTATCCGCCTGGAGCCGGCGCACTGCTGGCGGTGCCCCAGTTGCTCGGCGGCGGACTCGGCTACAACTGGTTGTTCTTCGGGCTCGTCGCCGCCGCCGATGCGAGCGTACTCGGCCTATTGATCCGGGCCGCGCGGCGTGACGGTTGGGCGACAGCGCAGATGGGGCCATGGTTGTGGACGGTGGGCGTGGCGCTGTTGGGCCGAGTCTGCTACGGCCGATTCGACCTGATCGTGGCCGCGACCGCGGTCGCGGCACTGCTGTGGGCCACGCGCCGTCCGGCGGCGGCCGGTGCGGCCGCCGCCGCGGGCGTGCTGTTGAAAGTCTGGCCGGTGCTGATTGTGCTGGGTTTGCGCTGGCGAACGCTGTGGCGGATGAGTCCGGGCGCGGTCGGCTTCGGAGTCGCCGCGATCGCGGGATCGATGGCATTGGGTCCGGGCGCGTGGTCGTTCCTGGAGTTCCAGTCGAAGCGTGGGTTGCAGATCGAATCCGTGGCCGCCACCCCGCTGTTGATCGCTCGATTGCTGAGCGGCCGCTGGACCATCGTGCATCGTTATGGTGCCGACGAGCTATCCGGGCCGGCCGTGTCCGCCGTGGCTGTGGGGTGCGTGGCAGCCACCGTCGTCGGCGGCGCGGTGTTGCTGACCGTTTGGTGGCGTGCGCGGCCTCCGGCGCCGGATCTGGTACTGGCCGCGGTGCTGCTCGCCTTGCTGACCAGCCGGGTGCTCAGCCCGCAGTATCTGGTGTGGGCGGTGGCGGTCGCTTCGGTCTGCGCGCTCGACACGCACAGCTCACAGCGGCCGGTGTTGCTGCTGGTGCTGGCGACTGCGTTGCTGAGTCAGGTGGAATTCCCCTTCCTCTACGACCGGGTGGCCACCGGGAGTTGGCCGGGAGTGGTGGTGCTGACGGTGCGCAACGGCATGCTGTTCTGCGCGACCACGTGGTCGATCGTTCGGCTGTGGCGAAACGATCTGGATCGTCGGGGTCACCGCTCGTCCCACCGGCTGCTGGATATCGGTTCGGTAACTTCAGCGGGCCGAGTGCCCGCCCAGTCAGGTCCGATTTCCGCCCTGGAGGCGGTTATCTCCCGAGTTCAGGGCCCATATGTGTACATAAGGTCACGATTCGGTCTCGTGCGGAGCGTGGCGCCGAACAACGCGACCGGTCTTTCTTTAGCGCGCCATTACCGGCACGCTATCGATAACGAATAGTTAGCCTTTCATGAACGTCGGGGAGCGGCCGTTGTGCCGCACGACAGGACGGACCAGACCGCCGTTGCCGGGGATCGTCCGTACTGCGCCATCATCCATATCGAATCGCAACCTCGGTCGATCGGAGCGTCGGCCCGGAGAACGTTATGGCAAATCCAGCGTCCATACCCAATTCCTTCGAGACAGGCGGCACCGGTATTCGCGCCACCTCCCAACCGACATCGAGGACCGCCGCGGATTCGGCACGGTCCGCCCTCCTGGATGAGGAACTCGCGCCGCTGGGGATTCCGGCGGTGGTGCTCGGCACACTCCTGATCTGCCTCGGCGTGGCGGCGTTGCTGCCATTACGTGGCTGGCTGCACGACTATGGCGGTTGGCTCGTCATTGCCGCCTACCTGCAATACATGGCGATCGCGACAACCCTCGAGCTGTGGGGTCTGCGCGTGACCAGGAAAGGCTTACGCCGTAGGTGATGCGCGCACGCGGCGGTGTGCAGCCGGTGCTTCTGCTGTTCACCTTTCGGTCAGAATCCGTCGATACCGTCTCGGAAATGACCGACCCCGCGACCCGGCAGCCACTACCTGACTTCAGTGAAATCGGTGACCTCGAGTTCGTGGTCGACCTCTCCGACACGGCCGGTTTCCTCGTGGACGATTTCGACGACGACGACCCGATCCTGATCACCGCCGAAGGGGGTTTCGCCGTCGACACCTGGCGCGAGGGCTACCCCTACGAGCGGCGACTGCCCCGCGATATCTACGAGGCCGACAAACGCCTGCTGCAAATCGAACTGCTCAAATTGCAGAATTGGGTCAAGGCCGAAGGGCGCAGGCTGGTGATCGTCTTCGAGGGCCGCGACGCCGCGGGGAAGGGTGGAACCATCAAGCGGTTCATGGAGCACCTCAACCCGCGCGGCGCCCGCGTGGTCGCACTGGAGAAGCCGACCACTCGCGAGTCGACTCAGTGGTACTTCCAGCGCTACGTCGAACACCTGCCCGCGGGCGGGGAGATCGTATTATTCGACCGCTCTTGGTACAACCGTGCCGGAGTCGAACAGGTCATGGGTTTCTGCACCCCCGAACAACATCGGCGCTTCCTCGCCCAAGTTCCACTCTTCGAGCGCATGCTGGTCGACGACGGCATCGACCTCGTGAAGTTCTGGTTCTCGGTATCCGCGCTGGAGCAGCGCACCCGCTTCGCCATCCGCCAGGTCGATCCGGTCCGCCATTGGAAGCTGTCCCCGATGGACCTGGCCTCGCTCGACAAGTGGGACGACTACACCGCCGCCAAAGAACAGAACTTCGAGCACACCGACACCGACTACGCCCCGTGGATCGTCGTCAAGAGCAACGACAAGAAACGCGCCCGCCTCAACGCGATGCGCCACGTCCTCGGCCTGTTCGACTACGACAATAAGGACCCCGAGATCGTGACCCCCGCCGATCCACTCCTCGTCGGCCGCGCCTGCGACGTCATCGGTTCCTGATCGCGAGGTCGGCGCTGCGCAAGCGGATACGCGCGGTGAACGAGAAACACGGCACATGACCTGGTGTCGTAGCGTCCGCACCGCGCTCAGCCGATGACCGCGGCGGCTCCTACTTTCGGGCTGCGTCGATGACGGTCGGTGCGGGGGCGATCAGGGCGGTAAGGGTAGCGCTGACGGCGGCTCGGGCGGCATTCGCGGAGAGGCCTTGGTGGCGGCGGAGTACGTCCCAGGTCTCCCATGAGGCGGCGGCGTAGGCGGCCTCGCGGCCGGGGCGGTCGAGGCGCTCGAGCTCGGGGAGGTTGGCGCGCAGGTGGGCGCGCAGCGCGGCGCGGCTTTCGTGTAGGCGCTCGGCGAGGACGGCGGATTCGTGCTCGCGCAGCACGGCGGCGCGGCGGGTGCCCGAAATGCGCTCGTATAGTTCGGCTCGCAGCTCGACCAGGGTCTGGATGCGATGACCCGGATCGCCGGTCACCGGACGCAGCAGGGGGAACCAGTGTCGTTCCATTTGCGTCTTGGCGGCGTCGGCGTACAGCGACTCGAGATCGGCGAAGTGATGGAACACCGACCTGGTCGAGACTCCGGCGCGTTCGGCCACTGCCCGTGCGGTCGGGGCCAGATTGCCTTCTTCTGTGAGCGCCAGCGCGGCATCGAGCACCGCCTGACGGTTTCTTGCCGCCCGAGCGGTACGTCCATCCATCGCGGATCACCCTAACAAGCCGCAGGAAAAGTTGCATTAATGATGCAAGAACATTTAGTCTCGGGACCATGCACGCACTGCGTACGCCTGAGGAACGGTTCTCGGGTCTGCCCGACTTTCCGTTCCCGCCGCACTACGTCGAGGTTGCGGCCGGTGACGGCGGCGACGCTCGCCTGCGGGTGCACCACCTCGACGAAGGCCCGCGAGATGGCGAAGTCGTCGTGCTGCTACACGGCGAGCCGTCCTGGAGTTTCCTATACCGCAGCATGCTTCCGGTGCTCATCGCGGCGGGCCGGCGGTGTGTCGCGCCGGATCTGATCGGCTTCGGCCGCAGCGACAAGCCCACCGACCGAGCCGACTACACCTATGCCCGCCACGTCGAATGGCTGCGAGAAACGCTGTTCGACCACCTGGATCTGGCGTCCATCACGCTGGTCTGCCACGACTGGGGTGGTCTGATCGGGATGCGGCTCGTCGCCGAACATCCCGATCGCTTCGCCCGGGTGGTCACGGCCAACACCGGACTTCCCGACGGAACGACAAAGCTGAGCGACGCCTTTCTGGCCTGGCAGCGGTTCTCGCAGGAGACGCCGCGGTTTCCGGTTGGGGCCATTATCGAAAATGGTTGCCGGGCAAGGCTTTCCCCCGAGGTTACGGCCGCCTACGACGCCCCGTTTCCCGATGAGAGCTACAAGGCCGGTGCCCGCGCCTTCCCCCTCCTTGTCCCGACCCGGTCCGATGACCCGGCCGCCGCGGCGAACCGCCGGGCCTGGGAGCAGCTGGCCCGCTTCGAGAAACCGTTGCTCACCGCCTTCTCCGATGGCGATCCGATCACAGCCGGCGGCGAGAAGATCTTCCAGGCCAAGATTCCCGGGGCCTCCGGTCAACCGCACACGGTGATCGAGGGCGCAGGACATTTTCTGCAGGAAGACAACGGTCCTCGGCTCGCATCGGTGGTGAACCACTTCATGGACGCTTCTTCTCCGCACCCGACCGAAAGGCAGTAGGACACAATGTCGATCAGCAGGCGTGGGTTCTTCGGTCGCGGCGCGGCGGCGAGCGCCGCCATGGCGACCGCTGCCATGACTACCGGGAGCCCGAGCGCATCCGCCCAGCCACGCATGGACATTCACCCCGACAAGCCGAATATTCTCGTCGTCATCGTCGACGAGATGCGAACTCCCATGTGGTTCCCGGACCAGCCGGTACTCGACACCATCCTGCCGAACGTCGCCGGATTGCGGTCCAAGTCGGTCTCGTTCGAACAGCACTACACCGCCGCGAACGACTGCACGCCTTCCCGCGGCGCGATGGTGACCGGCCTGTACTCACACCAGACCGGCTGTCTGTCGACTTCGACCTCGCAGCTGTCGCCGGGCTTCCCGACCTGGGGTTCGATGCTGCGCGAACAGGGCTACCGCACCTCGTGGTGGGGCAAATGGCATTTGGGCCACGACGCCGACACGACGCCGGGCGGGTTGGAGCGTCACGGCTTCGACGGCGGCACCTACCCATCACCCAACGGCGCGCCGGAGCAGGGCCTGCAGATGGACGGCCGGATCGTCGACCAGTTCGTCGACTGGTTCGATACCGATGCGGGCCAAGGCCCCTGGTGCACGACGGTATCGCTGGTCAACCCGCACGATGTGCAGTGGTGGCCGCGCTGGACCCGGCGCACCTTGGCGTTCAACAACATCCCACGCTGGATCGATACTCTGCCCGCCAATCACGAGACCCTCGAACAACTCTCGCGCAAGCCTCGTCTGCAGATGGCTTTGGTGCAGGTGTCGGCCGCGACCTTCGGCATCGCGCCATACGGTACGCCCGACGCCGACCGGGAGTGGATCGACCTGCTCAATCTCTACCTGTGGTTCCAGCAGCAGGTGGACATCCAGATCGGCCGGGTGCTGACGGAACTGGCGACCCGTCCGGAGGTGGCGGCCAACACCGTGGTGGTGTTCACCTCCGATCACGGTGACTACGCCGGCTCCCACGGCCTGCACGGCAAGGGCGGCGGAGCCTACGACGAGGCCATCCGGGTGCCGCTGTTCGTCTATGACCCGCGCGGTGACCTCACTCCGGCAGCCGGCACTCGCACCCAGCTGACCTCCAGCATCGACCTCGCCCCACTGCTGCTGACCATCGGCGCGGGCGGCAACGGTTGGCGTGGCGACGACCGTTACGCCCATCTGGCAAGCAGACACGACATCTCCGCCGTCTGTCGCGACCCGCGCGCGCCGGGGCGGCCCTGGATCATGCACACCACCGACGAACACTCCATCGAGGAAGCCGCGGTGCGGTTCGACCACGACGCACCCGGCCATGTGGTGGCCGTCCGGACCGCCGATGCGAAGTTCGTCCGCTACTCGCACTGGGTGCCGGGCTCCGCGGAGATCGACCCGTCGCGTGCGGAGGAGTACGAGCTCTATGACTACTCGACCCACGACGGTGAACTCGAACTGGACAACACCGCCGCGGCGGGCGGGAGCCTGCGCGACACGATGAGTCGGCTGCACGACCAAGCCGTCAGCGAAGAACTGCACCGACCGCTGACCGACTACCTGCAGCAGGCACAGCAGGCAGGCTGGAACGACTACAACACCGAGACCGCCAAGCCGTTCGGCGAGCAGCTCGGCGACTTCCTCCGTGACGGCATCGGCGCGAAGTAGCCCGGGACCCGCCCGGCAGATGCTGGCGCATCATGATCATCTCGGCGCGGATTGTGTGCGGCACGAGGTCGGTGGCGGCGCACTCTGCTATCGAGGTCGGTGGGTGCACCAAATGCGTCTCCAGGGTGGACACGCATCCTCTGACTCCTACTGCTATCGGTGGACGGGTCGAGCTTGCTCCATCCCGTCACATATGGCGACGCGGCGCCTATGCTGAAGGGTGGGGCCGCCGAGTTCGGCGGTGGTACCAACCAGGCAGTGGAGGTTCCGCCATGCCCATATCACCGACCGTGCACACATGCCTGAGCGATGCGGGCGTCGAGTATGAAGTCGTGCGGCATCCGCACAGCCACAGCAGCACCGAGACAGCCCAAACTGCGGCTATCCCGGGCAACCAACTCGCCAAGACGATCCTCCTCGAAGACGAACAAGGCTATGTCGGTGCCGTACTGCCATCCACTCATCACCTACGGTTGCCGAAACTGTGGGACCAAACCGGACGGCGCCTGTCGTTCGCCGACGAGTCGGACATCCGCCAGGTCTTCAAAGACTGTGAACTCGGCGCCATCCCTCCCGTATGCACGGCTTACGGTATGAAGACACTGATGGACGAAAGCCTGAGCACACAGCCCGACATCTACTTCGAGGCCGGAGACCACGAGACGCTCATCCACATGCGTACCGAGCAGTTCATGCGCTTGATGGAACACGCGGAAAAGGGGCACTTCTCCTAGTGGGACGTTGTCAGGTCGGTCACGATAGGGTGTGTCGGCTCGGGAATGACGGGAAGAGCCTCGGTCCGGCGACGGCACCGCCCTCACACGTGGTCGACCAAGCCTCTGGCACCCTCGGACATTGCGCAGTGCGCGCAGCAGAAGAATCGACCATCTGCCTCCACGCCGTGGCCGATGATCTTGCAGTCGCAGTGCCCGCAGATGGGTGCCATGCGGTGGATCGCACATTCGAAGCAGTCGAAGACATGCCGCGTTCCCTGAGCCTCGACGACGATCGGCATAGCGTAATCGTTACCGCAAACCTCGCATGCGCTCATGGAACCGTAGGCTACTCCGTGGCACCGGCACCACGCAGCTAATTTCAGGTTATCTGCGCATGACCGGCTCGACCTGCGCGGTGGAGGTCATCGCCGCGAGTTCGACATCGACGTCTGCGCTGTCGACGCGGTGTCGCAGCGCCCCAAAATTCGATACGACCCGGCCGAGGTCCGGCGTGCTGCACGACGCGCGGAGCCGATAACACCTACTCATGACTCGCAGGCATCGATCAGCGCGACGAGCCCGTCCACGCGATGCCGATCGAGCTGTTCGCCGAGTGCCTGACCCAGATGCAGTCCGGACCGTGAGTCTTCGTGCGCGGTGAATCACGCGCCACCAAGAAGTTCTCGGCTCCGGTGGCCACACCACGATCGATGGATTCGAACAATAAGGCTGCCTGCCGGTCCGCTGCGGCGGCGAATCCAGCCTTGACGGCCGAAACCAGTTGTGCGGCAGTTGGATTCAGCAGCCGCCTGGGGTCCGCCCACGGTGGCGACCGTACCGCCGGGCATGAGACCAGGGGCGGCGAATTCAACGAGGTCTTTGCCTCACCCCGGATGTGCGGGCTGATCGGACCGCGGAGCGACACGCATCGCATTCGAATCGCTCCGATGTCGAATGCGTCGGGTCGCTCTCGGCGCGCAGCGACTCGGCGTCCTGTGCCAGTCCCGGGGTGCGGGCAAGAAACTCGGGATGATAAAAGCCGTTTATCAATTGATCCAAATCGGAACTTTGACGTCGATCCCGATCGTGCCTAGGTTTTTTGGTTGACGGGACGCAAGTGCGACCAGCCGTTAGGCGATCTTGTGCATATTGGGAAGGTCCACCATGAGCAGGTTCCCGCTTTCGGCGCGGGCGTCATCCGTACACCCTGCCCACGCCGCGAGTCGGTGATCCGGGTTTCAACTAGCACGAACAAAGCGTGGAGTGCGTGGAGCGTCTCATGAAGCAAGCACCGCAGAATCTGCAGGAGCTCGTCCGATCCGTTGTCGATTCACATCGTCACCGGCGTGGCCCCCTTCTGGTGATATTGCACGATATTCAGGATCGCCTGGGCTACATCGACCCCGAAGTAGTGCCGTTGGTGGCGGCCGAACTGAATCTGTCGCGAGCAGATGTGCATGGGGTCGTCACCTTCTATCGAGATTTCCGGTCGGAGCCGCCTGGGCGGACGACGGTGCTCATGTGCCGCGCGGAGGCTTGTCGATCGGTGGGTGCCGAACAGTTGGTGACGTCCGTCGAACAGACCCTCGGTATCAAGGTCGGAAACACCACATCCGACGGCTCGACGACGCTGGGCCAGGTTTTCTGCCTGGGTAACTGCGCCCTGGGGCCGTCCGCGCGGATCAACGGCAAGGTGTACGGGCGGCTCGATCGGGATCAGGTAATCGACATCGTGCGAGCGGAGCAATCATGATCACGGTTTACGTCCCGCGGGATTCTGCGGCGACGTCGGTGGGAGCCGACGAGGTTGCCATCGCTGTGCAACGCGAGGCCGCAGCCGCCGGCCGTGAGGTGCGGCTCGTGCGCACGGGAACCCGCGGAATGTTGTGGCTCGAGCCATTGGTCGAGATAGAAACCGAGCGTGGTCGCCTAGGGTATGGGCCGGTTCGAGCGCAGGACGTCGGCGATCTGGTCAAGGGCGGAATGCTCGACGGGGCCACGAACGACTTATGTCTCGGTCTCGTGGAGGAACTCCCTTGGATGCGCGATCAGCAACGGCTGTGCCTGAGTCGGGTCGGCGTGATTGATCCGCTGTCCCAGGACGACTATGTGAGCCACAACGGTCTGGCCGGACTTCGCCGAGCTTTCGAGCTCGACCCGGCCGACGTGGTCGCCGAGGTGATCGAATCCGGCCTTCGCGGCCGCGGTGGCGCGGGATTCCCGACCGGCATCAAGTGGCAGACGGTCGCCCAGACCGAGGGTGAGCTGAAGTTCGTCTGCTGCAACGCCGATGAAGGCGACAGTGGCACCTTCGCCGACCGGGTGGTGATGGAGGGTGACCCGTTCAGTCTCCTGGAAGGCATGACCATCGCCGGCTACGCGGTCGGCGCGTCCGAGGGCTACATCTATCTGCGTTCCGAATACGCCGAGGCGGCTGCCGTGATCGGCGAGGCGGTCGAGATCGCCCGCGCCCAGGGCTGGCTCGGCGAGAACATTCTCGGCTCCGGCTTCAGCTTCGATATCCACCTGCGTGTGGGTGGCGGTGCCTACATCTGTGGCGAAGAGACCTCGATGCTCGAGAGCTTGGAGGGTAAGCGGGGCATGGTCCGAGCCAAGCCGCCGATCCCCGCCATCACCGGGCTCTTCGGCAAGCCAACGGTGGTCAACAACGTGCTGACCCTGGTCAGTGTGCCCGCCATCCTCGCCGACGGCGGGAAGGCGTATGCCGCGCTCGGGGTGGAGCGTTCGCGCGGGACCCAGGTGTTCCAATTGGCCGGAAACATCGCCCGGGGCGGCGTGTTCGAAACCGCCTTCGGCATCTCACTGGCCGATCTGGTCAACGACTACGGCGGCGGTACGCGGTCGGGTCGGCCGGTGCGCGCCGTGCAGGTGGGCGGTCCTCTCGGTGCCTACATTCCTGACTCGCAGCTCGATCTGCCGACGGACTACGAGGGCTTCGGCGAGGCCGGCGCGATGCTCGGGCACGGCGGCATCGTCGTGTTCGACGACACGGTGGACATGGCCGCGATGGCACGGTTCGCGATGGAGTTCTGCGCGGAAGAATCGTGCGGTAAGTGCACTCCGTGTCGCGTGGGTTCGGTGCGCGGAGTGGAAGTGATCGACCGCATTGTCGGTGGCGAGGACCCGGATTCGAACCTCGCTCTGCTGAACGACCTCTGCGAGCTGATGACCGAGGGCTCGCTGTGTGCAATGGGAGGTCTGACGCCGAACCCGGTGCGCAGTGCCCTCCTGCACTTCCCGGAGGACTTCACCGCTCGACACACGGAGGCGACACGATGACACTGCTGAAGAATTGTGATCTCGGCACGCCGGCTCCGCCGGCGGACGCCAAGGCGGTGACCGTGGAAGTCGACGGGCTGCCGGTGACAGTGGGCGAGGGTACCTCGGTGCTTCGCGCGGCCGCACTGGCGGGAATCGAGATACCGAAACTGTGTGCCACCGACAGTCTCGACGCCTTCGGCTCCTGCCGGTTGTGCCTGGTGGAGATCGACGGCCGGCGCGGAACTCCCGCCTCCTGCACCACTCCGGTGGCCGAAGGGATGAGTATCCGCACCCAGACGCCGCGACTCGAGAAACTGCGGCAGGGTGTCATGGAGCTCTACATCTCCGATCATCCGCTGGACTGCTTGACCTGCCCGGCCAACGGGGACTGCGAGCTACAGGACATGGCCGGCGTGGTCGGCTTGCGGCAAGTCCGCTACGGCTACGAGGGTGAGAACCATCTCAACCTCGAAAAGGACCGCAGCAACCCGTATTTCGACTTCGATCCGTCCAAATGCATCACCTGCTCGCGATGCGTCCGTGCCTGTGCCGACATCCAGGGAACGTTCGCGCTGACCATCGAGGGCCGCGGTTTCGAATCGAAGGTGTCCGCGAGCGCAGGCGAGAACTTCATCGACTCCGAATGCGTTTCCTGTGGTGCCTGTGTGCAGGCCTGCCCGACTTCGACCTTGCAGGAGAAGTCCGTGGTCGAGCTCGGCATCCCGACTCGCACCGTACTGACGACCTGCGCGTATTGCGGCGTGGGGTGCTCGTTCAAGGCCGAGTTGCGCGGCGACGAGCTGGTACGCATGGTTCCCGACAACAATGGCGGCGCCAACGAGGGACACGCCTGCGTGAAGGGCCGGTTCGCCTTCGGCTACGCCACCCACCCCGACCGCGTGCACGAACCGATGATCCGCGAGAAGATCACCGACGAGTGGCGTGTGGTCGACTGGGACACCGCGATCAACTATGTCGCCGAGAAGATGCGCGACATCCAAGAGCGGCATGGGGCCGGTGCGATCGGCGGGATCACCTCGTCGCGCTGCACCAATGAAGAAGTCTATGTAGTGCAGAAGATGGTGCGCGCGGCGTTCGGCAACAACAACGTCGACACGTGTGCGCGCGTGTGCCATTCACCCACCGGGTACGGCCTCAAGCAGACCTTCGGCGAATCGGCCGGAACTCAGGATTTCCGGTCGGTCGCCAAGGCGGACGTCATTTTGCTGATCGGAGCTAATCCGACCGACGGGCATCCGGTCTTCGCCTCCCGAATGAAGCGGCGGCTGCGCGATGGTGCCCGGCTGATCGTCATCGATCCGCGCCGCATCGACCTGGTCCGTTCGCCCCATATCGAGGCCGAGCATCATCTGCAGCTCAACCCGGGCACCAACGTCGCGGTCGTCAACGCGCTGGCCCACGTGGTGGTGACCGAGGGTCTGGTCGACCGGGAGTTCGTAGAGTCCCGGTGTGAGGACTTCGGTCCGTGGGCGGAATTCATCGCCCGGCCGGAGCACAGCCCCGAGGCGACCGAGGCCATCACCGGCGTGCCCGCGGACGAACTGCGGGCAGTCGCGCGGCTCTACGCAACCGGCGGCAACGCGGCGATCTACTACGGACTCGGCGTCACCGAGCACAGCCAGGGTTCGACGATGGTGATGGGGATGGCGAACCTCGCCATGGCCACCGGGAACATCGGGCGTGAAGGTGTGGGCGTCAACCCACTGCGCGGCCAGAACAACGTCCAGGGTTCTTGTGACATGGGCTCCTTCCCGCACGAACTGCCCGGATACCGGCACGTCTCCGACGACGCCGTACGTGATGTGTTCGAGACACTCTGGCAGCGCCCACTGCTGGCCGAGCCGGGCCTGCGCATCCCCAACATGTTCGACTCGGCCATCGACGGATCCTTCCGCGGACTCTACGTTCAAGGCGAGGACATCGCCCAGTCCGACCCGAACACGAGCCATGTCTTCGCGGCGCTGGGAGCACTCGAACTGCTCGTCGTGCAGGACCTGTTCTTGAACGAGACCGCCAAATTCGCTCATGTGTTCCTGCCCGGAACGTCGTTCCTCGAGAAGGACGGCACGTTCACCAACGCCGAGCGCCGGATCAACCGGGTGCGCCCGGTGATGGCACCCCGGACCGGCAAGCACGAATGGCAGATTCCGTGTGAGATCGCTCAGGCCATGGGCTACCCGATGGCATACGACCATCCGAGCCAGATCATGGACGAGATCGCTTTGCTCACACCGACCTTCGCCGGAGTTTCCTTCCAGAAGCTGGACAAACTCGGGAGCGTGCAGTGGCCGTGCAACGACGCGGCACCCGAGGGAACACCAGTGATGCACGTCGACGAATTCGTCAGGGGCAAGGGTAGATTCGTCACCACAACGTTCGTCCCGACGACCGAGCGCTCCACGCGCAAGTTCCCGCTGATCCTCACCACCGGCCGAATCCTCAGCCAGTACAACGTGGGTGCGCAAACTCGCCGTACCGCCAACGTCGTCTGGCACCGTGAGGACATTCTGGAGATCCATCCGCATGACGCGGAGGTGCGTGGTATCACCGACGGCGCCGACGTGGCGCTGACCAGCCGGGCGGGCGAAACAACACTGCGTGCCATGATCTCGGATCGGATGCCGCCCGGGGTCGTCTACACGACGTTCCACTACCCCGTGACGGGTGCGAACGTGGTGACGACCGACAACTCCGACTGGGCCACCAACTGCCCCGAATACAAGGTCACCGCGGTGCAGGTCGCCTTGCGGACGTCAGCGGCGGGCAACGCGTCACAACGTGATCAGTCCGACGACCTGGTCCACTCCTCTGGAGCGATGTGATGATGAAAATCTCACCGGCGATGAGGCTGGCCACTGAGATCGCAGCCCAGTTCCGGCACGTGCCACCTCAGGAGGCTGCTGCGCCGATCGCGGAGCACATTCGCAGGTACTGGGAGCCGCGGATGCGCGCACAACTGCTGGAGCAGGCCTCGCACGCAGGCGAGGGGTGCGACGCCCACGTTGCCGCCGCCGCCGATCTGCTGGGAAATACTGCGCCGTGACCCGGCGGCTCAGGGTCGGCGTCCGGTCGGAGCAACGCTCCGAGAAACGGAAACAACCATGGGACGAGTGACCACGCGGCGACCAGTTGTGCGCATACGGGACGGTCGGCACTCACGACGACCGGACACTTTGGTGGCGGAGGAGCCGCTGGAGATCCGAATCGCGGGGCATCCGATCAGCGTGACCATGCGCACGCCCGGCCATGATTTCGATCTCGCGGCCGGATTTCTGGTGAGCGAAGGGGCTGTGTGGGCAACAGATCAGCTGACCGGCCTGCGCTACTGCTCGGACGCCGCTGCGGAGGGCGGAAACACCTATAACATCGTCGACGTCGATCTGGCGCCGGGCATGGTCGGCCCGGATACCTCGTTGCAGCGCAACTTCTACACCACTTCCTCCTGCGGGCTGTGCGGTAAGGCCAGCCTGGAGGCGGTGCGGACCTCGACGAAGTGGTCCGTAGCCGACGATCCGCTCGCCGTAACGCCGACAGTGCTGACGACTCTTCCCGACCGGCTCCGTGCTGCCCAGCAGGTATTCGACAGCACCGGTGGGCTGCACGCAGCCGGGCTGTTCACAGCGGATGGCAGGCTGTTGTGTCTACGGGAGGACGTCGGTCGGCATAACGCCGTGGACAAAGTCGTCGGGCATGCGTTGCGGTCTGGGCTCCTGCCCTTACGAGAGACGATCCTGATGGTGAGTGGCCGGGCATCCTTCGAGCTCGTGCAAAAGGCTGTCATGGCAGGGATTCCGATGCTCGCGGCGGTCTCGGCTCCGTCATCGCTAGCGGTTGACCTCGCGGCGGAGAACGGACTGACGCTTGTCGGCTTCCTTCGCGGCACCTCGATGAACGTCTACACCGCCGCTGAGCGTCTGCGAACGGAGATGACAGGCTGACCCGCATCCGGTACTTCCGGGGCGGCGTTATCGGCCGAGTTGGCGGACGGGAACGAATTCGAACCGAGCCTGCTGCCATCCGCATACTCGAGTTTGCTGGCAATATCGGAATCCTGGACTGCTGTTCGCAAGGCCGACGACACGATCGAAGCACCCGTGACCAGTCCCACCGGTGGCGACTCCGGTTGGTCTGCGATCTCGATGGCGCGGATACCAGCTGGCACCCCACGCGCTCGCATCCAAGTGTGCGCGATAACACTCGACCAACGTCCGGTGGCGACATGTGAATACAGTGCCTCAACCGTGTCGGTCTCTATCACCACTGTGCCCCGCACGCCTGCTCCCGCCATCGCAGAATCGAGGATCTGTCGATTACGCATGGTTGTCACCAGGGCACACAACGGCAGTCCCGCGATATCCCGCCACTGGGCACGGTGACATTCTGACAGCGGTCCGTCGGCCGCGGTGAGCAGCAGATATCTCTCCCGGTAGAGCGGCAATATCAGCAGCGACTGCGGCATCTCGTCATCCACGTAGGTCAGTCCGGCGTCCAGGTCGTGTTCGGCAATTCTGCGTGCGATCTCGGCCGAGGAAAGCACCTCGATGAGAACACGGGCAGAAGGATGCCGGTCGACAACTGCCTCGGTGACCAGCGGTAGAACCGGTACCGCCGTAGGGATCGCGCCGATACGAATTGTGGCGGCCAGCCCGCGCCGCATACGGTCGAGGTCCGACCGCAACTCGTCACGTTCGTTGACTATCCGTCGGGCCCAGTCGAGCACCCGCAGCCCTTCGGGCGTGAATCCTTCGAATTGCCGTCCGCGCCGCACAATTGTCACTTTGAGTTCGCTCTCCAACTTGCGCAGCCCTGCCGATAAAGCCGGCTGAGTGACATGACAAGACGAAGCCGCGCGACCGAAATGCCGCTCGCGCGCGAGGGCGATCAAATATTCCAATTGTCGGATCAGTACATCGCCGGACATCTAGCTATGCTAGCTGCCGCCTCTTACGTACCTCCGACGTCTCGAACTCGATCATCGGACCGACGCGCGAGCGCAGGTCTGTCCCGGGGGCAGGAGTATGCTTCTCCGCTTCTGCCCGCGTGCTGCGACAGCCCGGCGAGGAGATCTCACACCTGCTTCGATATCCAGCGCCGCACAGCGCACCAGCGCCTCACGATGCGCCCCAAAGTTGCTGTGCCAGCTCGCGAATCGTCGTCGTCGGCTCCGACTCCCAGTGCAACAGCTCGAATGTGATGCTCGTCTCAGAGTGAGACGCCAGAGACGTGGATCACAGGATGCAATGGATCAGGCAACGGCCCTACAGCCGGCGCACCGGTCGGCTGTTGATCCAGGAGGCAAACATTGAGTAGGCAAAGCCTGACGAAGGCCCACGCGAAAATCACCGAGCTGTCATGGGAGCCGACCTTCGCGACGCCCGCTACGCGGTTCGGGACCGACTACACCTTTGAGAAGGCTCCGAAGAAGGACCCTCTCAAGCAGATCATGCGGTCCTACTTCCCGATGGAGGAGGAGAAGGACAACCGCGTGTACGGCGCCATGGACGGCGCGATCCGCGGCAACATGTTCCGGCAGGTGCAGCAGCGTTGGCTGGAATGGCAGAAGCTGTTCCTGTCGATCATCCCCTTCCCGGAGATCTCGGCTGCGCGGGCGATGCCGATGGCCATCGACGCCGTGCCCAATCCGGAGATTCACAACGGGCTGGCTGTTCAGATGATCGACGAGGTTCGTCACTCGACGATTCAGATGAACCTCAAGAAGCTGTACATGAACAACTACATCGATCCCGCCGGGTTCGATATCACCGAGAAGGCGTTTGCGAATAACTACGCCGGAACCATCGGTCGCCAGTTCGGCGAGGGGTTCATCACCGGCGACGCGATCACCGCGGCGAACATCTACCTGACCGTGGTCGCCGAAACCGCGTTCACCAACACGCTTTTCGTGGCCATGCCCGACGAGGCCGCGGCCAACGGCGACTACCTGCTGCCGACGGTGTTCCACTCGGTGCAGTCCGATGAGTCCCGCCACATCTCCAACGGCTACTCGATTCTGCTGATGGCGCTCGCCGACGAGCGCAATCGTCCACTGCTGGAACGGGATCTGCGCTACGCCTGGTGGAACAACCACTGCGTGGTCGACGCCGCGATCGGCACCTTCATCGAGTACGGGACGAAGGACCGCCGCAAGGACCGGGAGAGCTACGCTGAGATGTGGCGGCGGTGGATCTATGACGACTACTACCGCAGCTACCTGATCCCGCTCGAGAAGTATGGTCTGACGATTCCGCACGACCTGGTCGAGGAGGCGTGGAAGCGCATTGTCGACAAGGGCTACGTCCACGAGGTAGCCCGGTTCTTCGCTACCGGTTGGCCGGTCAACTACTGGCGGATCGACGCGATGACCGACAAGGACTTCGAGTGGTTCGAGCACAAGTACCCGGGCTGGTACTCGAAGTACGGCAAGTGGTGGGAAGAGTACAACCGCCTCGCGTACCCCGGTCGGAACAAGCCGATCGTCTTCGAGGAGGTCGGATACCAGTACCCGCACCGGTGCTGGACCTGCATGGTGCCGGCCCTCATCCGTGAGGACATGGTGGTGGAAAAGGTCGACGACCAGTGGCGGACCTACTGCTCGGAGACCTGCTACTGGACCGACGCCGTTGCCTTCCGCGGCGAGTACGAAGGCCGCTCGACTCCGAACATGGGCCGGCTCACAGGATTCCGCGAGTGGGAGACCCTGCATCACGGCAAAGACCTTGCCGACATTGTCTCCGACCTCGGGTACGTGCGCGACGACGGCAAGACGCTTATCGGCCAGCCGCATCTCGACCTGGAGGATCCGAAGAAGCTGTGGACCCTCGACGACGTGCGGGGCAATACGTTCCAGAGCCCGAATGTCCTGTTGAACCAGATGTCCGACGCCGAGCGGGAGGCGCACGTCGCCGCGTACCGCGCGGGCACGTCCGCCTGATCTGGCTGAAGAGGGTGGCGCTGATATCGGCGCCACCCACTTCCTGACAGTCATTTTCGAGCCCAGGAGACCACACGTGCCCGACAAGCACCGCATCAACTTCGAGCCTGTCGACATCGAGATGGAAGTCGGTGAGGACGAGAAGATCCTCGATGCCGCGTTTCGACAGGGTATTCACCTCATGCACGGCTGCCGTGAGGGGCGGTGCTCAGCCTGCAAGTCCTACGTTCTCGACGGTGAAATCCAGATGGAGGACTACTCGACCTTCGCGTGCAACGACGCCGAGGTAGAGGAAGGATTCGTATTGCTCTGCCGCGCACATGCCTTCAGTGACTGCACCATCGAATTGCTCAACTTCGACGAGGATGAACTTCTCGGTGGTATCGCCATCCAGGATGTGCGAACCAGGGTGGTCGCGATCGAGGCGATGACCAACGACATCGTTTCGTTGCGTCTGCAGCCGGTGGAGCCCGCAGCATACGAGTACAAGCCAGGCCAGTATTCGGACCTGCAGATCCCGGGAACCGAGGAACACCGATCCTTCTCCATGGCGACAACGCAGTCGACACCCGAGCAGGTCGAATTCCTGATCAAGAAGTACCCGGGCGGCAAGTTCGCCGGACTGCTCGATGATGGGATCTCGGTGGGCGACGAGATCTGTCTGACAGGTCCGTACGGGTCTTTCACCCTCAAACAGGGACACGTCCTACCGTTGGTCTTCATCGGCGGCGGGGCGGGCATGGCTCCGATTTTGTCGCTGCTGCGGCACATGAGTGAGACCGGCAATACCCGGCAGGTTCGCTTCTACTACGGAGCTCGCACGCCACAGGACCTGTTCTACCTCGAAGAAATACTCGAGCTCGGCACTCGTCTGACGGACTTCAAGTTCGTCGCCTGCCTGTCGGAAGCGATGGATCCGCAACCGGTTTCGGACGCCATCGTCTTCGAGGAAGGCAACGTCACCGACGTCGTGGCTCGTTATGAATCGAATATCGGCAAAACCGAGGTCTACCTGTGCGGACCGCCGCCGATGGTCGACGCGGCCCTCGATTTGCTCGAAACCAACAACACCCCGAAGGACCAGATCTTCTACGACAAGTTCACCAGCCCAGCCTTCGACCAGTAACCGCAGGATCTGTCAAGCACCTGCGCCGAAAAGAACTGAGAAGACACCATGACCACTTCCAGCGGGGCAAAGCACCGCAGCTTCCCCCAGATCGAGTTCACCGACTCCGAGGCCGGAGCCCTGGAATTTCCCAGCTCGCGAAGCCGCACGTTCAGTTATTACAAGCCCGCCAAACTGCGCTCGACGATGTACGAGGACGTGACCGTCGACGTTCAACCCGACCCCGAGCGTCACCTGACGCAGGGCTGGATCTACGGCTTCGCCGACGGGGCCGGCGGATACCCGAAAGAGTGGACCGTCGCGAAATCGTCGAACTGGCACGCCTTCCTCGACCCTAACGAGGAGTGGGATCAGACCATCTACCGCAACAACTCCAAGGTGGTCCACCAGGTCGACTTGTGCCTGTCGAACGCCAAGCGCGCGCGCGTCTATGACTCGTGGAACACGTCGTGGCTCACGTTCATCGCTCGCAATCTCGGTGCGTGGATGCATGCCGAAAACGGGCTGGCGTTGCACGTGTTCACCTCGATCCAGCGCTCCTGCCCGACCAACATGATCAACACAGCTGTTGCGGTGAACGCCGCCCACAAGCTGCGGTTCGCGCAGGACCTGGCGCTGTTCAATCTGGATCTGTCCGAAGCCAACGAAGACTTCGACGGCGCGGTACACAAGGCAGTCTGGCAGTCCGCGCCCGAGTGGCAGCCCACTCGTGAGGTGGTCGAGCGCCTGACCGCGGTGCCGGACTGGTGTGAGTTGCTGTTCGCTTCGAACATCGTTTTCGAGCAGCTGGTCGGTTCGCTGTTCCGCAGCGAATTGGTCATGCAGATCGCAGCCGGCAACAGCGACTACATCACACCGACAATCGTGGGCACCGGCGAACACGACTACGACCGTGATCTCGCCTATACCCGCAACCTCTACCGGTTGCTGACCCGCGATCCCGAGTACGGGGAGTCGAACAAGGCACTGTTCGGCACCTGGCTCGAGACCTGGGTGCCGCGCAGCCTCGACGCAGCCCGCGCACTGCAACCGATCTGGTCGCAGCCGGCTGACAAAGCAGTGACGTTCGCAACCAGCCTCGAGAACGCCAAGGACAAGTTCGGTTCCCTGCTCGAGGACCTCGGGCTCGACATCCCCAAGGAGTTGGACCAGTGAGCAGCAGCATGCAATTCGGATCGGCCACCGAGTTCTCGAACATGTGTGGCGTCACCTTGATGAACACCCCGATCGGACGAGTTGTTGCGGAGGTGATGGGCGCGAAGGACGGCGTCGAGCTGACCGAGTATCCATCGATGATCCGCGTCGACGGCGTTCGCCTGCTCAACTTCGACTACGCCGAACTCACCGACGCACTGGGCGAGGAGTTCGACGGGTCGACCTTCGAGGAGATCAGCTCCACCCATTACGGGCGCATGGTCCACCTCGACGACAAGACGCTGCTGTTCGCCAGCCCCGAGGACGCTGCCGAGTACATCGGGTTCGACCTCACCGTGCACTGAATCAGTATCTGCCACAACATGTGTCGGCGCCGTCGTGGAATTGCTGGTCGCGAACGACGGCGCCGCACATCTCACACAGCCTGAATATCGGAGTATCGATCATGTACGAGAAGAATGGCGAAAAGTACTTCGTCGTCGACGGGCACGTTCACCTGTGGGACGGTCGCGAGTCGAATCACAAGAATGTGCACGGCAAGCAGTTCATCGACTGCTTCTACGACTACCACAAGAACCTCAGCCCTGAGGAGTACTTGTGGGACTACGACACCTACACCTATTACGGCGGAGAGCGTTTCGAGCAGGATCTGTTCGTCGAGGGGTACGTCGATCACGCGGTTTTCCAAGCGACGCTGCTGAGTGACTTCTACCGCAACGGGTTCGGGCAAACCGAGGAAGCACTCGCCTTGGTTCGCAAGAACCCCGGCAAGCTCACGTACAACCACGCATACGATCCTCGCAACGAGGAGGCTGGCCTCGAACAACTCCGCAAAGACGCGGAGCTCATGAACCTCAAGGGTGTCAAGCTGTACACCGCCGAATGGCACGGCGACTCTCGCGGCTACAAGCTCGACGACCCGTGGTCGCGGCGCTACCTCGAGGAATGCATCGAGCTGGGTATCACGAACATCCACGTCCACAAGGGCCCGACGATCCGCCCGCTGGACCGCGATGCGTTCGATGTGTCGGACATCGACAAGGTGGCGACCGACTACCTGGACCTGCGTTTCATCGTCGAGCACGTTGGCCTGCCGCGGTTGGAGGACTTCTGCTGGATCGGGACCCAGGAGTCGAACGTCTACGGCGGACTGGCGGTGGCATTGCCGTTCATCCACACGCGGCCGCGGTATTTCGCCCAGATCATCGGTGAGCTCCTCTATTGGCTGGGGGAGGACAAGATCCTGTTCGGCAGTGACTACGCGATCTGGACGCCGAAGTGGCTGATCGAGAAGTTCGTCGATTTCCAGATCCCCGCGGACATGCTCACCGAGTACGGCCCGATCACCATTGAGCAGAAGAAGAAGATTCTCGGGCTCAACGCCGCGGCGCTGTACAACATCGACGTTCCTGCGGATCTGCAGCTGGCCGACCAAGACGGTGCCGATGCGGCATCCCGCGAGGCCGTCCCGTCATGACTGCCCCCGCAATCTGCACAAAGGGGGATATTCTCGACGCTCTCTCGACGGTCGTCGACCCGGAGTTGGATGAGGCGATCACCGATCTGGGCTTCGTACGCTCGGTGACCATCGAGGATGGCGGTGTCACCGTCCACCTACGGCTGCCTACTGCATTCTGCTCGCCTAACTTCGCATATCTGATGGCCTCCGACGCCTTGGACGCGCTTCGCCTTGTCGACGGAATTGGTGAGGTCCGGGTCTTCTTGGACGACCACCACGACAGCGACAAGATCAATGCTGGGTTGGCCGCGAACGCAGGCTATGTCGGAACATTCGGCTCCGAGGCAGACAAGAGCTTGCACCAATTGCGCAGAACATTTCGGGCGAAGGCGCATGCCGCCGCAATGGAACGATGCGTCGAGGCGTATTTGAAGCGAAACGATCTGGGTACCAACGAAATCTACCGACTCACCCTGAGCGACCTTCCGCCCGGAAGAGAGAAAGCGGCCTTGCTGCGTCGCCGCCTGGATCTCGGATTGAGTATCTGCACGGCGAGCTTGGTCTTCGTCGATGACGAAGGGCAGCGGATACCGCCCGAGTCGGTGCCGATCCGGCTGCGGTTCGCCAAGTCGGTGCGGATCTCGATGGAGGGCAATGCCCACTTCTGCCGCGGCCTGCTCGCAACTCGCTACGCCGACAGCGAATCCGTCGGCACCACACCGCGAATCATCGATCACAGAACAACCAGGAGCTCGCGATGAAGGCCGTGCAGGTGGTCGGATACCACAGCAAACTGCAGCTCACCGAACTTCCCGAACCCACCGTTGAGGGGCCCCTCGACGTGATCGTGCGCATCGGCGGCGCGGGCGTGTGCCGCACCGATCTGCACATTCTCGAGGGGCAGTGGGCGGACAAGAGCGGCGTCGAACTGCCGTACACGATCGGCCATGAGAATGCCGGGTGGGTCCACGCCGTGGGCGACGCGGTCACCAATGTCGCGGTCGGCGACAAGGTGATCCTGCATCCGTTGATCACCTGCGGGCTCTGCCGGGCCTGCCGCTTCGGTGACGACGTGCACTGCGAGAACAGCAAATTTCCTGGCATCGACGTCAACGGTGGCTATGCGGAATATCTGCGCACCACCGCGCGCAGTGTTGTGCGGATCGACGACTCGTTGGAGCCCGCGGACGTCGCCGCACTGGCCGACGCGGGTTTGACCGCCTACCACGCGGTCGCGAAGGTGGCGAAGACAACCCGGCCGGGCAATGTGTGCGTGGTTATCGGTGCGGGCGGGCTCGGTCATATCGGAATCCAGGTGTTGAAAGCGATTTCCGGGGTGACGGTGGTCGTAGTGGATCGCAACCCCGCCGCCGTCGACCTGGCGGTCAAGGTCGGCGCCGATTACGGATTCGTCGCCGATGGCTCCCACATCCAACAGGTGCTCGAGTTGACCGGTGGGCACGGTGCCGAGGCCGTTGTCGACTTCGTCGGCGAGGGGGGTGCGACGCGGGAAGGCATCGCGATGTTGCGTCGTGCCGGAAACTACTACGTCGTCGGATACGGCGAGAACATCGACGTCCCGACAATCGATGTGATCTCCACGGAGATCAACTTCATCGGAAATCTCGTCGGTTCCTACAACGACCTGCAGGAACTGATGACCCTCGCCGCCCAGGGCAAGGTCACTCTGCATACGACGAAGTATCGGCTCGAGGACTTCCAGCAGGCACTCGACGATCTCGATGCCGGGCGAGTGCGCGGCCGGGCCATTCTCGTCCCCTGATCGCCGTTACGCGGCGCCACATTAGAAAGGAACTCAGCCATGGCCAAAGAGCTGCGGTACAGCAAGGACGCGCGATCGCGGCTCGAGCAGGGTGTCAACGCACTTGCCGATGCGGTCAAGGTGACCCTCGGCCCCAAGGGGCGCAACGCCGTACTCGAGAAGTTGACCGGGCCGCCCACGATCACGAATGACGGCGTGACCATCGCACGCGAGATACAGCTGCGCGAGCCCTTCGCCAATATGGGTGCGCAGCTTGTCAAGGAAGTGGCGATGAAAACCAACGGTGTGGTCGGTGATGGCACGACCACCGCCACCGTGCTCGCCCAGGCGATGGTCCGTGAGGGACTGCGTTCGGTCGATGCCGGTGCAAACCCGATGCGGGTGCGTCGCGGCATCGAACAGGCAGTATCCGCGGTCGTCGCGGCACTTCGCGAACAAGTTTCCGAGGTCGGTGGCGAGAGCGACCTGCAACGGATCGCGACCCTCGCCGCGAGTGATGACGAAGCGATCGGCCATGCCGTCGCCAAGGCCGTCGACTACGTCGGCAAATCCGGAGTCGTCACCACCGAGGAAAGCGACGGTCTCGGATTATCGGTCGACATCGTCGACGGCATTCAATTCGATCATGGGTACACCTCGGGATACATGGTCACTGATCCGGAGCGTATGGAGGCGGTTCATTTCAATCCGCTGGTCCTGCTGACCAACAAAAAGATCACCCAGGTGCAGGACATCATGCCGAGCATCGAGGTGGCCAAGCGGGCCGATCGACCGCTGGTGGTGCTCGCCGAGGAAGTCGACGGACCCGCGCTGCAACTGCTGGTCGGCGGAAACATGCACAAGACGATGCAATCGGTGGTGGTTCGAGCCCCCGGA
The DNA here is from genome assembly GCF_054065835.1 of Nocardia citri. Taxonomy (NCBI): domain Bacteria; kingdom Bacillati; phylum Actinomycetota; class Actinomycetes; order Mycobacteriales; family Nocardiaceae; genus Nocardia; species Nocardia citri. The sequence continues at coordinate 390,198 of NZ_JBSUQM010000002.1, forward strand.
TTCGGGCACCGTCGTGTCGCCGAACTGGAAGACCTCGCCGTGGCTCTGGGCGGTCATGTGATCGCCAAGGACACCGGCATCGAGCTTTCCGAGGTGGCGTTGCAGCATCTCGGCTCCTGCGATCGGATCACGGTCACAGAGAATGAGACGACGATCGTCGGTGGTCGCGGCGAGCAGCGCCTGCTCGACGCCCGGGTCGCGCAACTCGAAGCCCAGCTCGAGCGCGCAAAGATCGACGCCGATCGGGACAGTATCGAATCGCGCCTCGCTCGGCTTACCGGACGAGTTGCCGTGATCCGCGTCGGAGGTGCTACCAGTGTCGAGCTCAAGGAGCGCATGCTGCGGGTCGAGGACGCTCTCGCGGCAACCCGCGCCGCGGTGGAGGCCGGCATCGTTTCCGGTGGTGGTACCGCACTAGCGCAGTCACATCGAGCGCTCGCGGTTCTCGACCTGTCTGGTGACGAAGCCATCGGCTGCGATGTTGTGGGACGGGCTCTGGCCGAACCGTTGCGGTGGATCGCGATCAATGCCGGATTCGACGGCGATGAAGTTGTCAAGGTGGTCGCGGACTCGCCTCTCGGTCACGGGTTCAACGCACTGACCGGTACGTACGGCGATATGTTCGACTACGGTGTGCTCGACCCATTCAAGGTCACACGCGCCGCACTCGAAAGTGCCGCGTCGATTGCGGCGCTGCTCATCACGACCGAGACCGCTGTCGTCGAGGAGGTCGTCGGTAATCCCGGCGCAATTATTGCCCCTGATTTCGGAGACTTGGCCGAGGGCATGGTGCGCCCTTCCAACATCTACTGACCACAGTTCGATCGATCACCGCCTCATTGATTGTGTGAGGCGGTGATCCTTCATTCGTCCGAACCCATTTGCCGTGTGCAAATCCGTCTGACCAGGATCAGGGGAGTCATAGTGATTTTTATTGTCGTGAAGTTCAAGGTCATCGATGAGTTCAAGGATAATTGGCTGCTCATCACCCGCGAATTTACTGACGCGACCCGATCGGAACCAGGAAACCTATGGTTCGAATGGAGCCGCAGCGCAGCAGATCCCACAGAGTACGTCCTGGTAGAGGCATTCCGCGACAGTCAGGCTGGTGTCGACCACGTCAAGGCCGACCATTTCAGTAAGGGAATGGAAGCGATGCGTCCCGCGCTATCCGAGACACCTCGCATCATCCACGCCGATATTCCCGCTACCGATTGGGCGCGCATGGGAGAGCTCGAGATCACGCCGTAGACCAGGTTCACGGCGAACCACACCGGTGAGGAGGAAGGACGCAATCGTGGCGATGACCGGTTCGATCAAGGAGCTGACGACATTGTTGGGCGATGTCGTCATGACCGACAGCGACTCGATGGTCGCCTATACGCGTGACCAGTCAGTGCTCTCACCGGCCGGCCGGCCGATTGCGGTGGTCCGCGCCCGGACGATCGACGATGTAGTCACGACATTGCGGACGGCGTTGAAGTATCGTGTTCCGGTCGTTACGAGGGGTGCCGGAACCGGCTTGGCCGGAGGCGCCAATGCGCTCGATGGCTGCATCGTGCTGAGTACGGAGAGACTCAACCGAATATTGGACATCGACGAATTGTCGCGTACCGCCACCGTCGAATGCGGGGTCGTCAACGGCGACCTCGCATCCGCGGCAGCCGAGCGCGGGCTTTGGTATGTACCGGATCCGGGCAGTCGCGCCGTCTCCACCATCGGGGGAAATCTGGCGACGAATGCCGGAGGGGCCTGTTGTGCAAAATACGGCGTCACCGGTGACCATGTCGCTCGCGTCAAAGCAGTGCTCCCGGATGGCCGAATAATCCACACGGGAGCGCCGACTCGCAAGAACGTCGCCGGCCTCAACCTCACCCAACTGCTGGTCGGATCCGAGGGCACCCTGGCGGTGATTGTCGAGGCCACGATGCGACTGCGTACTCCGCCTACTCACACAGCCACCGTCGTAGCGGCTTTCAGCGACGCTGTACAGGCTGTCAACGCGGTAATGGGCATCCAAAATGTAGCCGACCCCAGTCTGTGCGAAATCATGGACCGCACGACGATTGCCGCGGTCAATGATATGACGCGCATGGGGCTCGACGAGAAATCAGCCGCACTATTACTGATCCAATGTGATGGCGACGCCGCCGTGGCGGAAGCCGAGCGCTGTGGAAACGCGTGCAAGGCCGCCGCTGCCACCGAGATCTATACAACCACCGATTCGGTGGAAAGTGACGGTCTCATGCAGGCTCGACGTCTCGCCCTCCCGGCTCTCGAACGCCGTGGCAGTACCCTGCTCGACGATCTGGCCGTGCCGGTGCCCCGGCTGCCAGAGATGCTCGATGCGATCACACGTATCGCGGAGCGTCATCAACTCGTGGTCGGCACGTTCGGACACGCCGGCGACGGCAATCTCCACCCCACCATCGTGTTCGATAGAAACGACGCCGTCGCCACAGAGCGCGCGTTTCGTGCGTTCGATGAGATGGTCGACCAATGTCTGGCGTTAGGCGGTTCGATAACGGGCGAGCATGGGGTCGGGAGTCTCAAGCGGCGTTACCTCGAATCCATGGTCGGGTCGGTGGAGATGTCGCTGATGAGTAAGGTGAAAGCGGTGTTCGACCCAGTCGGAATATTGAATCCGGGTCGTGCTGTTTGATGAGCATCGCCAATCAGGATCGATACCGTGATATTTCACGCCTGCGGCCCACCCGGAGAGCCGGTCTCTCTTGCTCGGAGGGGATTACTGTTTACCGCAAAGCCGCACGCGTTTCCGCATTCTGATACATAGAAGTGCTGGTTTGATGGCCGTGCGAGGCGATGTTCTCGCTATGCGATTCCGAATTGTCTGATCTTGCGATACATCGTGGCACGCGAAATGCCGAGATCGGCGGCTGCGGCCTGCTTTTCGCCACCGTGATCGCGGAGGCTGCGGACTATCGCGTCACGCTCGAGAGCCTCCATGTGGGTAAGAGTACGTCGGGTAAGTGAATGACACTCGGGGGGGAGTTTATCGGGCAGAATGACGCCGGAGCGTTGCCGGGTAAGAGTGTCGATGAGGACTTGGCGGAGTTGGGCGACGTTTCCGGGCCACGGCAATCGCGTCAGCTGGCGGTGCGCCACGGGGGACAGTTCGACGTCGTTGCCCTTCGTCAGCTCTTTCAGCAGGTGGGGTACCAGCTCGTCGAGATCTTCGATGCGGTGGCGCAGTGCCGGGACTGGAACGGTATACATGAACAGCGGGAGCAGGTGGGTCTCAACCTGGGGGGACTGTTTCGCGGAGCTCATCGTGGCAGCGATCCACCCGCGGCCCATGCTGGACTGCAGCACGGTCGACAGCGGTTCGATGACCTCGTCGGGAAGTTCATCGATGTCGGTGAGAACGATATCGAAATCATCTTTGGCGACTTCGGCTTCGAGTGCCGCAAGCATTTTCTCGGCCCCCAGCCGTTGACCGATGCGCAGCACCCGAACGGTTTTGTCCGGACGTACGTGATGGGCGACCATCTCCGCTAGTTTGGCTCGGCCCGAGCCGAGTTCGCCGTCGAGGACTACCCAGTTGCGGTCGGCGCAACAGCGTTCGACCTGCTGGCAGCTGCGCCGCCATGAGCTGCTGGTGCCTGCCAGGCCGGGAACGGTTGGCGGACGGGACACGAATTGCATCGCGTTCACGGTGCTATCGGTCAGTGTGATGTGGGCGACGATGTCGGTACGGCCACTACGCGCTCTGATCCGTTCGGCGACGGTAATCCCGGCGAAGTGCCCGCTGGGCAGCACGACACGAGTCGTGGTCGACAGTGAATAATTCTGAAGGTCGGCCGCGTGCTCGAGGATGGCGTGTTGATCGAGCGCGTCCAGAGATTTCCGCAGGTAGCGGTTCATCAGCACGATGTCGTTTCCCACGGCCAGTACACCATTGGGGTAGCGGCGACACTGTCGCAGATAGGTCTCCAGCAGCGCGGCTTCGCTTTCGGTGGCCTGGGCGCGCAGCCGATCCTCGATTTGCGCGCCGGCGGTTTTGGCCAACGCGACCAGCAGCGGGTCAGACTTTCGTGCCCAGCAGGTGAGATCCAGGATGCCGGCGACGCGACCGGATAAAGGGTCACGGATCGGAACGCCAGCACAGGCGAGCTGGCCCAGCGCGCCGAGATAGTGCTCGCCACCGCAGATGAACGTCGGCCGCCCGGTCTCGACGGCAGTGCCGATGCCGTTGGTGCCGACGAACTTCTCGGCATAGCTGTAGCCGCTAGCCAATTGGACGGCATCCAAGGCGGTGCGGATCCTGCTGTCGGCGGCGACGCGGTCGAGGACCAACCCGTCGGCTGAGGTGAGAATGACGCTGACAGTCTGCGCGGCCAAATTGTCGCTTAATCGTCGGATAACCGGTGACGCCGCTGTGACCAGGGGCGAATCGAGGTCTGGTTCGCGAACGAAGGGCAGATCCATGCGATCGGGGTGGACGCGGAGTTCGCGCGAGCGCTGCCAGGAATCGCGAATAGTGCCGGAAACCAGTTGGTCGTCGACTGATCCTGAGCTCAGGAATTGATCGCGTGCCCGCTGCAGCCGTGTGCTGGTCTGTGTAACGCTCACCATCTGATTTACCCCATCGTCATATCCGCGCAACATAGGCTAACCCGCTTGCACTGTGAGTCAGATCTCATTTTGAGACACCATCGGTGGGAGATGGGCGCCAAGATCTCGGTTGCCGGTGGTGAGAGGCCAAGCCCGACATCGGCGATGCCGTCGGGCGGCGCATCCCCCGCAGTATCAAACAGATCTTGATCATTCCGGTGATCAGCACCTGATTCACTCGCTCCGAAAGGAATTGCTGTGCTCGAGGAACACCCGTCCATCGGCGAGGCCGGTACGGAACCTGCAGCTAGTGGTTGCCCCGTTATGTCCGGTCGCCTCAAGTCCCCAGCCGAGGGCGGAAGCAGCAACCGTGACTGGTGGCCGAACCAGGTCAACCTGAGGATCCTGCAGAAGAACCCAGCCGAGATCAACCCGCTGGGTGCGGACTTCGACTACGTCGCGGCATTCGGGACCCTGGATCTGGCTGCTGTGAAGGCCGACATCATCGAGGTCATGCACACCTCGCAAGAGTGGTGGCCCGCCGACTTCGGCCACTACGGCCCGTTTTTCGTCCGCATGGCCTGGCACGCGGCCGGGACCTATCGCGTCGAGGACGGCCGCGGCGGAGCCGGCGCCGGTATGCAGCGGTTCGCGCCGCTGAACAGTTGGCCCGACAACGCCAGCCTGGATAAGGCGCGGCGTCTGCTGTGGCCGGTGAAGGCCAAGTACGGCAACACGCTGTCGTGGGCCGACCTGATCGTCTACGCCGGTAATGTGGCGCTGGAGGACATGGGCTTCGAAACCTTCGGCTTCGGCGGCGGCCGCGTCGACCGGTGGGAGCCCGAGGAGGACGTCTACTGGGGTCCCGAGCACACCTGGCTCGCCGACGAACGCTACAGCGGCACAAGGGATCTCGAGACTCCGCTGGCCGCGGTTCAAATGGGTCTGATCTACGTCAACCCGGAAGGCCCCAACGGCAACCCGGATCCCCGGCTCGCGGCCATAGATATCCGTGAGACGTTCCGCCGCATGGCCATGAACGATGTCGAGACCGCTGCGCTCATCGTCGGCGGCCACACCTTCGGCAAGACCCACGGCGCGGGCGATGCCGCACTCGTCGGCCCCGAGCCCGAGGCCGCGCCGCTCGAAGAGCAGGGCCTCGGCTGGAAGAGCGCCTTCGGCACCGGTGTCGGCAAGGACGCGATCACCAGTGGGCTCGAGGGCACCTGGACGCCCACCCCGACCCAGTGGGACAACAGTTTCCTGGAGACTCTCTACGGCTACGAATGGGAGCTGACCGTCTCCCCGGCCGGTGCCCACCAGTGGATTCCCAAAGACGGTGCGGGTCAAGGGGAGGTGCCGGCCGCGCACGTGCCGGGCAAGACCCACACCCCGGTCATGCTGACCACTGACCTGTCGATGCGGTTCGACCCCATCTACGAGCCGATCACCCGCCGATGGCTCGAGCATCCTGAAGAGCTGGCCGAGCAGTTCGCCAAGGCCTGGTACAAGCTCACCCACCGCGATATGGGCCCGGTCACGCGCTACCTCGGCCCGTTGGTGCCGGAAGAGGTGCTGCTGTGGCAGGATCCGATTGCGGTGGTGGATCACCAGCTGGTCGACCGCAATGATGTCGAGACCCTCAAGAGGCAGATTCTCGCATCGGGTGTGCCTGTGCCGCAGTTGGTTTCGACCGCGTGGGCGGCGGCATCGTCGTTCCGTGACTCGGACAAGCGTGGTGGAGCAAACGGCGGCCGCATCCGACTGCAGCCGCAGGCTGGTTGGGAGGTCAACGAGCCGGATGAGCTCGCTCAGGTGATCCGGGTGCTGGAGGGCATCCAGGAGTCCTTCAATGCTGCGCAGTCGGGCGATAAGAGAATTTCCTTCGCCGACCTGGTTGTCCTCGGCGGCGCGGCGGCGGTCGAAAAGGCTGCCAAGGACGCTGGGTTCGACATCGAGGTGCCGTTCACCCCGGGCCGCACGGACGCCAGCCAGGACCAGACCGATGTGGAATCCTTTGCCGCGCTGGAACCCACAGCTGATGGCTTCCGCAACTACCTTGGGAAAAATGCTCCGCTGCCCGCCGAGTACCTGCTGGTCGACAAAGCGAATCTGCTGTCCCTGACTGCTCCCGAGATGACCGTGTTGATCGCCGGCCTGCGGGTACTCGGCGCGAACTACAAGCAGTCGCAGCTGGGTGTGCTCACCACCACGCCGGGCCGGTTGACGAACGACTTCTTCGTCAACCTTCTCGATATGAGCACCAGATGGGAGCTGGCGCCAACCGGCGACGGTACGTACCTGGGTAAGGACCGTTCGAGTGGTGAGACCAGGTGGACCGGTAGTCGTGTCGACCTCGTCCTCGGTGCCAACTCTCAGCTGCGGGCGGTCGCGGAAGTCTACGCGAGCGACGACGCCAAGCAGAAGTTCGTCGAGGATTTCGTTGCCGCGTGGGACAAAGTGATGAACCTCGATCGCTTCGACCTGCCCCGCCCCTGACCCTCCTAGATCCGCTGGCGCTCCGTGGATCGGGATCGACGGAGCGCCGGCCCCATTCGGGACAACCGCGCGTGCGCTGCGATCGCAGTATATTTACGCTGGCCTGGTTTTGGTGGAGAGATTTGCGGGACGCACGCCGCGAACCGGCGAATATCGTGTGTTTGCTTACGCATTCGTAGAAGGGGTTCGGCTGGCTGCCTGGCGCGGGATCAGCGGGTAAAGGATTTCGCCCAGGGGTCGTCGGCTCGTGCGGTCCAGTAGTTGCTGAACAGGAACTGTGCTGCCGTGATGTCTTGTGGCGTTGGCTCGTCCGTTCTCGGGGGAAGCTCACGCTTCGGTGCTGGTCTCGCGAGCCCCTTGATCACTTGCCGAATCCGCCGCCCGCTTCGGTCACCGAACCACCCCCGTCGCGTGATCACGGCAGGGTCTGCAGCTCCGCGCGTGCCCGGGTATTGGTTCCGCTGCTGCAATCGATATCGACCGTGCTCCCGGGCGGGAATTGCAGATCCTGAGGTAGCGGAGCGCCTTTCGGCGCCACAACATAGGCCGGCGGATTGAACGACGCTCCGCCACACCACCAGCCAGTCGGCGATGCGCCCGGCGCGGCCTCGATACGAATAACCCCGTGCGGCAGCAACGTATAGACCGGCGCGGGCGGTGCGTACCCTCCCGCGCTCCCCGTATCGGCATGCCCACTTCCCGCTCCGAACATCCCCATCGTCACTGCCGCGGTCACAGTCACCAAACCGGTGCGGAAAACCTTGTTCAACTGCCGATCCCTTCCCCAAAAACATGAGCAGCCCTTTATTGGGCCGCGCCGAGCGTATACTGTGTCGCCCCCGGGTCTGATGCCAATGCCATTAAGTTACGGCGTTTGTGCAGGTGGTCGTGCGGGAGCGCCGGTGGGCCGTGACATGAGAGTTGCTGTGTAGCAAATGGTTTCGGATAAGGTGCTAGTTCGTGGTGGAGGCGGCCCGCCAGTTTTCCGTCGCCTCGGCTGCTGCCGGACCGAACAGTCCCAGGCTCTCGGTCACCGAATCGCGTGCAACGCAATCCCCGGTCCCGGTGTGTTCGCGAGCATTGTTATCCGTGTGATGCTGCAGGGTCAGTTCTTGCGGGCTGCAGGTGCAGCGTGGCCGCGCCGACGGAGGGTCCGGTCGTAATCCTCGACACGCGCCTTCGCGATGACCGAGCGGTTACGCGTTCGCAGCACGACGCCCTCTGGATTCCCGGCCCCGCCCTGGTCCAGGCGGCAGCGGGTCACCGGCAGCTGTTCGGCGAGAAACTCCCGGGTGGACTCGACATCGCGCGGCAGGTCCGCCGCGTCGAACTCGAACAACCGGGGTGTGAGTTCCACCCCGTCACGGGCGGCTGCCGCGGTGAGATCGGCCTCGGTCAGAAACGGTTGACCGCCGCACTCCCGCCAGGACGAAATCTCCGAGAGCGAGCGGGTCAGGATCGCGTCGTAGTCGCGCAGCTCGACCATGTCGAACAGCCGGTAGCCGACAGCGCGTTCGCTCGTGTACTGCTTGCTCGCCGCGGTGATGTTGCCGCCGTATAGCTCCAGATAGTGCACGCGCACGACGTCGTTCACCGGTACCAGCGATTCGGCGAATGCACGCAGCCCGGCCACGATGCCCTGAGCTGGATTGCCGATCAGATCGCCCTTGGCGTACAGCAGCTCCTCGCGGCTGCCGAGCAGCCAGTTGCCGTCGGGCAGGGAGATGACCCGCGCGTTCGAACCGTCGACCTTTTCGGTTCCGATGACCGGGCCGGTGAACTGTGTGACGACCTCTGTGAGCTCCCCGCGTTCCCCCAGCTCATGGTAGGTCGGTATCGATGGGTACTTGGTTGCGCTGTTGACCACATCCAGGTCGGCGCTGCGCACATCGAAACTCATGCGGGGATCATGTTCGCCGCACCCGGCGATGTCCATTGGTTTTCCGGCATTGTGCGACTCTGAGAGGTGCGCTGGAGACTATGCGAGGCGAACATCCGCAGTGGCCAGGCCGAAGACCTTGCGCCCTGCGGACTTCGCGACGATGACGACGACAGCGGTCCGGGTCTCGGGGTCGACCGACTTGATGCGCCCGGTGAACTCGACGCTCCCAGCGGAGGTGGCTTCGATGATCGTGTAGTTCGAGAGCCGGACCCCATACCTGGTGATCGCGCCTGGATCACCGAGCCATTTGGTGACAAACCCTGCTCCTAGGCCCATGGTGAGCATGCCGTGCGCGATCACATCAGGAAGACCTGCTTGCACAGCGACGTCGTCGTGCCAGTGGATCGGGTTCGCGTCACCCGAGGTCCCTGCGTAATTCACCAGGTCACCCCGTGTCAGCTGCACGATCCGAGCAGGAAGCTCGTCACCGACGGTGACGTCCTCGAATCGGATTGCGGTGCGCGGGACACGCGTCCGCGAGATCGGGGAAAGGCGTGGGTCGGTCTCGGAAACCGGCTCCGCCGCAATCTGCGCGGGCACGGCCGAGGCCGCGATTCGAGAGGTCATGTCGATTCCGTGCATGATCACACGCTCGATCGCGTCACCGATGCCGGCGTCGACGTCCTCCCCGGTCAGGCCGATGACGGTCGTGTGCATGATCTGCACAACCTCGCCCGTCTGGTCGGCGAAGGTGTTGGTGATAGTGAGCAGATCCTTGCCCGCTGTGCGGCGAACCGCAGCGAGTTCGACATCGCTGACCAACCGGTCGCCAGTGAGCACCGGCTTGTACATCTCGAAAACCTGATCGGTCTGCACGAGCACGTCGTAGCCGGTGATGACCGTTTCGAAGAGCTTACGGTTGGCTAGCATCGCGGCGATCGAGATGAACGTGGTCGGCGCGACCAAACCGGCATACCCGAGCTCACCGGCAGCGTCCTCGCTCCAGTGCGCCGGGTGGAAATCCTGCACAGCTCGCGCATACTCGCGGATCTTCTCCCGACCCGCTTCGTAGTAGTCATCCGCGCGATAGCGATACCCCACCAGCCCAGCCACATCGAACGTCGCTTCCACCAAGCCGCTCCTCGCTCCAGATTCCTTCAGAACTCGTAATCGGTATCCGCAGAATGGAATTCACGAGTGAACTCCACCCTTCCACATGACACAGCGCTGTTGCTGAGGAAAACAATCGAACGTTCACGAGACACCCTGCACCACAGCAATTTTCCGCAGGTTGGGGGTGTAATGCTTGCTGTGTATACGACAACGTCACACTGTCGGGGGCTAACGATACGCTACCGGGCCATGCGAGTCGTCGGCTACTCTCAGACCCCCGATGGCTGATGGCCCCCGTTGTCCGTGTACGACTCTTCGCGGAAGAACCCGAGTGCGCGCATGACCGGGAAGTCGTTGAACGAGAATAGGCAGGCGTCATCGGATCGGCTCGCGTTCGCATGCTCATGCCAGGCCCAGGAGGGTACGCAGAAAATATCGCCCTCGCTCCACTCGAACCGCCGGCCTTCGACGACAGAGGTGCCGCTGCCCTTGGCCACGGTGTAGATCTTCGAGCCGACCTGCCGGTGCGCCAGGGTCGCCTCACCCGCGCGCAGCAACTGCATGTGCGCGCTCATCGTGGGCATGACAGATCCGCCGGTCAGCGGGTTGCTGTACTCCATGATGATGCCGTCGTACGGCGAGCCGTCGGTTACCTTCGCGGCGTTGAGCAGAGCTTCGTAGGTGGGTGCCCAGGGGTAGGCCAGCAGCGGCGAGTGGTTTTTGCTCCAGGTGTCGCCGAAGGGCCGTAACTGCCCGGCGCCGTAGATCGACAGGGACGAGTTCACCATCCCTTCCTGCTTCTGGTAAACGTCCGGATGGACTTCGTAGAATGGCGCGTCCAGGGCGTTGACCAAGGGGATGTCCAGGCCGTCCTGCCAGATGACCGGGCCGGCGGACTCCTCGCCCTGGTTGCCGTGCTCGTGCCAGGTCCAGTTCGGTGTGATCGCGAAGTCCCGCGGCCCGACTCTGAGCTTCTGGCCGTCGACGATTGTCCACGCGCCGGTTCCCTCGACGACGAACCGCAGCGCGGCAGCCTGGTGGCGGTGGGCGGTCATCGCCTCTCCAGGCGCCATGACCTGCAGACCGGTGTACAGCAGCCCGACCGTCGCGGCGATATCGCGCCGCTGGGGATTGTAGAGAGCGACCACGCGCCGGCCGGCGTCGTCGCCACTGACCAGTCCGAGCGCCTCGAGCACCAAAGGGCGCAGGTCCTGGTAGCGCCAGTGCATGGGGATCGACTGGGGCTGGGGGTACCACGGCTCGATCTTGTTGGCGATCGTCCACAGCGCACCGGCCTCGAGCTCTTCGAGGCGTTTGTAATAGGCGCGCAGTTCAGAGGTATCACGCACCCGGGCCCGGCCGAGAACATCATCACTCGTCATTTTCGCTCCTTGTGCATCGGAGGTCCGATCGTCGGACGCCGGAGCGTGCGCTTCGGCCGGCCGACGCATCAGTTCACTGCTTGTCGAGCAGTTCGCGCAGGCGGGCGGCCGCCTCCGCGTGGAAACCCTCGACGGTGCTCAGCAGGTGAGCCTCGAGGGCTTGATAGGCCTCGACCGGGTCGCGGGCGAGGCACCGGTCGAGGATCAGCTCGTGTTCGCGGCGGCGGTACTCGACTTGGGCTGGGTCGGCCAGCGCCGCAGCCCGGTACCGCTCGCTGTTGTGCCAGGTAGGACCGATCGACCGGAACAGCCACGCCGAGCCTGCCGCTCGGTAGACGGTGAAGTGGAAGTCTTCGTGGGCTTTGCGTGCGCCGGCTTGATCATCGAGGCGAAGGGCGAGCTGCTGGGCGTCGAGCGCCTCGCGGGCCGTGCGGGCGGTGTCCGCGTCGAAATTCTGGGCGGCCTGCTTGACCAAGGCCCCCTCGAGCACGATCCGGGTGAGGTAGGTATCGATGAGATCCTCGTCGGTCAACGACCGCACGCGGGCACCACGATGCGGTTCCACCTCGATGATTCCGGTGGCCTCGAGCTGCCGGATGGCCTCGCGGACGGGCATCATGCTCATCCCCAAATCCTTCGCCAACTGCTGTAGGGGCAGCGCGGCGCCGGCGGGAATCGAGCCGTCGAGAATGGCCGACAAAATCGTGTTGTACGCCTGGTCGGTCGTGGTGGTGCGGGCGGGTGCACGCAATTGGGGCGTGTGCATCAGTAACTTCCGTTCAGCAACTCTCCGGCGTCGGGTACCACCGGCTTCAGATCGAGAGCCTTCAGGATCTCGTAGGTGGTGGCGACGGCGGCGGAGACCACGGGTTTACCGATCCGATCCTGGACGGCCTGGATCGCGTCGAGTGAGGGCATCTGGACGCACGCCGACAGGATCACCACGTCGGCGGCACTGTGGTCGAGCCGGTCGACGACGGCGTCGAGAGCCATCGGATCCTGGTTGCCCACCTCGAGGTTGTCCGGGATCTCGAGCGCGATGTGGTCGGTGATCGTGTAGCCCTCGTTGCGGATGTAGTCCACGACCTGCTCGGTCAGCGGTTTCATATATGGCGCGATGAGCGCGGCGCTGCGGGCTCCGAGTGTGCCGAGCGCGTTGACCAGAGCGCCGGCGCTGGTCACCACGGGGGCCGACGAGCCATTCTCCCGGGCCCGGCCGGCCAGCCGTTCCTGCGAGACGCAGTGGTAGCCGTGCCCCCGCGACATGATCGCGACCAGACACGCATATGCGAACACCGCTACATCGGCGTCTGCGAGCTCTGCCGCGCAGCGGTCGGACTCGTCGTCCATGGCCGCCAGCTCCTCGCTGGTCACGGACTTCATTCGCATCCGCGAAGAGTGGAACGTGAACCGCTCCGGCTCGATGCGCTCGCGGGCGCGCAGCATCGCGGGAATCTCGGTCTCCATGGTGATGTTGGAGCTCGGGACGATCAGTCCGACGCGGTGAACCTGACCTGACATCGTCAGACCGCCTCGACCGGGTTGGACAGCGTGCCGATGCCCTCGATACGTGCCTCGACGATGTCACCCGGCTGCAGGAACTGCGGCGGATTCTGGGCCGCGCCCACACCCTGCGGTGAGCCGGTGGCGATGACATCGCCCGGCTCCAGGGTGACCCCCGAGGTGATGTCCTCGATCAGCTGCGGGATCGGGAACAGCATCTGCTTGCTGTTGCCGCTCTGCTTCTGCTCCCCGTTGACGAACAGGGCCAGGTCGAGCGTGTGCGGGTCGGGCAGTTCGTCGGTGGTGACGACGATCGGGCCCAAGGGCGCGTAGCTGTCCTGGCCTTTCGAGAAGAACCACTGCCCGGAGCGGCGCTGGTCGCGCGCGCTGATGTCGTTGAGAATGGTGTATCCGAAGATGTAGCGGTACGCATGACCGCGCTCGACCGATCGGGCGGTCGAGCCGATCACCACAGCGAGCTCGCACTCCCAGTCCAGTTGCTCGGTCAACCGGGCGTTGTGCCGGATCGGCTCGCCGGGACCCACGACCGCCGTGCCCGGCTTGCTGAACAGCACCGGACGCTCGGGGAGCTTCTCGTCGGTGTCCAGCGAGCGGCTCGATTCCTCGACATGCTCGACGTAGTTCAGCCCGACGCCGATCACCTTGCCGGGCCGCAGGGGTGCGCACAGTTTGATGTCGGCCAGCGCATAGGTGGTGCCCTCCGGCCACGACGTCCGGCCGCGGACGGACTCGCGTACGCGGTCGAGGACTTCGGGACCCGCCTCGATGAGTGCCCGCAGGTCGCCGGGCACGTCGAGTTCTCCGCGTAGCGCCGACCGAAGGTCGACCACGGTCGTGTCATCAGCGATGACCAGGCCGAGTCGGGAGTCGGCGCCGGGGGCGGGTGTGAAGCTGGCAAAACGCATCGCTGCTCCTGAAGGATGGGTTGGTCGGGCCGAGTTCAGCTGAGGTCGAATTCGGCCGTGGGCGGCCCAGTCTCGGGTTCGTGGCCTGGGTCGGGCGTGAACACCAGGCCGGTTCTCGGCCGGCGGTCGAGGTGCAACTGGAGCACGTCGAAACGGTTGTAGTGGCCGATGATGTCGTGCATCTGCTTGGGTTGGATGCAGCGCCGCAGATCGATCTCCGCGTAGACGATGCCTTCTTCGTCGATCAGCGGGTCGCCGATCAGCCGGCCGTCCGGCCCGAAGATCCCACTGAAGGCACTGTGCTTGCGCTGCAACAGCTTTCGCGACTCGTCGTCGTGGGCCACGGTGTCCACGATCTCTTCGCTGATCGCCGCGCAGGACACGATCGAGAAAATTTTGCCCTCGAACGAGTGCGCGGCCGAGCGGACCTTGATCGCCTCGACCATGTCGTAGTCGTCGGGCGCGACCGGCAATGCGATGTAGTTGGCCACGTGCACGGTCTCGCCCTGTGCGAGCAGCGCGAACCGGGCCAGCGTATTGGTGTTCTCGCCGCAGGCCAGCGCCCCGAGCCGGCCGAGCGCGGTGTCGTACACGCGCAGGGACTGACCGTCACCGCCCGCCCAGGTGAGCTTCTCCGCCCAGGTCGGAACGAGCTTGCGGTGCACACCCAGCAGCGTGCCGTCAGAGCCGATGAACACCACGGAGTTGTAGAGCGTTCCCATCGAGTAGGGGTCACGCTCGTTGACGCCGATCACGACCGTGCAGCCGGCGCGCCGCGCCGCCGCGCCGAGTTGGTCGACTTCCGGGCCCGGCACATCGATCGCGGCATCGAACAACCGCTCGAACCAGGCGCTTCCTTGAATCGGCGACATCGTCCAGTTCCAGTAGGGATAGCCCGGCACGAAGACTTCGGGAAAGGCCACCAGTTCGGCCCCCTCTGCGGCAGCCTCCGCGATCAGGGCACACGCTTTGGCCACGGTCGCAGCGGTATCCAGGAACACCGGCGATGCCTGCACCGCGGCTGCGCGGAACTTCGGATAGTCCACCATGTTCGTCCTTTGGTCCGGGACGTTTGATCAAATCTGTTGTGAAGATTACCCTATCATTAGATTTGATCAAATCTAACCCAGGTCGGTTCCCGCGGCAGGTGACCCCGGTTGGAAGGGAGATGCGAGTGGAGCCAAGCGCTGAGGCGGGGCATTGCCCCGTCGAGCACAGTTTCGATCCGATCGGTTCCGAGTACGTCGAAGACCCCTACCGGTACGTCGCGCGGTTCCGCGAGCGCAACGACGTCTTCTTCGCACCACAGATCGGCTTCTATGTCGTGACCCGGTATGAGGACGTCGAGTCGGTCTTCTTGGACCCGGAGACTTTCTCCGCGAAGAATGTCCAGGATCCGCTGTCACCGGTCGCACCTCGGGCGGCGGAGATCATGAAACGCCGATTCGGTTTGCAGCCCGCGACCTCGAACTGCGACCCACCACGGCACACCTACATCCGTAAACACCTGGCGCGAGCCTTCTCGCCGCGCCGGACCCGCGAACTCGTACCCCGTATCCACGAGGTGGCCACCCAGCTGCTCGACACCTTCGCCGCCGACGGGCAGGCGGATTTGGTCGGGCAGTACGCTTTCCCGCTGCCGGCCTACACGATTTTCACGATGCTGGGCTTCCCGACCTGCGACACCGAGATGCTCAAAAGCTGGTGCGGCGACAAGCTCGAGTTCGTCCACGGCCGGGCCACCGAGGAGCACCAGGTCGCCGCCGCCGAGGCCATGTGCCTGTTCTGGGAGTACTGCGTCGATTTCGTCGACCACCGCAAGAGGCACCCCGCCGATGACTTCACCAGTGATCTGGTCGAGCAGCAGACCGGCGAGCCGGACCAGTTGACCGACGGTGAGATCGCCACACTGCTGTTCCAGCTCGCGTTCGCAGGCCACGAGACCTCCACGAATCTCACCGTGAACCTGCTGCGCCGGGTTCTGGCGGACGGCGACGTCTGGCGTCGTCTGGTAGCCGATCGCGCGTTGATTCCCGCCGCGATCGAGGAGGCATTCCGTTTCGACTCCTCGGTGATAGCGTGGCGCCGGACCGCGACACGGGACGTGGAACTGGGCGGTGTCACCGTGCCGGCGGGGTCGCGCCTGCTGCTGTCGTTGGCTTCGGCCAATCACGATCCGCGACGCTTCCCTGACCCCGAGCGCTTCGACATCACTCGGGAGGACGCGCACCGGCACCTGTCGATGGGGCGCGGCATCCACTACTGCATAGGCGCAAACCTGGGCAAGCTCGAGACCACGATCATGGTCGAACATCTCGCAGAACGCCTGCCCGGGCTCCGCCTGCGAACGCACGAGCCACTGCGTTTCCCGACCAATGCCAGCTTCCGAGGGCCGCGCGCGCTTCCGGTCGAATGGGACGGATAACCCACGCAGCCCGAGGCCGGTGTTCCTGGCGGGCGCCGCTGCACCCTGAGCTGTATTGTCGGCGATTGCTCGGCCGGTCTGCCGAGAGCGGGAGCCACCGGCTCCGTGGTCGGTAGCGCGTCGATGTTCACCGCCGTGAGCGCAGTGGCGAGCGCCAGCGGCGCGACGGTGGACTTGTGCGATCGACCCTTTGATGATCAACGGCCACAGCAACGCTGCACATGAGGACTCCCGTGACACCCTTGGGTAAGCCTCGCGGGCTTGCCTCTGGTCGGTACTGATCGAAAGCTCGCCGTGATAACACGTCGGGCGACAAGGCGGTCGCTGTACTCGTGGATCGAGCATGATTCCCGGCGCGACTGGCGGCCTCGGGTCGTGGCCGTGCTGGTCGGGTTGGAATACGGTGGCAGGGGCGATCGCCCGGATCCGTTCACACCCACCGAGGGAGACTCGTTTGCGCAACACGCTGCTCGTCACATCCGTATTCGGTGCTGCACTGGTGGCGATGCTGCCCGCCGGCGCGGCCGGTGCGCAGGCACCGGGCGACAGTCCGCTGAAGGTGCAGGCGACGACCGGCACCGATCAACTGCCGGTGACGGGTGTCGGCGTCGGCATCACCACCTGCGCCGCCGGTCCAGTACTGGCCACCTTGACGACCGGGGGCGATGGAACAGCGACGCAGACCTTCCCGAACGGCTGCTACCAGGCGCAGGTGACCGCCGTTCCCTCCGGCTGCGAATTGGCGAGCATCGCCTACGTTCAGGTCGACGTGGCAGCCGATGCGACACCGGTCGCTGGCTTCCAATTCCGCTGCGCATAAACCGATTTCGACCCGGGCCCCGGGCCGGCACCGTGCCGTTGATCGGCCTGCTGGTATTCCTCGCCGTGGCCTGGCGCCGCACCCGAACCGGGCGGCAACCATTGGTCGTCTGACGCGGGCGGTCAGAACCAGGCGTCGCGCATATCCAGCGTGGTGCGGTCCATCAGCTCCAGCAGATCCAATTGCGGTGTGGTCTTGGGCAATTCGTAGCGGAAGAAGTAGCGGGCCGCCGCGCGCTTGCCGTCGTAGAAGTCGCCGTCGTTGCCATGGGCGGCGAGCGCCTGCTCCAGCCAGATCCAGGCGACCACGACGTGCCCGAATGCCTCCAGGTAGATGCTGGAATTCGCGATGGCGGCGGCGATATCGCCGGAGGCGAACATCCAGCCGGTGACGGTGAGCAACCGCTGCCAGACCGCGTCGAGCTGGCCACCGAATTCGGTCCACTCGCCACCCGCCTCGGTGGCCGCGAGGACGGTCCGCTCGATCTGTGCGGCGAGTAGGCGCAGGCTCGCGCCGTCGTGCTGGATCACCTTGCGGCCCAACAGATCCAGACCCTGGATGCCGTGGGTGCCTTCGTGGATGGGGTTGAGGCGGTTATCGCGGTAGTGCTGTTCGACATCGTATTCGCGCGTGTAGCCGTAGCCGCCGTGCACCTGGATGGCCAGGTTATTGGCCTCCAGACACCATTGCGACGGCCAACTCTTCGCCACACCGGTGAGAATTTCCAGCAGCAGGGTGTAGTCACGTTTGGCCGCCGGATCTGTCGCGGTGCGTTCCAGATCGGCGAGACGGTTGCAGTAGAGCAGCAGTGCGAGCGCACCCTCGACATAAGCCTTCTGCGCCAACAGCATTCGCCGCACATCGGCATGTTCGATGATCGGCACCTGTGCTGTGGACGGGTCCTTGGCGGTGACCGCGCGGCCTTGACGGCGTTCGCGGGCGTATTCGAGTGATTTCAGATATCCGGTGTAGCCCAATGCCGTTGCGCCCAGACCGACGCCGAGGCGTGCCTCGTTCATCATGTGGAACATGTAGGACAGGCCGCGATGCGGTTCGCCGACAAGGTAACCCACCGCGCCGGGCGCACCATCCGGATTGTGCTTGCCCTCACCGAAATTCAGCACCGTATTGGTGGTGCCCCGATATCCCATCTTGTGGTTCAAACCCGCCAGCACCACATCGTTGCGCGCACCGAGCGATCCATCCTCGGCCACCAGGTATTTCGGTACGACGAACAGCGAGATGCCCTTGGTCCCGGCCGGTCCGCCCGGAATCTTGGCCAGGACGAGGTGCACGATGTTTTCCGTCAGCTCGTGATCGCCACCGGAGATCCACATTTTCGAGCCGAACAGCCGGTAGGTGCCGTCGTTCTGAGGTTCGGCGCGGGTGACGATATCGGCGAGCGAGGAGCCCGCCTGTGGTTCGGACAGACACATCGTTCCGGTGAACCGGCCCTCGACCATGGGCTTGACGAAGCGGTCGATCTGCTCCGGGGTGCCGTGCGCGGCGAGGAGGTTGGCATTGCCGACGGTCAGGAAGAGGTAGCCGGTAGTGCCGATATTGGCCGCCTGGAACCAGCAGAACCCGGCCGCCTCCAGCGTGGCGGGCAGCTGCAGCCCGCCGATCTGCTCATCCATCGCGGCGCCGACGAGATTGGCCTTGGTGAAGGCCTCGATCGCGGCCTTCACCTCCGGGATGATGGTGACCCGCTCGCCGTCGAAGGTCGGCTCATTGGTGTCGTTGCGCTTGTTGTGGGTGGCGAAGTGCTGGGTGGCCAGGTCCGCGCAGAGGTCGAGAAAGCCGTCGAAGGTCTGCCTCGAGTGTTCGGCGAACCGGGGTAGCGTCGTGAGCTCCTCGACCCGCAGCCATTCGTAGAGCAGGAAGTCCAGGTCTCTACGGGAGATCAGGTTCGAGCGCACGGGCACATCCTCTCGCGGTGGCGGAGCACTGGCCCAGACGGGCACGGTACTCGCTCGGGTCGATTTGGTACGTTACTACTCATGTGTCGCGAATCGATCCCAAGGCTGGGATGACCACCACCTCCGGTACCGCCCGACCCGTCGGCCGTCCCGCCGCCGCCTCCCAGGACCAGGTGCTCGCGGCGGCCAGTGCCCAGTTCCTCGCTTGCGAACGGGTCGATGTGCAGGCGATCGCGGCGGAACTCGGTTTGTCGCGCGCGACCATCTACCGCTGGTTCGGTTCGCGCGACGGTCTGCTCGGTGCGGTCATTGTGTCGGAATTCGAGCGGATGGTCCTCGCGGCGCAGACACGCACCGACGGCACAGGCGCCCCGCGGGTACTCGCCCTACTGGACCGCGTGGCGCACTGGATGACGCGCAGCGAGGCATACCGGTATTTCATCGCGACCGAACAATCCACCGCGGGCCGCATCATCACCACCAGTGACGGGCCGGTACAGCCGAAGGTGGTCGGGGTGGTCGCCGACATCCTCGATACCGCGATGGCGCAGGGCTACCAGAACCGCGTCGATACGCACACCTTCGCCTATGCGCTGGTCCGGCTCATCGAGGCGTTCCTGTATCAGGATGCGGTGACCGGCATTCGCGGCGATGTCCAGCGGTTGCGCGCGGTGCTGGCGGTCATTCTCGGGCTGGACCCGGATCAGGGCAGCCGGTAGCTGTTCATATCTTGGGTCGGCCGCTGGTCCGGGCACGCCGCGCAGACTTGGGAGAGATCACCAATGCCGAGATGGCTGGACATGCGCAGCATGCGTGAAGGAAAGTAGGGGTCGGGCGAAGCGAGGGAGCACATGTTGGTGGACCTGCCGGAAGTGCATCGCTGCGATACCCCGCGCGCGATGATGTTGGCGGACTCGGTGTGTGCGCTGTTCGACCGAGCCTTTTGCCTTCCGCCGCACCGATGGTCGGCGGCGGAGTCGGCGCGACACCGCGATGTGCTCGCATCGTTACTCACCAGGCCAGGTGTCGTACTGGTGACCGCCGAGATGGACGATGTTGTCGTCGGCGCCGCTTATGGGTATCCGCTCGAGTCGGCGGACGGCTGGTGGGACAAGGTAGAGTCGCTGCCGCCCGAGTTCACCGCGGAGTCGGGCGGTCGAACCTTCCTGATAAGTGGTCTGGCGGTCGATCCGGATTGGCAGCGAAAAGGCATTGGGCGGAAGGTGATCCAGCGCCTTCTCACCGATCGACCTGAGCAGCGAGTTGCGTATTCGGTGCTGCCGGGGGCGATCGGTGTTCACTCACTGATCGGGCGACCGGAGACAGAACCCGTTGGCTACCGATACTTCCCGCCCGATGCGCCGATCGAATTCCTTGCGTTCTATGCGCTGGAGCTGCCGATCAGAGGAAGCCGTGAGCTGCGAGTTCCTGGTCCAACTCCCGAACCTTGATCGAATCCTGCCACGGAGCCAAGTCGGAGCGGGCATTGCGCAGCGCTTCGACCAGACGGCCGCTCTGGTTCTTCTTGGCCAGGTTGGCGGCGTCCGCGATCGCAGATGCCGCCGCTTCGATTTCCCGCTGGACGATGTAGGCATTGCCGAGCTCGAGCACCGAGAACGCGCGGTCCCGCACAAACGTCGGATCGATCAACTTCAGCGACTCCAGAGCTGCTGTTTGAGCTTTCGCCGAATCGCCCAGGCGTCGCATGCAGTGACTTCGGGCTGCCGCGCTGAGACCGGGACCGTAGAAATAGGCGAACGAAGACACAGGCTGATTCAGTCCGACCGACTCGGCGACCGCCGCCGAGTTTTCGTCCAAGATCGCAAGGCAGGCGGCTTTCTCGCCGATTTCGGCATAGGCACGTGCAGCCATCTCCGCCGCATCTGCGACCAGCAGTCGATCATCGGTCCGTCGCGCCCAGTTCAATGCGGCGGTGGCGTGATCGACCGCAAGCCGCGGGAGGCCTCGCCAGAGGGCGAGATGGCTTAGGTGCGAGAGCGTGAATGCCGCTAACTTTACGTCCCGGGCTTCGTGGGCCGCGGTGCGCGCCTCATCGTAAAACTTGCAGGCGGAGACCAAATCGCCCATGTCGAAGTAAAGCCAACCAGCGAACCGCGTTAGGTTCGCGAACACTGACAGCAGTCTCGGACGCAACTGTGACGGACAATCTGGCAGCACCGACGCGACAAGGCTCTGCTGAGCCAATACCGAGCGCAGCACAAGCCACGGGCCGAACTGATCGTCGGTGTCCATAGCCTTCGCCAGCATCGCCTCGATACCGCTTATGACCTCCTCGTCAACCCGGAGGTTCGCTCGGCCGAGAATCGGCTTGTCCATGACGATGTTCTGGGTTGCGGCGGGTGCGGATATCTGAGCGGCGACGATACCCATCAGCCGAACAAATTCTCGTCGCTCCACAATGTCAAACGGTAGACCTTCCACAAAGGCTGCGCGAGTGCCCGATTCGATCTCCTTCACGTCGAACTCGCGGCCGACCGGTCCATCATGACCGATAGAAAGCGCCGCATCGAACCGCCCCCGCTGATCGATGTCGAGCTCGGACAGTGCCTCGTAGAGCAACCGTCGGCTGGCCGCTCGCAGGGCCGTTGTCCGTTCGGTCTCCCAAGAGACCAGCGTCCGACGAGTTACCCCCAGTTTGCGGGCGAATTCGATCCGACTCAGGCGCAACGCCTCTCGCAACGCAACGACCTCTGCGGCCGTCCACTCAATCTCCGGCATCGGGTTCCCCACTTCCAACGCAGCTAGTGACTACACGGGCAAAAGTACCGCTTTCTGCACAGTTGCTGCACTTTTTCGACCTACCCAACGACGGACACGCTAGAGCTGGCACCCGGTGCTGGGTGTATCCCGCCCCGGTACCGAGTGCACTCCAACACGGAACTACGTACCTGGGGGTTTTGCTCAATGCCCGCTGAACTCGTCACAGCCATGGTTGTCGCCGCCGCAGTGATGTTCTTCCTGTGGCTCATCTTCTATGGCCTGCCCTACTTGCTCGGCTCCGATGCCGTTCCGGACGAGGCGGTCCCGGCAACCGACATCCTCGACCGCGTCACCCGCGAAATCTCGCGTATTCACCCCGCACCACCCGACGGGTACACCGTCGACGAAGCTGGCTACGTCCTGCAAGAACACCTCGAGTGCAGCCGTGAGATCTGCGACGCCAAGAACACCGCGTACTGGATCCGCGTCGACGCGGGCAAGCTCCAGCCCACGCGGGAGGCCGTCCGATGAGTGGCCTGATCGAATTCAGTGACGGCACATGGGGTTTCCTCGGTAACGATGGATGGGTCGAGGAATTCGACGCCATCGAGATGCCGGTCCTCGAGCCGGAAACGGCTCCTGCGTTGGGGGCGGCGTTCATTGATATAGATGCCACCTCCGTCATTGACTCCGAACTGCCGCAGCGGATCCCGCGTGTTGGGCCGCCAGCTCGGATGGATCTGTCAGTCGAATTGGTGGAGCGCATCGCAGACGCAGTGCGCGAGTGGGCCGATCAGTGAGAATCCCCGCCAACCGGATGCCGATGCCCGCCGCCTACCGGCCGGACTCACGCGACGCCGGAATCCGCCGCTACTTCGGTCTGGCCCAGTTCGCGTTGATCGTTGGCTTTCCCGCGTCGAAGCTGGCGGCCTGGCGACACAGTACCCACACCTGGGTGCCCTCACCCGATATCCAAGTCGGCGATCATCCCGGCTGGTCGTTGGCGTGCATCGACGCTTGGAGCCCCAACGGTGACCCGTTTCCGCGGCCGCCGGTCGTGCGATTCGCCGACACCGCCGCCATCAGAGCGCGCTACCACCAGATGCCCACCTCCACGTTGTGGGCGTGCATCGGCGACGGCACTATCCCCCGGCCTGTGGTGTGGGTCGACAACCGACCGGGCTGGCTGTTGTGACTCCGTCGCGAATTCGGCTGGGTTTGTAGCTGCGGGAACGCCGAACGATCGACGGACCCCGGGTGGGCGGCCGACTATCCGGCCGCCCACACCAGCACTAATTGCGGTACCGGAACAGGATCCGGCCGCGAGTGAGGTCGTATGGACTCAACTCGACGAGTACCCGGTCCTGCAGCTGGATTTTGATGTAGTTCTTCCGAATCTTCCCGCTGATATGGGCGAGCACTTGGTGCCCGTTCCGAAGTTCCACAGTGAAGGTGGCATTGCGCAGGCACTCGATCACAGTGCCCTCGATTTCGATTCCCTTTCCGTTCTTACTCATCGCAGCACCAACTCCAGGTTGCTGTTCACGCGCTCGGCTCCGATGCTCTCGAACAGCGCGGTGGCCGCAGCGTTCGACTCGTTCACTTCGGTTGCCGCCCTGGCGATCCCGCGCTGATGCAGGGCGCCCAATGCGTGCGCCAGCAGTGCCCGCGCGATACCCCGGCGGTGCTGATCGGCCCGTACGGCGATCAGCCCGATCCGCGGCAGCCGAGTCACCTGTACGACGCGGATCAGTCCCACATATCGATCGGATTGTGCCGCCACCGCGTATTTCGACGGATCCACCACGGTGTCGCCCCCGGTGCGCGGCAGTATCTCGGCCGGCATCTCCCGCCAGCCGACGGTCGCCTCTACCTCGTCGCGAATCGCTCGATCCACCTTGCGCAGCGGGCCTTCCGCCGCGGCGCCGGCGGCCAGGATCGTCGTATCCGACGGCGGCACCACCGCATCGAGCCCGGTCACCTGCGGATCGGTCGGCACGAGGTATTCCCATTCCCGGCGCCGGGTGGTGAAACCGGCACGCTCCCAACAGGTTGCCAGATCCCGATCGGCCTCGTCGACCACCGTGTACAGGGGTCTGGGCAGGTCTGCCAGCATCGTGGCGGCGAGTGGGCCGAAGGCATCGGCCTGCCACGTGTCGATGCTGACGAACAGTCGGCCGTCGGGCCGTGGCGAAACATCACCCGACCCGATCAGCAGGCCGCGATTCACTGCCTGCCACTGCGTCTGCGACACGCGCGTGATGACAGTGGCGTGTCGGTTGGAATCGGACGTGAAATTTACAGAATTCAAGCTTATCGCCCTTTCGGAGCAGCCTTGGGTGTCAGGCGCTCCCGGCGACAGCTAGATCGTTCGCCCAACCGTGACGTCGAGAGGGAGCTCCCACTTCGATACAACGTTCATGGGTCTCACCTCCTCGCGTGCTGTCACGGTTTGCATGACGGTACAGACCGCATCCTTGCCGCGCAAACAGTTTCCGCCGAGCGCCGACAACACCGGGCGGAGTACAACTCCGGCGGCCACTTCCCGACGCTCGAGGTCCCCGACCTGCTCATCGGCGCTATCCGTGAGTTCTTCCGCGCCCTTGGCCGAGCCGTAGCATCACGCGGGGATTTGCGTCTCCACCAAGGGGAGACAGGAGGGTAGGGGTATGCCGGTGTTCGGCTGGTTGGGTGCCGCACTGCGAGCGCATCCCTAACCGGTCTCACGCCAGATCAGCGAGCTCGGTGAGGATGGCCGCGGCCATGGCCGCTGGATCGCCGTCCTCGGGACGCAGCACGAGTTCGGCTCGGGTGGGTGCTTCGTAAGGATCGTCGATGCCGGTGAAACCCCGGATTTCACCGGCACGGGCCTTGGCGTACATGCCCTTGGGGTCGCGGGCTTCGCAAATCTCGAGTGGCGTGTCCACGAAGATTTCCACGAACGGGATGCCTGCGGCCTCGTGCGCGGCACGGACCTTATTGCGATCGGCGGCGTAGGGACTGATCAGGGAAACCACCGCGACCACACCGGCTTCGGCGAACAGTCGCGCGACCTCGCCGACGCGGCGGATATTTTCCACGCGATCGGCGGCGCCGAAACCGAGGTCGGCATTGAGGCCGTGGCGCAGGTTGTCGCCGTCGAGTAGGAAGGCCGGGCGTCCCGCCGCGACCAGACGACGCTCCAGTTCCACTGCGATAGAAGACTTTCCGGAGCCGGACAGGCCGGTGAGCCAGACCGTCAGTCCCGCTGTCGGGCGCTCGTCGCGGCCGACAGCGGTGGCATGCCAGACGACACGGGAGGAAGGCAGGGTCGGTCCGGTGATCATGCCCGCGGCCACGGTGTTGTTGGTGGTGTCCTCGACGAGGATGAAGCTGCCGGTGGTGTGGTTGCGGCGGTACGGATCGAACAGCAGCGGTTGGCGGGTACGCAGTTGGATACGCCCGATCTCGTTGAGCGACAAAGAATTCGCGCTCTCATCGCGGTGCAGGGTATTGACGTCGAGCCGGTAGTCCAGGGTGCGCACCTCGGCGGTCGCGGTGCGGGTGGTGTGCCGGATGGTGTAGGTAGCGCCCGGGGTGAGTTCGGAATCCTCGGCGAACCAGCACACCATCGCGTCCAGGTCGCGTCCGACGTGCGGCCGGTTCGCCGGGCGGCAGATCAGATCGCCCCGGGACACATCGAGATGGTCGGTGAGCTGGATGGTAACGGCCTGTGGCGGAAAGGCCTCCGCGATCGGGGTGCCACCCGGACCCCAGATAGCCTCGACGGTGGTGGTGAATCCCGAAGGCAATACCGCGACTTCGTCGCCCGGCTTGAAGACGCCACCGGATATGGTGCCGGCATAGCCACGGAAATCCGTTGCGTGCCTGCGGGTTACGTATTGCACCGGGAATCGCGCATCGATCAGGTTGCGGTCTGAGGCGATATGCACCTCCTCGAGGTGGTGTAGCAGGGGTGAGCCCTCGTACCATGGCATGCTGGCACCGCGGTGCACGACATTGTCACCGTGCAGCGCCGACATCGGTATGAAGGTCAGATCGGCGACATCGAGTTTGGTCGCGAAGCCGACGAATTCCTCCCGGATCTCCTCGAACCGATCCTGTGACCATCCGGTCAGATCCATCTTGTTCACACACAGCACCAGATGCGGGATGCCGAGCAGGCCGGCCAGGAAGGCATGTCGCCGGGTCTGTTCCACAATGCCCTTGCGCGCGTCTACCAGGATCAGCGCGAGATCGGCGGTGGAGGCGCCGGTGACCGTATTGCGTGTGTACTGAATGTGGCCGGGGGTGTCGGCGATGATGAATGCGCGCCGGGCCGTGGCGAAGTAGCGGTGCGCCACATCGATGGTGATGCCCTGTTCGCGTTCGGCGCGCAGACCGTCGGTGAGCAGTGCCAGATCCGGATAGTCGTCACCGCGCGCTCTACTGGTCCGCTCCACCGCGGCGAGCTGATCGGTGAAGATCGTCTTGGAGTCGAACAGCAGACGGCCGATCAGTGTCGATTTGCCGTCGTCGACGCTGCCCGCTGTGGCCAGGCGCAACAGGGTGGTCGTCATCAGAAATACCCTTCCCGTTTGCGATCTTCCATACCGGCCTCGGAAATACGGTCATCAGCGCGGGTGGCACCGCGCTCGGTGGTTCGGGTGGCGGCGACTTCGGCGACCACATCCGCGGGGGTCGCGGCGGTCGATTCGACACAGCCGGTGCAGGTCGCATCGCCGACCGTGCGGAATCGCACCGTGCTCTCATACGGCTGCTCGCTATCGAGCAGGGTGAGAAAACGCGTGTGCGCCAACAACATTCCGTCGCGCTGCACTACCGGTCGGCGGTGTGCGTAGTACAGCGACGGCAGCTCGATATTCTCGGCGGCGATGTAATGCCAGATATCGAGTTCGGTCCAATTGGAAAGCGGGAACACCCGGATGTGCTCGCCCTTACTGTGGCGACCGTTGTAGAGGTTCCACAGTTCCGGTCGCTGATTGCGTGGATCCCACTGCCCGTATTCGTCACGGAAGCTGAATACCCGCTCCTTGGCGCGCGCCTTCTCCTCGTCCCGGCGCGCGCCGCCGAATATCGCGTCATATCCGCCCTCGCGGATCGAGCGCAGCAAAGTGGCGGTCTGCAAACGGTTTCGGGAGGCGCGCGGTCCGGTCTCCTCCCGCACCCGGCCCGCGTCGATATCGTCCTGCACGCTGCCGACCACCAGTCGCAGACCGAGCCGCCGCACCGTCCGGTCGCGGTATTCGATGACCTCGTCGAAATTATGTCCGGTATCGATGTGCAGCACGGGGAACGGTAGCGGCGCCGGCCAGAATGCTTTCGCCCCGAGATGCAACATGACGACCGAATCCTTGCCGCCGGAGAACAGCAGCACCGGTCGTTCGAAGGTCGCGGCGACTTCCCGGAATATAAACGCCGACTCGGCCTCGAGCGCGTCCAGATGAGGCAGCTCGTAGGTGCCCGCCGTCGGCTTCGCGTACTGGCTCACGTCCCAAAATTAGAACACGTTTCGGTCATTGGTCAATGGCTGGAGTTCGGCTTGCGACCTCCGGATTCGGCGGTCACCCGATCCGCGGCGGCCACCAGCGCTGTTGCGCGGCGATCGATCTCGGCGCCGGTGATGCAGGCTCCGGCATACATTGTCAGCACCGGGTTCTACCTGCCGTCGTCGCCGTAGGTGGGTGCCGCGTGCAGGCTGTCCGGATGTTGATTTGCGTGGGTGCAGATCGGCGCCGAGATAGGCCCGCTCCGCGAGGCTGGTCACCCGTTTCTCCAGTTCGGCGCGTGCGATGCCGCCGATGGCGAAGCCTCGCCCAGGCGACCCGGCCGGCGGCGATAAGCGCAGGCCCGAGGCCGTGAGTGCGGGTGTTCGCGTCACGCATCGGATACCCGCCCGCGGTCAGTTCGGTGAGGATGCCCGGACGGGGCGGCTTGGCCAGGTCGAGCTCGCGGGCCAGTTCGGCGAGTCCGAAGCGTTTGCCGCCTCGCTCGACGAAGAAATCCAGCACGTGGACCACCCGGGCGGTCGGGGCGGATCTGCGCGCAACCATGGACAATTCCTATAACAGGTTCTAATCTTTTTCCTATCGAAATGTACCAGTGCGGTACATATTTGGAACAGCTAATTCGGAGACGCCTCTTGTTGACACAGCCGTTCGCGCAAGCCATTGCCGCCGCCGAGGAGATCATCACCGGTGCACCGCATATTCGGACCGAACAGGATCTCGTCGAGGGCTACGACTACCTTGCTGGCAGTATTCGCGCTTCCATTCAGTTGGCGTGGGCCTTCGAGCGGGATTTTCCGTTCTTTGTCATGTCCACCGGGCCGTATACGAAAATGGGTCTGGACAATCCGGACACCCTCTACTTCCACTCGTATCTGCGTCCCGACGCCGAGTATGTGGTGACCGGAACTCGGGGCACCACCCGTGACCTGAGCTTCCAGGTGCTCAACGGCAACTACTCGCCGGTGGACGTCCCCGAGAGCGAAACCGCCTTCGATGCCCGCGCCCTCGATATCACGGCCGAGGGCGCCTACGAGTTCCGGCTCGGCCCCGGCCCGGCGCGCCCCGGCTACGTCCATCTGGCACCCGACTCCGCCATGCTCGTGGTTCGCGAGGTGTACAGCGACTGGGCCACCGAGCAGCCGGGCACGATTCGCATTCAGCGGGTGGACACGATCGGCGCCGCACCGCCGCCGCTGACCAGGGACGTGATGAGCAAGCGATATGAGATCGCGGGGAAAATGCTGGTCTCGCGACTGAATACCTTCCTGGCGTTCCCGAAGAGGTTCTATCTCGAACTGCCGGTCAATACGATGACCGAACCGCGCTGCACCCCGGGCGGACTGACGACCCAGTTCTCCTCCGTCGGTCACTACGAACTCGACGACGAACAGGTCATGATCCTCACGGTGCCGAAATCGGATGCGCCGTATCAGGGTTTCCAACTCGGCAGCATGTGGTATCTGTCGCTGGACTACATCAACCACCAGACCAGCCTCACCGCCGACCAGGCGCGCGTGGATCCGGACGCGATGATCCGGCTCGTGATCAGCGAGCGAGATCCGGGTCTGACCAACTGGATCGAGCGCACCGGGCATGCGCGCGGCTACCTGCAGTTGCGCTGGCAGCAGCTGTCACGGGATCTGAAGCCCGAAGATGGGCCCACGGTTGAGGTGGTATCGCTCGCCGAACTACCACAGCGGCTGCCGTACTACCAGCAGGCTCGGATCACGCGCGAGGAATGGCAGGCGCGGATCGCGGCGCGGCAGGTCGCTGTGGCGGAAAGGATGCTCGGCTGATGTTGTTGCAGGACAAGGTGGTTGTCGTCGCCGGCGTCGGTCCGGGGTTGGGGCGCGCGATCGCGATGCGGAGTGCGCGCGCCGGTGCCGATGTGGTGCTGGCCTCGCGCACCGAATCGCGGCTGACCGAGGTGGCCAAGGAGATCACCGAACTCGGCAGGCGTGCGGTGGTGGTGCCGACCGATATCAATGATGAAGCGGCCGTGACGAATCTGGTCGAAACGGCGCAGAGCGCGTCCGGTCATGTCGACACGCTGGTGAACAACGCCTTCGCGATTCCGCCGATCACCGATCTGGCCGATGTCGCCCTCGATGATGTGCGTGCCGGTTTCGAGACGAATGTGCTTGCCGCACTGCGGTTGACGCGGAAGTTCATACCCGCGCTCACCGAGTCGAAGGGCTCGGTGATCATGATCAATTCGGCGGTGCTGCGGCATTCGCGGCGCACCTTCGGCCCGTACAAGATGGCCAAGGCGAGCCTGCTCGCGCTGGCACAGAGCCTGGCCACCGAACTCGGGCCCAAGGGCATTCGGGTGAATTCCGTTGCACCCGGCTATATCTGGGCCGACAACGTGAAGTGGTACTTCAACTATCTCGCCGAGCAGCGCGGGATCACCCCCGAACAGGTGTACGCCGAAACCGCCGAGACCATCGATCTGCGCAAGCTGCCCGAGCCCGATGAGATCGCCGACGCCGTTGTCTTTTTCGCCTCGCCGCTGGCGCGGGCGATAACCGGCGCGTGTCTGGATGTCAACGGCGGCGAATACCACCACTAGGAGGTGACTGTGATCGGCAGAGACGACGTCGGCACCATCGACGATCTGCACGCATCGGCGACCAAGGTGGTCGGGCTCAGCGATTTCGGCGACCAGGGCTACCGCGAGGGGCTGCGGGTGCTACTCGACTCCTATGCGAAGGAAGCCGCGCTGACGCCCTTCGGCAATAAGGTCAATCGGGCCTTCCTGCGCGGTGCGCTGATCGCCCGGCTGCTGAGTGAGGCCGCGTGGCAACGCTTTCCGGAACATGCCGAGGTCGCGATCGAGCGCCCGATCTTCGTGACCGGGCTGCCGCGTTCGGGTACGACGGCGGTGCATCGGCTGCTGCATGCGGATCCGGCGCATCAGGGCCTGGAAATGTGGCTCACCGAGATGCCGCAGCCGCGGCCGCCACGTGCGACCTGGGCGGACAATCCGGTGTATCAGCGGATCGAGGCGGCATTCGAGCAGCACCATGTGGAACATCCGGAATTCATGGGCGTGCACCATATTTCGGCCGACCAGGTGGAGGAGTGCTGGCAGCTGCTGCGGCAGTCGTTGATGTCGGTGTCCTACGAATGCCTCGGCTATTTGCCGGGATATTCCGAGTGGTTGCGCGATCAGGATTGGACCGATGCCTATCGCAGGCATCGACGCAATCTGCAGTTGATCGGGATGCCCGATGTCGACCGGCGGTGGGTATTGAAGAATCCGAGTCATCTGTTCGCGCTGGACGCCATTTTCGAGGTGTATCCGGATGCGCTGGTGGTCCAGATGCACCGGGATCCGCGCACCATCATCGCCTCGGTGTGCAGCCTCAACGAGCAGGCATCGGCGGGGTGGTCGGAGAAATTCCGCGGTGCCGTCGTCGGTGCGGCACAGTTGGATCTGTGGGCCAGGGGAGCGGATAGGTTCCTCGCGGATCGCAAGCGGCACAACGCCGCTCAGTTCTGCGATGTGTACTACGACGATTTCGTCGCCGATCCGATCGGCACCGTCGGCGCGATCTATCGGCACTTCGATATCGCGCTGAGCCCCGGGGCCGAAGCCGCGATGACGGGCTTGCATGCCGAAAGCACCTCCGGAGCGGCGCGTCCCGCGCACCGCTACGCATTGGAGGACTTCGGTCTCACCGCCGATCAGGTCGACAACCGGTTCGCCGAGTACCGCGACAAGCACTTCCCCAAGAGTTAGGACGCTGGAAATCGGGCGGAAGTCGGGTTTCGCCCGATCACTGCTGTCCTGGTTCGAGGACGATGAACAGCCCCTGTGCCTCGGCGCAGAGGTGTTCCCCGTCGTGCAGGGTGGCCCGGACGTAGACCTTGCGGCCGTCCTGCCGTTCGACCCACGCGCGCAGCCGCAATTCGGTATCGAGCGGGGTGATGCGGCGATAGTCGACGGTGAGCGAGGCGGTGCGGGTCACCTTGCGCGCGTGCATGGACGCGGCCATGCCGAGCAGATCATCGAAGCCGACCGCGACCTGTCCGCCGTGTGCCGCGTTATTGCCGCCCAGGTGGAAGGTCCGGAAGGTGATGCGGGCATCGACGCCGTCCCGACCGGCCTTGTCGATGAGAAACGGTGGCAGGGTCACATTGCCCCGAGCAGGCAGGTCGGCCCGAGTCCAGGTGGGGGCGGACCATTCGTCGACGATCGCGGCGTCGAGCTTGTCGTTGAGCTGTTTGAGGATGCCGATCGTCTCCAGTGCGAGCTCATCGGTCGGACAGGCCAGGCGGGCCCGATCCATCAGACCGCGCACCTGTTCGATGAACGCGCCGTAATGCGGGCCGCCGCGCGAAATATCGAGATCGTCCAGCTGGTGGGCATCGATCAGCTCCGAGATCGGGCGGAACCCGCCCTCGTGGTGCTCTGCGCTCGGTAGCGAGTTGCCGGCCTGCTCTTCGTCCATATGGAACACGTTATCGGTTACTGGTCGGATGCTCGTCCGGCGGGGCCGCGCGTTGCCCCGACGCGATGCGTGTCGGCCGGTAGGCGATGCCTGCGACGGCGCCCACCGGACCGACCGCCACCATGCACGGCCGGCCGCCCCGGAAGTCGGCGAGGTTCGGATGCGCGGTTCGGCCCAGGATGGCGACACCGAGGGCCGAGCTGGTTTGCCTTGCCACCATCAGGGCGTCCGGAGGCGAGCCGAGATCTGGTCGGCGGGCATCGTGCTCGCGACCCCGACGGGCGCGCGCAGCCGTCTACCGATGCCGCACGGTGCGGGTTGGGTAGTACGGCGAACCCGCGTGCGCATTCCGGTCGGGAGGTGGGGATTTCGCCGAGTGAATATCGGCGGTCGCATCCGGGCGGATCAGCATGAGGTGGTGATCGGTCCGTTCGGATCGGGACCCTCGTCGCGCTGGCGGGCGCGAGCGGATGGGTGCGCAAGCGGGTCGGGCTGGCTAGTGTGGGGACACGTTCTTGAATCAGGTCTTCCGAAAACCCCCACCGCGGGCCGGGTCGATGGATTGGCCATCGGGTCGGTGCCGAACGGTGTCATCGGCGAAAGGCTTTGTCCCGTATGCACATTGCTGCTGTTGTCTTCGATATGGACGGTGTTCTGATCGACTCGGAGCCGGTGTGGGAGCAGGTGCGCCGCCGGTATGTGGCAGAGCAGGGCGGGCGCTGGCTACCCGATGCGCAGCAGCGGTTGATGGGGATGAGCACGGGGGAGTGGTCGGAGTATCTCAGCGCCGAACTCGGTGTCGGTGTGACGCCGGAAACCGTGGCCAATGATGTGATCGATCGGATGGCGCAGCAATACGAGCAGTCGGTGCCGCTGCTGCCGGGGGCGGTCGAGGCGGTACAGCGCATCAGCGAACACTGGCCGCTCGCGGTGGCGAGTTCGTCGCCGCGGACGTTGATCGACACGGTGCTCGGCCGCACCGGGCTGATCGAATTCTTCGGGGTCACCTTCTCGACCGAGGAGGTCGATCGGGGTAAGCCGGCACCCGATGTTTACGTGGCCGCGGCCGCATTCCTGCGGCACAAGTCCACCGAATGCGCGGCCGTCGAGGATTCCAGCAACGGCCTGCGCGCGGCACACGCCGCGGGCATGCGCGTCATCGCCGCACCGCGACCGGAATACCCGCCCGCTCCGGACGCCCTCGCCCTGGCCGCCGAGGTGATCGACACCCTCGACGAACTCACTCCCGACCTCGTCGCGGGTGATTAGCGCTGGAGGACTTCCGGCTATTCACATCCGGCGATTCGGTCCAACAACAACGCCTGCTCGGCATTGTTCCCGGTCAGTTCCGCCGCACGGGCGAATTCGGCACGTGCTTCGTCCTGTCGGCCGAGCCGGTCGAGCAGGTCACCGCGTACGGCGGGGAGCAGGTGATAGCTGTCCAGCTTACCGGTGGCGACGAGTGCGTCGACGAGTTCGAGACCCGCGGCGGGCCCGTGCACCATGCTGACCGCGACGGCCCGGTTCAGTTCGACGATCGGTGACGGAAAGCGTTCGGCCAGAACCGCGTACAGGCCCGCGATGCGCCGCCAATCGGTCTCCTCGGCGCTCGAGGCCATCGTGTGCACAGCGGCGATCGCGGCTTGCAACGCATAGCGGCCCGGTCGGATCCGGCGATCGCGGCTGATCGCGTGGGCCCGGCCGAGTGCGGCGTAACCACGTCGGATCAACAGCTGATCCCATCGGGCACGCTCCTGATCCGCCAGCAGGACAACGGTTTTCGTGGGTCCCATGCGTGCGACCGAGCGCGAGGCCTGCAATTCCAGCAGTGCGGCGAGGCCGTGTGTTTCCGGTTCGTCGGGCAGCAGATTCGCGAGCATTCGGGCCAATCGCAAGGCGTCCTCGCACAACTCGACGCGAATCCAATCGTCGCCCGCCGTCGCCGAATAGCCTTCGTTGAAGATCAGGTAGACGACCTCGAGCACCGAATCCAAACGTCTGGCCAGCTCGTCACCGTGCGGTACCGCATAGGGCACGCGCCTGGCGGCGATCGTGCGCTTGGCCCGCACAATGCGTTGGGCGACTGTCGATTCCGGTACGACGAAGGCGCGTGCGATCTCCTCGGTGGTCAATCCGCCGAGCAGTCGCAGCGTCAATGCCACCCGGGCCGGTGGCGACAACACCGGATGACAGGCCGTGAAGATCATGCGCAGCAGATCGTCTTCGATATCCTCCGCCGTCTCGGGCTCCGAGCCGGTCCGCAATTCATGGCCGACCAAGGTCAGTTTGCGGGTGAGGTTCTGCTTGCGCCGCACCCGATCGATGGCCTGATGTTTGGCGGTGAGCATGAGCCAGCCGCCCGGATTCGGCGGCACCCCGTCGCGCGGCCACTGCTCCAGGGCCGCGACCAGCGCGTCCTGGGCGATTTCCTCGGCGGCGTCGATATCGCCGACGATCCGGGTCAGCCCCGCGACCAGGCGGGGCCATTCCATTCGCCACACGGTTTCGACGGCATCGCGGATCTGCTCGGGCGACCGGCTCATCTATCGGATCAGCCCTCGGCGACCTGACGAATCTCGACCTCGATAGTCCACTCCGGCCCGTGCACGCTCAGAAAGCGCGACGTCCACTCCACCGCCTCCTGCTTCGTTTTCGTCTGCAGCAAGCAGTACCCGCCGACGACCTCCTTCGATTCGGTGAACGGACCATCGAGCACGGTTTGCTTGCCACCTGTCTGAATGATCTTGGTCGCCTCGGTGATCGGATGCAAGCCGGCGGTATCCAGCAGCACTCCGGCCTTGGTCATTTCCTCGATCACCTTGTTGACCTGCTCGATCAGCGCCGCGTCGGGCACCGGCGCATTCGTCGGATCGACTCGGATCAGCATCATGTGTCGCATCTGGCCATCCTCGGTTCGGTGGTCGGCTTGTCCGACCCTCACTCAACGCATCGAACGGCATCGGCTCGAATCGACATTCTCCCGAAAAATCTTGGCGGAAGTTTGCTAAGCGGGCCAGGCGCGCACGGCGGCCCGCGCGGTCCAGCGGCCGTCGTCGTAGCGGACTGCTACCGGATGGTCGAAGGCCGCGCTCACGGTGTCCGTCGTGACGGTGGCGATGGCGGGACCGGCGGCGACCGTCCGGCCGTCGGCGATGAGCAGCGCGTGGGTCGTGGTGCTCGGCAGTTCCTCCAGGTGATGGGTGACCAGGATCGACGCGACCTCGGGATGGGTTTCGCCGAGCGCGTCGATGGTCTCGAGGAGTTGTTCGCGGGCCGCCACATCGAGTCCGGTGGACGGCTCGTCGAACAGCAGCAGGCGCGGCTCGGCGATGAGCGCACGGGCGATCAGGGTGCGGCCGCGTTCACCCTGGGACAGCGTCGGCCAGATCTCCTCGGCCTTACCTTTGAGGCCGACGGTATCGATCATGGCCTCGGCGCGGCGCAGATCCTCCGGCGTCGGTGTCCAGCGCATCGGGGTGTCGATGGTCGCGGTGATACCGGTGAGCACGACCTCGCGGACCGTGAGCGGATACGACAGTGGATGGCGCGGATTGACATGACCGATCGAGTGGCGCAGTGGCGCGAGATCGACCCGGCCCATCCGCTGGCCGAGGATATCGACGGTGCCCGAGGTCGGGAAGGTGACCGCGGCGCAGAAGCCGAGCAGCGTGCTCTTGCCCGCGCCATTGGGTCCGAGTAGCGCCCAATGTTCGCCCGCGTAGACGGTCAGCGAGATGCCGTCGATGATCTGTTTGCCTTCGCGGCGGAAGGTGACATCGGTCAGTTGCAGCACTGGGGTTTCGGGCACGGGAGATCTCCGTTCGGTTCGGCGCGCTGTC
Organism: Nocardia citri; assembly: GCF_054065835.1. NCBI lineage: Bacteria > Bacillati > Actinomycetota > Actinomycetes > Mycobacteriales > Nocardiaceae > Nocardia > Nocardia citri. The sequence continues at coordinate 425,769 of NZ_JBSUQM010000002.1, forward strand.
ACGGCGGGTCAGGTGTACGCGTTCTTCAAGGCGGTCAAGTGCGTTCGGCTGAATTCCGCTGCGGCAGTGGGATTTCGATGAGTGATGGCATCCGTGAGCCGAATGTGCGCGTTGTGGTCGGCGGGTTCGGAGGGGACCGGGCGTATCTCGAGCATATCGATCATGGCCACCCGTAACCGGGGCAGGAAGCTGTCGAAGAGTTGGGTCAGCACATCGTTGTGGGCGGCGACGATGACGGCGCGGTGGAATGCCATATCGGCATCGACATGGTCGGCGATCGGTTCACCGTGCGCCTCCCGCGCGGCCAGTGCCCGGCGGATGACGCGCAGGTCGGCGGGGGTGCGGCGCTGCGCGGCGAGGGCGGCGGCCTCGGCCTCGATGGCGATACGGGCCTCGATGACGGCGGCAATGGTGGCGCGACGTAGCACCACGTCCCAGTCCTCGGTGACATCCAGCGCGGTCACGAAGACGCCTGCGCCCTGACGGCTGTCGAGTACGCCCTTACCCGCCAATTCGCGAATCGCCTCGCGCAGCGTCGAGCGGCCGACACCGAGTTGCGCGGCGAGCGTCGTTTCCCCCGGAAGGCGATGTCCCAGTGGCCATTCCCCGTTCCGGATACGGGTGAGCAGCAACTCCAACGCCTGTGCCGCGAGGGGGCGCCGCCGGACCTGCGAGATCATCCGAACCTCTCTACTTGTCTGAGGAGTTGCGGATAACCTAGCAAATCATGCGCACCATGCTTCTGCGCGGCCACCACCGCGGGGCCTGACGACCGGCCGCCGTCATCCGAGCCGCGAGCGCGATGGTCGCCTAGCGGGTGCGATGACGATATCTCGGTCAAAATGACCGGGACGGCGGCCGCGCATGAAAAGGTATGCAGCGTGGTGCGGCACGTGACAGGAAACCTCCCCGCTGAGGTGACGAGCTTTGTCGGTCGTAGCGCGGAAGTCACCATGGCACGCAAGCTGCTGTCCAGCACGCGGGTGCTCACCCTGACCGGGCCGGGCGGCATCGGGAAGACCAGGCTCAGCCGTCGAGTGGGGGAGGCGGTGCGCCGCGCCTTTCCCGACGGTGTCTGGCTGGTCGAGGTGGCAGATGTGCACGACGGGGATTTGGTGGCGTTGAGCGTCGCGCAGACGCTCGGTCTACGCGACGACACCACCTCGCCCGTCGTCGGCTTGACCGAATTCTTGGCGGACAAGAGCATGCTGCTGATCCTGGACAACTGCGAGCATGTGATCGGCGCCTGTGCCGAACTGGTGGACCGGCTGATTCCGGCGACCACCGATGTGCGGATTCTCGCGACCAGCCGCGAATCGCTCGGGGTCTCCGGAGAACAGGTCATGCCCGTCGCGCCGCTCGCCGTGCCGGAGGTGGAAGCGGACGAGGGACCCCCGGCGCATATCGACAGCGATGCGCTGCGGCTGCTGATCGATCGGGCCGTCGCCGCGAATCCCGACTTCCGCGTCACCGATGCCAATCGCGGGATGCTCGCGGCGATCTGCCGTCGCCTGGACGGTATGCCGCTGGCACTCGAGCTGGCGGCATTGCGGTTGCGGATGTTCACGCCGGATCAGGTGCTCGCCCGCCTCGACGATGCGATCCGGCTGCTCACCGCCGGGTTGCGCACCGCCCCGCAGCGACAGCAGAGCCTGGAAGCCGCGATCCGGTGGAGCTATGACTTGTGCACGCCCGACGAACAGCGCCTGTGGGAGCAGTTGGCGGTCTTCGCGGGTGGTTTCGACTTGGCGGCCGCGGAGGCGGTCTGTGTGGTCCCGGACGCACTTGTGGACGCCTTGACCGGGTTGGTGGACAAGTCGGTGCTGAGCCACCGGCACAACAGCGACGGCACCGGGCGCTACACCATGCTCGAACCGTTGCGTCAGTTCGCCTTGGCGCGATTGGTCGCCCGCGGTGGTGAGCGGGTGGTGCGCTTGCGTCATCGCGATTATTACCACGGGATCGCCGCGCGCGGGCGCACCGCGCACTGGGACAGTGAGGATGTCACCTGGTTCCGTGACGTCACCCGGGAACATCCGAATATGCGTGCGGCATTGCAGTTCTCGCTCGCCGATCCGGAAAGTGCCCATCGCGCACTGGAGCTCGCGACGGAACTGCGCCCGTTCTGGGAGCACTACCGCTTCCTGCTGGAGGGTTATCGCTGGCTGCTGGAGGCGCTGGAGAAGGATCTCGACCATACGAAGGACCGAGCACGCGCACTCGCCGCCGCTTCGGTGATCGCCGCCATGCTGTCGGATCCGGAGACCGCGAAGCGATTCGCGGCCGAATGTCTCGATATCGCAACGGAACTCGAAGCCGATGACGTGCTCGTCGAACATGGTCTGCTGGCCGCGCTGCTGGCATTCGCCAACGACGAACCGAGGCAGGCACTCGATATCGCCGAGGCCGCCTCGGACCGGGCGCGAGCCTGCGCCCACCACGGTGTCGAAATGGAGATTCTGGCCTTCGCCTATATCTGTGCGCTGGTGCTGGACGACGAGCGGGCGGACGCGATCGCGCGGCGATTCCTTGCCAAGACCGAGGACTTCGGCTCGCACCTGCTGGGTGGGTTGGGACATTGGGCGGTGGGCACCGACCATTGGCGTAAAGGTGCGCACGACGATGCGATCGCCGAACTACGCAAGGCGGTCGAGCTGCTCAGCTTGTTCGACCGGTGTGTGTGGACGGCATCGGGATTCGACGGACTGGCGTGGGTGGCGACGGCCGAGGGCGATCTGAACCGGGCGGCGCGATTGATGGGTGCCGCGTCGGCGGTGCGGCGCGGCAGTACCCAACGGCTCGCCCATGCGATGACCGAAGCCGTGGGGGACAAGGTGCGCCTGCAGGTGCGTGATGCGATGGGTGAGAAGGAATTTCAGGCCGCCTTCGATGCGGGCGCGGCCCTGGGACTGGAGAAGGCCGTCGATTACGCGCTCGGCAGACAACCGCGTTCAGCGGCTCAACCGGTGAAAACCGTTGCGGCGCATGCGCTTACCCGGCGCGAATTGGATGTCGCACGGTTGGTCGCGGCGGGCTGCAGCAATAAGAGTATCGCCGGCGAACTGGTGATCTCGATCCGGACCGCGGAGAGCCACGTCGACCACATTCTTACCAAACTGGGCTTCACCTCGCGCACGCAGATCGCCGCGTGGGCCAGCAGGCATCAGATCTGATGCGTCAGTCGCCGGTCGCGCCGTCGATGCGTTCGCGCAGGAAATCGGCGTGGCCGTTGTGTCGCGCGTATTCCTCGATCATGTGCACGTAGACCCAGCGCAGGCTGTATTCGGTGCCGCGGTGGGTGAAGACGTGGTCGAGGGGTAGGTCCGCGACGGCGGCGTCGGCCGATTTGATCTCCGCGTGCAGCGTGGCCAGATCCGCGGCGGCATCGGCATTGGCGATATCGTCGAAATCGCCGTTCGGATTGTCCTCGCTGCAGTAGAGGTAATCCAGTGGTTCGCCGCGAGTGGCGATGCGGAACCAGCCGCGTTCGCATTCGGCGAGGTGGCGGACCAGGCCGAGCAGCGACAGCGTCGAGGGTGCGACGCAGCGCCGCTTCAACTGTTCGGCCTCGAGGCCGGCGCATTTCCACAGCAGTGTGCGTCGGTGCAGGTCGAGCCAGGTCTGCAACATGAGCCGCTCGTCGGCGACCAGCGGCGGCTTGGTTCTGGTGATCTCGGGTGCGGTCCACGTCACCGGCCGACTGTAACCCCGAACCGGTGATGCGATCTCGCGAATTACCCCGACATCGGCCGGACATGACGATGCCGATGTCGCCTCGGCATCGCGGGGCTATAGGCCGGACGGCTGCAGCATGCGGACGAATCGGGGGTGGGGGTTTATACCGCGTGCAGCAAATTCGAATCGGCGGTGGTCGCGTACGGGTCCGGACCCCAGCGATAGCCGTGGCCGCGAATATTCGTAACCAATCCGGGACGGTCCAATTTCGCCCGCAACGATGCCATGTGTACATAGAGTTTCCGCGAAACCGCCAGCGTCGAGTGGCCCCAGACGCAGTCCATCAATTGCTCACGGCCGACTGCGATTCCGGGCCGCGCGGCCAAGACCCGCAGCAACTCGACCTCCAGCCTGGTGAGCGGGACGATTTCCCCGGCCACCTCCACCCGTCGCGCCGCGAGGTCTACGCGAACGTCCTCGCTGGTGACCGTCTTGCCCCGGGCGATACTGCCACAGTGTTCCGCGTCTTCTCGAGTGGCGGACTCGACGGATGATCACGGGGAAACCGTGGCGGCAAACCGCGAGAATGTCGGGTAGTACTCGACGAGGAGGTGCCTCGAACGCGAACACTGGGATGAACGACTCCGGCTCGCTTTTCGGTGGGCGCCATTAGTGTGTTTGACATCACATTGTGGCGGTCTGTAGCCTCTTTTTTCGTCATTGCGCTTACACCCGCCGCCAGCAGCCTGTTGTGGATTGTGTGGCATTCGGCTGGAGAAACGGCCATCGGCCGGATTTCTACGCGCACACGATGACAGCTCGCCCGGTTTGCTGGCGCCTGCTGGCGAAGGGAGCTGCTGAGTATCATGACCGAGAAATCGACCGTGCACAGCGTGACCTACGAATTGTTGAGGTCACTGGGTCTGACGACGATCTTTGGTAATCCGGGATCCACCGAGGAGACCTTCCTCAAGAACTTCCCGGATGACTTCACCTATGTGCTGGGTCTGCAAGAAGCATCCGTGATCGCCATGGCGGATGCCTTCGCCCAGACCACCCGGCGTCCGGCTCTGGTGAACCTGCACTCTTCTGCGGGGCTCGGCAACAGCATCGGCAACCTGGTCGCCGCTTACCACGGGCACACGCCACTGATAGTCACGGCCGGCCAGCAACACCGCGAGCTATTGATCGGCGAACCATACCTCGGTAACCGCGACGCGGCGAATATGCCGCGGCCATGGGTGAAATGGTCCTACGAACCCGCGCGCGCCGAAGCCGTGCCCGAAGCGTTCATGCGTGCCTACGCGATGGCCGTGCAACCACCTGCGGGACCGGTGTTTCTGTCCATTCCGCTCGACGACTGGAACCACCCGCTGGAAGGGCCCGCTGTCCTGCGCGACGTCAGCCGGGCCTACGCGCCTGATCCCCAGCGACTGCGGCGCTTCGCCGCGCGCATGACCGCGAGTCATCGGCCGGCCCTGATCCTCGGGCCCGACGTCGACCGCGCCCGCGGATGGCAGGCCGGTATCGCGCTGGCCGAGAAATTGAATGCCGCGGTCTACAGCCCACCACTTCCGGACCGCGCCTCGTTCCCCGAGGACCACCCCCTGTATCAGGGTTCGGTCGGCATGTCGGTCAAAGCGGTCGGCGAGCGACTGGCCGGACACGATCTCGTCGTGGTAATCGGGGCCGAGGTCTTCCGCTATTACCCCTACGTGCCCGGCGACATCCTCCCCGCCGGGACGGAACTGCTGCAGATCACCGACGACCCAGCGGTTGCCGCAGCTGCCCGGGCCGGCGACAGCCTCCTCGGCGATGCCCGGTTGTCGATCGAACTTCTCATCGATTTGGTGGGGGACGGCAGTGGCCGTGTGCAGCCGAAGCCCTTGTCACGTCCCAGAGAGCTGCCGGAAAACCCGAGCAATCCGCTGACGCCGGCCGAGGTCTACGCGGCGCTGCGCATAGTCCGTCCAGAGCACGCCGTCTTCGTCAACGAGTCCACCTCGACCATGGCCCAACATGCCGAGTGGCTGCCCACCGTCGAGCCCGACTCGTTCTTCGCCACTGCCAGTGGCGGTATCGGCTGGGCCGTGCCCGCTGCCGTCGGCGTCGCGCTCGGCGACCGGGACCGTGGTGTGCGTCGTCCGGTGATCGGTCTGATCGGGGACGGGTCGTTCCATTATTCGGTCCAGGGTCTGTGGACCGCGGTACAGCAGAACTTGCCGATCGTCTATGTCGTGATGCGCAATCACGAGTACTCGATCCTCAAATCCTTCGCCGACCTGGAACAGACGCCGGGTGTGCCCGGGCTCGACCTACCCGGCCTGGATATCGCCTCCGTCTCACGAGGGCTGGGCTGCCACGCCGTCGACGTCACCTCCACCGGAGACCTCGAAAAGGAGCTCGAGCTCGCACTGGAATCCGGCGCCACCACAGTGATCGTGGTGACCACCCAACCGGAGAGGGCCATGCTGTGACATGCCCGATATGGCCGGCCGAACCGAGCCGAATCCGGTGAAACCGCCGGTATTCATCGAGCGTAGAGGGCCTGCCGGGTGTTTTCGTACGCCGCTCGGATCCGCCTGCCGATCGCCCCACCGTCGCTGGGCGCGCGGAGCTCGGCTACGGTACGCGCGGGCCAGCTCGGCGGTTGCGCGGTGCCGCTCAGTGCCCATGCCGCCTGTCGGGCGGCACCGAGTGCGACGTATTCATTCGGCTCCGGCACCGTGACCGTCAGTCCGAAGATCTGGGCGGCGAGTTCGGCGACCAACGCGGAGCGGGCCGCGCCGCCGATGAGCAGTACGCGCTGGATCGGGATTGCGGCGGTGCGCAGGTGGTCGAGCGCGTCGGCCACATTGCAGAGCATGCCCTCGACGGCTGCGCGCGCAATATGGCTGGGGCGCAATGTTTCCGGTCGAAGACCGTGCAGACTGCCGGTGGCGTGCGGCAGGTTCGGTGTCCGTTCGCCGCAGAGGTAGGGGAGCATGACGACGCCTTCGGAACCCGGTGGTGCCTGGCGCGCAAGGGTTTCCAGCCCGGTGCTGTCGACGCCGAGCATTGCGGCGGTCGCGTCCAGTACACGAGCGGCGTTGAGTGTGCAGACCAGCGGCAGGAACGCACCGGTCGCGTCGGCGAATCCGGCAATAGCTCCGGTGGCATCGGCACTGGGTACGGCGGCGCGGGTGTAGGCCGTGCCGCTGGTGCCGAGTGAGATGACGACGTCACCGTACGCAAGGCCCAACCCCAGCGCGGCACCCGCATTATCGCCGGTGCCCGCGGCCACGAGTGCGCCCGCGGGCGTACGTCCGACTGTCTCGGCGGGGCCGGCCACGCGGGGGAGGTCCGGTGTTCGTCCCCGGAAGGCATGGGCGAGTAGGTCTTTGCGATACCGTCCGGTCGCGGGCGACCAGTAGCCGGTGCCCGAGGCTTCGCCGCGATCGGTGGTCGGTTCGACGGTGGGATCCGACGGCCCACCTCGTAGCCGCCAGGTCAGATAGTCGTGCGGAAGCAGCACCCGATGCGTGCGGTCGGCGGCCTCCGGTTCGTGATCGGCCAGCCAGCGCAGCTTGGCGACGGTGAACGCGGCCAACGGCACACTACCGACGGCATCGGCCCAGACCTGCGGGCCGCCGAGTTCGTTGATCAACTCTTCGGCCGCGGCTGCGGATCGGACGTCGTTCCACAGCAAAGCATCCCGCACCGGCCGGCCATCGGTATCCAATGCGACCAACCCGTGCTGCTGGCCCGCGATCGCCACCGCATCGGCCCGATCCAATAACCCGTCGCTCGCCGAGCACAGTGCTTGCCACCAGGATTCGGCGGGCACCGCGGTGCCGTCCGGGTGTGGGGCGCGCGCCTCGTCCAGAAGCTCGCCGCTTTCCGCATCGCACAGGACGACCTTGCACGACTGGGTGGAACTGTCCACCCCCGCGACAGTGGCCATCAGGCACCCGGCCTGAGCTGGATCTTACGGCCCGTGCCTGCGCGGAAGGTCTCGAGCGCATCGCCGAATTCGGCCAATCCGAAGCTGTGGGTGATCATGGTGTCGGCAGCGATCGCGCCCTTGTTCATGAGCTCCACGGCGCGGCCGAAGCTGTGCAGCACCGCCATCGAGCCCACAATGGTGATCTCGTCGTTATAGATCCGGAACGGTGAGATCGAGGCGGTCGCCGCGCCCGGCGCCACCCCGAATTGCTGGAACACTCCGCCCCTGCGCACCCGGCCGAGTCCGTCCTCGATGGCGGCGATCGCGCCCGTACAGTCGATGACCACCTCCCACCCCGGTGGACGGTCGAATTCGTCGGCGGTGGTCGCGGCGGCATCCGCGCCGAGCTCGAGTGCCACCTCGAGGCGCGCGGCATTGATGTCGACCACCGACACCGACGCGGCACCGGCGATCCGCGCCAACTGCAACATCAGCAGCCCCATGGTGCCCGCGCCGTACAGCAGATAGTGCGCGCCGAGCCTAGGCGCCAGCACATCGAACGCATGTACCGCGCATGACAACGGTTCGACGAGCGCACCGTGCGTACTCGACAGCGTCTCGGGCAGGCGATGGCAATTCGCGGCGGGCACCGCGACGTATTCGGCCATCGCGCCGTCGACGGTGTCGCCGATCGCGCCCCAGCGTTCGCAGAGGTTTCCGCGCCCGATCACGCAGTAGTGACACGCGCCGCAGAACAACGACGGGTCCACCGCGACCGTATCGTCGATCCGCACACCATCGACGCCGGTGCCCAGTGCCACCACCGAACCGGCGAACTCGTGACCGGGCACGATCGGATACGGCGTCGGTGGGAATTCGCCATCGGCGATATGCACGTCGGTGCCGCAGATCCCCACCGCATCCACCCGCACCACGACCTCACCGGGCCGTGGCGTCGGATCCGGCATGTTCTGTACGGCGAATTTTCCAGGCGTCTCGATCACGATCGCGCGCATAGCACCACCTTGCACCCGAAACCCGGCGCAGCGTCGCATTTCGCCCGGCCGCATCGCGGATTTCCGGATGAGGCAGACTGGCGCGGTGAACGACGACCCGGACCGGCACGCCGATGTGCACGTTCGCACGGGCGACGGAACCACACTGCCCGCGCTGACGGATCCACTGCTGGACGAGCTGCTGCGCGAACCGCGTGACCCGAAGTATCCAGCCATCGTAGTGCAGCGCGGCGAGCACGCCTACATCCAGGCTCGCCTGCTCCCCGACAGCGTATACGAGCTCGAGCAGCGCGCCGCCGGATCGGACGAGCGCTTCCAGCTGTACACCCCCGACGCCCAGCTCGTGCGCGATGTCATGTGGGCGTGGATCGACGAAAACGCTTGGTGGCGTGACGGTGTCGGGTGGTATCGCGTCGATCCGCTGGTCGCGGAATTGGAAGCGGCCCGCCGCGAATTATCCGGCCTGTTGGACGGGCTTTCGGTCATGAACGGCATCGAATCGGCGATGGACGATGTGTTGAACCGCGCGGACGAGCTACTAGCCAGGCGACTCCCGGATGACGACGAGCTAGACCGAGATTAGGTGGCGCTGGTACCACAGCGCCGTCGTCGCGATATCGGCGTCCGTCAGCGGCAGGTAGGTGCCGTCGTCGCGCCAGCCGAGCGCCTGAATCGTCACGCGCAACTCCTGGTGGAAGCAGATCGGATCGCGAATATGCCAGCGATACATGCCGAATCGCTGATGTGGCTGGTAGATCTCATCGGGCGGCAGGACCTGGTGCAGGCCGAGATAGGGTGTCGAATACGTGCGGTAGGCGCCGTCGAGATCGAAATTCCACGCGCCACCGAAGTAGTCCTCGGTGCCGGTGCCGCACAGGGTCGGATGGGTGGTGTCGCCGTCGAGGTAGAACTTCAGCTCGCCCTCGCCCCACCAGCCCGGTGCGCCAGGCCGAATCGCCAGGTAGGTGCCGACATATCGGCCGGGACCGGGCGCTGCGTCGAGAATTGTGTGTACCGCGGGCGCGCCGAGTGGTGTGCTGTGGCGCCGTAGCGCGTGTAGATATCCGGCGCAGTCGGGGACATCCTCTTCGGTATAGCTGATTTGGTAGTAGACCGGCACCGCGCGATCACTGCCGTTATGCAGTGTGATCCTGGCATGTTCACGAAAAGGCATGGGCCAGAAGCTGTTCAGACCACCGGCGGGCGCGACGATCACCATTTCGGACTGCACAAGCGCCAGTTCGTCCCAGCCGTTGCAGAAGAAATCGCCGAGTGGCAGGTCGATCGATGGCTCGGTGTCCTCGTCCCAGTAGATACGCAGTGTAAGCAGCCGCAGCACCGTGCGATCGGTGGTGAGCCAGCAGTGGCGCAGCACACCGGAGCCGGAAATATCTGCGAGCGTGGCGGTTTCGCCCGCACCGAGGTGCAGGGACGGCGAGATCTTCCAGCCGGGGCCGAGCAACCGCGCGGCATGTGCGCCGGTGCCCTCGGTCGCGCGAGCCCCGCCACCGGCGGATCCGGTCGGATTCTCCGCACTGATCGAGCGGGTCCGGGCGGTGTCGAGGCGCCAGAGTTCCGATGCCGACCCCGGGGCGGTCACAGCCCCGGCCAGCCGTAGCGGTCGGTGGCGGCGGCGTGGCCGGCGCGCGTGTGGTAGGAGAAGGCGGTCGGTGCCGGTTCGGCTTCGGGTGCGCCGACCGAGACGCTGGGCGAGAGTTGCGCGAGTTCGCGCCGGAGTCGGTCCATATCCAGCCAGCGGATCTGCTGCACCAATTCCTCCATGGTCTCGGCGGGCAGCGCACCGGCCTCGGAATAGACCAGCAGGCCCTCGCGCAAGGCCATCGGTGTCGGGTAGGCCGAGACTCCGGCGTTTTCGGTCAGCTGCTTCTCGGCATCGATATCCACTGTGCCGTAGACGATTTCGGGCTGCAAATCCGCGGATGCCGCGAAGACCTCGGCGAATCGGCGCGACGGCCCACACCACTGCGCACCCCAATTGACCAGCACGACATAGCTGTTTGCCACGGTCGCATCGAAATTGGTTCGGGTCACGGTCATCGTCGGCATCGAGGTCCTCGCAATAACAGTCCTGTGTGCAACCCCGCGTCCTCGCATAGACGGCGGCTTTACGGGAGTTGGGCGGATCGGTGTTGCTCCGCTGCCAGAAAATGCGCGATATCCGCGGTGGATTCGTACATCTCGCGGTAGCGACGGTAATACGACGCATAGGTCGCGCCGCGATCCGCATCGGGCTCCACCACGCCGATGACCGGATTCCAGCCCGCGGTATCGACGCCGACAGCCTCGGCCGCGAGCAATGCGTCACCGAGGCAGGCGCCGACGGTATCGGCCGGTAGCTGCTGCGGCAGTCCGGTCACATCGCTGACGATCTGGGTCCACAGCCCGCCCTTTGTCCCGCCGCCGACCGCGACCAGCCGCCGCGCCCGACCGCCCGCCGCCATGGCTTCAAGGTTGTGTCGCACGCCGTAGGCGATGCCCTCGAGCACGGCCCGGTATAGCTCGGCCCGGCCGTGTCCGAGGGTGAGACCCGCGATAATGCCCCTGGCATCCGGATCGAACAGGGGTGTGCGCTCGCCCGCGAAATATGGGAGTGCGAGCAGGCCGCGACTTCCCGCCGGAACCTCGGCGGCTTCGGCGACCAGGTCGGCGAAGCCGCCGCCGACGAGTTTGCGCAGCCAATCGGTGACCGCACCGGAGGTCGCCATGCCCGCCGCCGCTGTGTAGGTGCCGGGCCAGGCGCCACAGGTGAGCCAGAGGCCGGGATGTGGCCGTGGATCGGAGAGCACCTGCACCAGGAACATGGTGGTGCCGTACATGATCATCGCGTCGCCGGGTGCCCGGACACCGACGCTGGCGGCCTCGGCCCAGGCGTCGATGGTTCCGGTGGTGACGGGTAGCCCAGCGGGGATCCCGGTTGCCGCAGCGGCCGCGGCACTGACTTTGCCGACAACATCAGTGGGCCAAGCCAATTCGGGCAGCGCCAGGCCGGGTGCGACAATTGTGGCCCAGTCGCGCGCCCACTCTCGTCGGCGCAGGTCATACATCGGAACGCACTGGCTGGCCGATTGATGATCGAGCACATAGCGTCCGGTAAGGCGGTGCACCAGAAATGAACTCGCCATCAGTAGCATTTCGGTCCCCGCAGCTACCTGCGGCTCGTGCCGGGCGATCCAGCGCAACTTGGGTCCGACCGCCTGGCTGGTCAATGGCGATCCGCCGCGCTCGAGCACGGCGACGGCACCGAATTCCTCGTTCAGTTCGGCGATTTCGGTGGTGGCCCTGGTGTCGACGCCGTAGAGGATGGCCGGACGCAGCGGCTTTCCGGTGGCGTCGGCGGGCAGCAGGCACGGGCCGATGCCGGATACGGCGAGTGCGTCGATAGGTGCACCGTCGGAGGCCTCGAGGAGTTCGCGGATGATCGCTTGGAACTCCGCCCACCAGACGCGCTCGGCATCGTGTTCGACCCAACCCGGCCGCGGCGCGGAAACACCGTGCGTTCGTTCGGATCTGGCGATAACGGTGCCGTCCGGCCGGACCAGGATGCCCTTGGAACTGGCGGTCCCGATATCGATGCCGAGGAATGCGCTCGTCATCGGGCGAACTCGTCGAGGGTGACATCGAGGAGATCGCAGGTCGCCCGGATGGTGGCCCGATGCTCGCGAGCCACCGCGGCAGCCAGTGCGTTCGTACTGATCGGCACCACGCCACGGATCCCCTCGTGTCCGGCCGCCCGCAATGCGGCGACCAGCCGATCCTCGGTCGACTCGATGAACTCCGCGATCCCGGCCTGCACATAATCGCGCCCGTCGGACACGTTCATGACCCCGATCCGCGCCATCCGACCGCCTCCCAACGCTGGCCCCCTCCAGGATTATCTGCCGAAGGGGGTCGCCTGTGGTCGGCTTCGAGCGTGTGGGGCCGAGGTCGTTATCCGCCGGTAACCCGGCTGTCGACCAATTCGGCGGTGGTCGCATCGAGTCGCCGGGCCCGGTCCGTATCGCGAAGTCCGTGCCCGCCGAGCGAATCGCCTACGGCGTTGGAAGGAGGCGAGGGGTTCCGGCCGCCGCCTACGGCCTGCCCACCGATGTGCAGACCATCGTCGCGCCGAATCTGTTACTGGTGCGCGACGATCTGGACGCGAATCCGGCGTGCGTCCTCACCACGACGCTGTTCGATCGCAAACTCCAACTAGGACAGGGCAATTCGGCCGCAAAAGGGATCAGCCGCGATTCGGCGACAATTACCGTAGCGGCGCCGCTGCACACGGCGCGGCGCACGCTATGACGGCATATCGTTGACTTTGGAGCCCAACGCTGCCGTCATGGTCCGGGCGATATCGACGGTGGCGGCGATGAATTCGTCGCGCTCGGACTTGGTTGTCGAAGCCCGCAGCGGCCCCGATTGGACCTCGTACGCGGCCGTACCCGTCGCATCGAAAACCGCTGCGGCGAGGTAACTCAGTGGGAGTTCGGCGTCGGAGTCGAGTTCTGCCTTCGTGAACGGCCGCGAGGTGAGAAACGCGAGGCGGCGCAGCGCCTGGGTACGCAGGTGTGGCTGCACGAGTTCGGTCCCCATCGCACTGAGCAGGTCGGCGAGCAGTTCGACCGTGCCCGCGTCGTCGGTGCGTGGCCGGAACAGGGCAACGCCACGATCACGCACCAGCGTGAGCAGTCCGCTCGCGATGCGGCGGTCCGAGTCGGGTGCGGTGGCCAGCCAGGTGTTCTGTTCGGCCGCCGAGCGCCACGGCATGACGCTGGCACCAGCCGGGAATTGCATCGGTATCCGGTGGCCGACAGGGATGCCGGGGACGACGCGTTCGGGCCCGTGGCGCACATCGAGCACGGTGAGGTGATCGGGTTCGATGCGACTCAATGTCGCGCCGTAGCCGGTCCGCGCGGTGAGTTCGGCGAGGATATCGCCGAGCGTGTGCGGCAGTACGAGACCGTGCAGATTCGCCAGCGCCGGTCCGAGACCGTAGCCGCGGCTCATGTCGCGCCGCACCCAGCCTGCCGAATCCAGTTCGGCCAGGATCGCGGTGGCTGTCGCGCGGGCGATATCGAGGCGGTCCGCGATGCCGGCGACGCTGATCGGCTCCGGTGTCGCGGCGAGCAGCGACACGATATCGATGACGCGGCGGGTCGGCGGGGACGGGGGCCGGACGGACATGTGCAACCTCTTGTGCGGTCTAACGGGACGGCTCTACGATGACGAATATTACGGCAATACGCGTCGAATATTCGACAGTGGGAGTGTGCATGATCCTGGACAGATTTCGAATCGACGGACTGGTCGCCGTCGTCACCGGTGCGGGGCGTGGTCTCGGCGCCGCGATCGCGGTGGCCTTCGCGGAGGCGGGCGCGAATGTCGTCATCGCATCCCGCACCAAGAGTCAGTTGGACGAGGTCGCCGAGCAGGTGGCGGCGGTAGGGCGCCAGGCGCATGTGGTGCCCGCGGATCTGACTGATATCCAGGCGACCGCCGGACTGGCCACCGCGGCCGTCGAACGCTTCGGGCGGCTCGATATCGTGGTCAACAACGTCGGCGGTGCGCTGCCGTGCCCACTGCTCGATACGACGCCGGACGCGCTGGTGGAGGCATTCAACTTCAATGTCACCAACGCGCACGCGCTGGTTCGCTCGGCGGTGCCGAAGATCCTGGAAACCGCTGGTGGCGGTTCGATTCTCAATATCACCTCGACCATGGGCCGCCTGCCCGGCCGCGCCTTCGTCTCCTACGGAACGGCGAAAGCGGCCTTGGCGCACTACACCAAGTTGGCGGCGATGGATCTCAATCCGCGCATTCGGGTGAATGCGATCGCGCCCGGAGCGATTCTGACCTCCGCATTGGAAATCGTGGCGGGCAATGATGCGATGCGCACCGAGCTGGAGGCCAAGACGCCGCTGCACCGCATCGGCGAGCCCGAGGATATCGCCGCTGCCGCACTGTATTTGGTGTCACCCGCCGGAAAGTACCTCACAGGCAAGGTGCTCGAACCCGACGGTGGCCTGATCGCGCCGAATCTCGATCTCCCGCTTCCGGATCTGTCATGAGTTACCGCGTAGTCCAATGGGGCACCGGGAATGTCGGTGCGCATGCGCTGGCGGGGGTGATCGCGAATCCAGATCTCGAGCTGGTCGGGGTGTGGGTATCGGGACCGAAGAAGGATGGTCTCGATGCGGGAACTCTTGCCGGACTCGATCATTCGGTCGGTATCACCGCGACAACCGATGCCGAGGCGATCCTGGCCGCGAAACCCGATTGCGTCGTTTACTGCTCGATGACCGACAATCGCCTCCTCGAGGCGGTCGAGGATCTGCGCAGATTGCTCAGCGCGGGCATCAATGTGGTGGCGTGCGCGCCGGTGTTCTTCCAGTACCCGTACGGTGTGCTGCCCGATGAACTGCTGAAACCGATTCAAGAGGCTGCGGCACAAGGTAATTCGTCGCTCTGGGTCAATGGCATCGATCCCGGTTTCGCCAATGACCTGCTGCCGCTCGCGCTCGCGGGGACCTGCCTGCGCATCGATCAACTGCGGTGTCTGGAGATCGTCGACTACGCCAGCTACGACAACCGCGAGGTCATGTTCGACATCATGGGATTCGGCAAACCAATGGACGAAATCCCGATATTGTTGCAGCCCGGGGTGTTATCACTCGCGTGGGGCGGTACCGTGCGCCAGTTGGCGGCGGGCATCGGCGTCACCCTCGACGCTGTCACCCAGACCTATGAACGCGTACCCGCTCCGGAATCCTTCGATATCGCGACCGGCCATATCGCCGAAGGTACCGCTGCCGCGTTGCGTTTCGAGGTGCGCGGGATGGTGGGTGCGGAACCCGTGACCGTCCTCGAGCACATCACGCGCCTGCGTCCCGACCTGTGCCCCGACTGGCCGCAACCCGCTCATCACGAGGGCTCCTACCGCGTCGAAATCACCGGCGAGCCCACCTATGCCATGGATCTGGTCACCTCGAGCCGCAACGGCGACCATAATTACGCCACTCTCCTGGCCACTGCCATGCGCATCGTCAATGCCGTCCCGGCCGTGGTCAAGGCGCCGCCGGGCATCCTCACGGCCCTCGACCTGCCGCTCATCACAGCCCCCGCCACTCGCTCGATATAACGCTGCGGGATTCGTACCGACGTGGGTGTCCACAACCACAGGGTGCGGATCCCGACAGGGGGTTACTGGGCTAGGGCCGCCAGGGCACGGTCCACGTCAGCGGTGCTGTTGTAGAGGCGGAAGGAGAGGCCACGCTGCGTGCGCCGATCAGCCAGTTGAAGGTCGCGCACACCCAGTAGTCCGCGTCGACGCTGTCCTATCTCTGTGCCGCCCACATATTGCTCAGCAGTTGGTAGCTGGGGGTGTCGGCGAGGGCCCGCATCGATTCGTAGATGCGCTGGTAACTGGTCGAGGTGATGCGCCAGTGGCCGTCCGGATCGACTCGGTAGGTATCGGAGTAGTAGCCGGCGCCGCGGATGAGGATGCCGTATTCGGTGGCGATCACGGTGTCCTCGAAAGCCCATGAGCCCGTTGCGGTATCGCCGTCCACGGTGATCTCCGGATGGTTCGCGATGTGGGTCGTGACCACGGCCGGCCCGAGGTTTTCGCGCATGAATGCGGTGACGGCGTCGCGGCCGTCGAGGGTCAGCGGTTCACCGAGGGCGTGGGTGCCGTAGCGACCGGCGACGTCGACGGCGAGGGTGTCCCCGAAGTCGTCCCATTGTTTGAGGTCGAGGGTCCGGAAGTAGCGATATTTGAGCTGGCGGACGGCTTCGATGGCGGCGAGATCCATGCGTTCAGCTTGGCATTTGCCAGAGCCGCAGACAAGAACTTGTTCTACTTTTAATGCGTCGCTGTTATCGCGCGGAATTCTGAGCTCGTCCACAGGACGAATCCGCGGTGTCGCCGGTGACCTATCGGGTACTCGATCAACGGATACGGTCTGCCGTCGATCGTGTCTTTGTACCGGAAGTTCCCGACCAGGAGTCCGCGATGACCGAAGGTCCTCTAACGCACACGCCCGTCCACGAACCATCCCTCGACCAACAGTTCGCGCTGAAATCCGCCGCGCGCCGGCTGGAACGCGAATTCGACGCCGTCCGCGACGAAGCCATCGAACGGTGGCTCTACTCCGCCTACGACCACCTCGCGAGCCATGCCACGATCGACACTTTCTTGCCGCTACTCGCCGAGCGCTACACCCGTGAACTACTCCGCGCCGCGACCGAGGAACGACCCGACTAATCGCATTGTGCCGCGGCCCGCCGCAGCGTCCGCTCGGCGTCGGTGCTGATGCGCCGCACCAGGTCCGCGGCGGATTCGACACTGTCGATGAGGTCGACATTCTCGCCCGCCCAGATCGGCGCACAATCGAGATCACCGTGCTCGACAGCCGCTCGATAGCGTTGCCGGGCAAGGGGGTCGGTCGCGAGTTCGGCCTCGCGTCCGGCCCATTCGTCGAGGAATCGGTTGCGCAGGGTGCGTGCGGTGTACTCGGCGGGCCACGGGGATTCGCGGGCGATATCGATAATGCGGTTGCGTTCGGTATCGCCGCCGCGTGCGGCGATAATCGTCTTGGCCTCTTCGGCCGTGAGCAGCGATTCGTGTGTCGCCTCGAAGCGCGTGCCGATCAGCGCGCCCGCGGCGCCGAGTACGAGTGCGGCCGCGAGTCCGCGTCCGTCGGCTATCCCACCCGCGGCCAGGACCGGCGTACCTGCCGCGAGATCGACGACCGCGGGTACGAACGGCAGCGTCGCGCGGCTACCGCCGTGCCCGCCCGCCTCCGCGCCCTGCGCGATCAGCACATCGGCCCCGGCCGCGAGGGCGCGCGATGCCTCGTCGGTGGTGGTGACCTGGACCATCAGTGGGATCTCGGCTTCCCGGATCACGGTGGCGAACGGGGTGGGGTCGCCGAATGACAGCAGGATCGCGTGTGGGCGGCGCGACACCGCCCCGCGCACCGCATCGAGATCGATGGCCCAGCTCAACAAGCCTATGCCCCAAGGCTTTTCGGTGCGAGCCGTGAGTAGCGCACATTCCCTGTCGAGTAGGTTCTCCGCACCCCCGCCGCCGCCGATCAGGCCGAGTCCGCCGGCCTCGGACACCGCTGCGGCAAGTTCACCGCCCGCGACGCCACCCATCGGTGCGAGCACTACGGGATGCTCGATATCGAACAGGTCGGTGAACTCGGTGTGTAATGCCATCGCCAAACCCCTTCCGTTGTTATCGACCATAGCCAGGGGGCAGGGCTGGGTGGTCAGCCCCGGTTCCAATAGGTGCGGTGAGCTGTCGATGACCGGTTCCGGCTACCGAGAAGATCGGTACCGATCTCCGTAGTTTTCGGGATTCGACGTGGTCCGGCATGACGGCACTGTGAGTGGGGACATATTCAGGTATGCCGAAAACTGACATGCCTAATCGAAATACTTCTAAGCTGTACGAGCTACGCAGTGGAGGTGCGCCATGAGGGCCGAGGCGCTGACCGGTCCGGAGTCCGACGAGCTGTTATCGGGTCTGGTTCGTCCGACCACCCGACCCGCACCGCCGCCAGTCTCCATGATCGAGCGAATGACGCTGATACTAGACGCTTTCGACGGTTCGACACCGACGCTGACGCTGGTCGGTTTGGCCGAGCGAACCGGCCTGCCGCGCTCCACCGTGCACCGCATTCTGGACCAGATGATCCGGCTGCGCTGGCTGGCGCACGCACCCGGCGGCTACCGCCTCGGCCTGCGTCCGCTGGAACTCGGTGGACTCGCCGCCGACCACAATGAGATTCGCGATGTCGTGAGTCCGCTGCTGCACGAGCTGTCACAGCGGACCGGCATGGTGGGTCACCTCGGCGTGCTGGACGGGCCCGAGGTGCTGTACCTGGACAAGACCGGTGGCCGCTACACCGCGAGCATCCCGACCCGCCTCGGCGGCCGGATGCCCGCGCACAGCACGGCCCTCGGCAAAGCGATGCTGGCCTCGCTGGAGCCGAGCATTATCGAGACCTCCTTCCGGGACCGGCTGCCGCAATTGACGCCCCGGACGTTTTGCGACCGGGCCGAACTGCACCGCGAGCTGACGCGGATCCGGCATCGGCAGGGAATCGCCGTGGACAATCAGGAGTCGGTGCCCGGCATCGCCTGTGTCGCGGTGCCGATTCGGGGGCGCGGTGCCACGGTGGGGGCCGTGTCGCTGTCCTGCCGAATCGGCGGGGACCAAACGACCCTGGATACCGCGCGCTTGGCGCGGGTGCTGATCGAAACCGCCAATGAGGCGGGCCGCGCGCTGTTTCAGCGCCACGCTCGGTGGTGCTGATTCGAGGTCTGGTCACGTTCGGCTGCCTGTTACGGGATCGCTCGGCTAGCGTCGAGGTAGGACCTCGGTGAGGAAGGCGATGTGATCTACAGCGACGAGCATCAGGAGTTCCGGGCGCTGGTTCGGCGGTATGGCCTCGGCCGACAGGTCGCCGACTGGTGCTTACAAGTACACGGCGGCATGGGCTATATGGAAGAAACCTGGACGTCGCGCGCCTACCGAGACAGCCGCCTGCTCAGCATCGGCGGCGGCGCCGACGAGGTCATGCTCCGCGTGCTGTCCATGATGGACGGCTTCACGGACTGAGCGCTGTCGCACAACCAGTGCCTATCTCGCGAGGATTGCCCTGTCCACAGTGCCCTGTGCGAGGTAGACAGTGGATATGCGGCAGCGCTCAGGGCGCGTGTCAGTGCGGGATGGAGTCGATGATTGCGCGTGCGCCTTGACGGAGCAGGTCCGCGCCGACGAAGAACCCGAGGGCGCTCGGGTCCTCCGGGACGCCCCAGTGTTTGGCGTCCAGCCATCGGCTGCCGTCGAGGTTGAAGACCTTGCCGTGCAATGTGAGTCGTCCGGTGGGGTCGGTCGTCGCGTATCCGGCGATCGGGGAGTTGCAGTGGCCTTGCAGCCCGTGCAGCATTGCGCGCTCGGCATCCGCATGGCGGTGGGTGGCCGGATCGTCCAGGCGCGCACCGAGATCGAGTAATTGGCTGTCGTCGTCGCGGCATTGCAATGCGATCACTCCGGCCCCGATCGGCGGGCACATGGTGTCCAGACCGAGGGTTTCGGTGATCCGGTGCGCTTGGTCGACACGGTGCAAACCGGAGACGGCCGCGATCAGCACATCGATATGGCCCTCTTCGAGGCGGGCAAGCCGAGTATTGACGTTGCCGCGTAACGGTTTCACCGCCAAGTGCGGATAGTGCAGCCGCAGCTGTGCGGTCCGGCGCACCGAGCTGGTTCCGACGACCGTGCCCTCGGGGAGTTCGGCCAGCGCGGCACCGGTACGGGTGATCACCGCATCGTGCACGTCCTCGCGTGGCAGATAACCCGCGAAGGCCAACCCTTCCGGCACCGGAATATCGCCGGGAATATCCTTGAGACAGTGCACCGCCAGATCCGCTTCGTCATCGAGCAGTGCTCGATCTATCTCCTTGACGAAGGCGCCCTTACCGCCGAGCTTCGACAGATCACCCATCCACCGATCGCCCGCCGTGGTGACCTTGACCAGCTCGCTGTCGACCCCGAGCCCGGCCAGCAACCCGGCAACCTGTTCGGCCTGAGCCAACGCCATCGGACTCGATCTGGTGGCGATCCGAATAATGCGCGTACGCGACATGGCGGCGAGATTACTCCCGGCGCCCGATCACCGGGGGACTGGGCCACCACTGGAGCACCGGATCCCTTCGGCAGGACCGGAAAACGGAATCCGGATCCGATGAATACGCGAGGCAGTCCTGGCTGCCTTCCGCGATTCGCCTGCGGGTTATTCAGCAGCTCAATATGTTTCGCTTACTGTCAGCCCGGGTCGGCGGCCTCGGGTGTGCCTGCCGGATCCGGTTCCGCGCCCTCGGGGGCCAGACGTCGGGAAATTCGTATTGCACGATATCGCTGTGAAGATACCGAGAGCACTGCCGGTGGCATGGCCTCCGACGGGAAACACCTGACGGTGACCTGTGCGGTCGGCGTGCCTGGCGTCGAGTGCCGCCGCAGTCTCATCGTTATCACGGTGTCGCATCAGTGCTGTACCGGGCGGTCCCGGAGTCTCACGAGACACGTTCCGAGACCGTATGGTCGGATCCGGCAAGATCGTTCCCCGGAGCAGGAGGCGACACCGTATGCCGAAGTATCTGTGGCGGGTCAGCTACTCGCAGGAAGGCGCGCGCGGTCTGATCGCGCAGGGTGGCAGCGCCCGTCGGGCGGCTATCACGGAGATGGTCGAGAGCGTGGGCGGGCACGTGGATGTCTGTTATTTCGCTTTCGGTGAGGATGATCTGTTCGTGATCGGTGACGCTCCCAACGAGGTCGCGGCTGCCGCGCTGGCCATTCGCACCGCGGCCGCAGGTGGTGCGATATCGCATACGGTGACCTTGTTGACCCCGGAACAGGTCGACGAAGCGGTTGCGCGGGAAGTGACCTATCAGCCCCCCGCGGTGGCGAAGTAAGCGCCGTCGCCACCGAATGGTCCGCTCGAGCGGCGGCATCGACCCGTGTTCCACTCAGTGCGGCAAGTCCACTCCTGGGTGCTGTCGTAATGCCCGGCATATGCCTAAGCGGTATAGTCCGATCGTGACAGAAGTGAAGTCTGCGGCGGGTGCCGGGGTTCCCGATCTGCCGACGACGAGTTGGGCCGTGCTCGGCATGCTCTCGCACGCCGACGAACTCTCCGGCTATGACCTGAAGAAGTGGGCCGACCGCAGCCTCCAATTCTTCTATTGGAGCCCATCCTTCAGTCAGATCTACGCCGAGCTCAGACGCCTCGAGAAACACGGTTACGCCACCTCGCGCACGGTGCTGCAGGACGACGGTGTGCGCGGTAAGCGCATGTACGCCATCACCGAGAGTGGTCGAGTGGCCGCGGCGCAGTGGGTGAACCACGCGCCGGTGGAGGCGCCCGTGCTCAAGCACAGCGTCATACTGCGGGCCTGGCTCGGGCATCTCGCCGAACCGGATCTATTGCGCGAAATCCTCACCGAGCACATCGGATACGCGCAGCGGATGCGCGAACTCGCCGACGTCGATGCCGAAGGTTCCGACGAGAATCCGGATCGGGCCTACCCTGGCGCGGTGTTGCGTTGGTGTATAAGGCATTACGAAGCCGAGCGCGACTTCGCCGAGGAACTATTGGCCGACGTGGAGAAACTCGCGGCGCGGACCGCGCCGAAGAAGTCCGCGAAGGGTAAGCGTCGCCGCGCTGCTGAGCCTGTCCACTGAGCGGGATAACCGCTTCCAGCGCGAATCCGTATTGGCGCGCCGACATTCGGAATACCTCACCGGTGACGCTCTCGGTTCGCTGCGCTGCGACTGTGGCGACCAACTCGACGCCGCCTTGCGCAGTCGCCGAGGGAGGCGGTGGTGTGGTCGTCTACCCGCGCGGACAGCAGGACGGGCATCGCGTTGTTGAACAAGTTGCGTGCGTACGAATTACAGGATGATGGCGCCGATACCGTCGAAGCGAACCTCGCACTCGGGTTGCCGGCCGATGTCCATGGGTATGCGGCCGGTGCGCAGGTGTTGGCTGATCTCGGCATCCGGTCGGTTTCGGCTGTTCCGCGGCAAACCGGCCGAACAGGCGGGCCTGGAGCAGGGTGGTGCGGCGGCTGTCGCGGCAGGCGACGCCGACCGAAAACAACATCCGCTACCTGCGCGCCAAGCGCGACCGAATGGGTGATCAACTCTCGGGTGTGGACGCCGAACCGGCAAGGGCCACCTCGTAGTGGCGGATCTTTTCCGATCTGCATCGTCGAATGCTGGCTATTTGCCTAGGGATTGCCGACACATGTGTGTTTCACTGCGGAGATTTTCCGTTCGAGGCATACGGCGCGGGTCCGCCTGCTTTCCTGATGGAGTCAGGATGGAGAGTCCGCGAGCAGGGTGAGCCGGAGATCGGGGACAACGGTGCACCGAATACCGATCGAACACAAGCACTTCCGCGCGGGATGGCTGTGGTTGTCCGCCGGAGCCTTGTTGACCACGGTGGCGGTCGTGGTCTGGATCGCCCGACCCGGGCAACAGTCGTCCTGCACGGCGATACATCCGGTCCCGGATACCGGAACCGCAACCTCGCGAATGATGGTGGCCAGCAGCAGCACCGGCATCGCCAACTGGCATACGGTGGATGCGTCGCCGCCCACGCGGCCAGGGGAGGCGCGATATTACTCGTTCGGCCCCGGTGCCGCGTGCTCGTTTACCGGCCTGCCGACCGACGGCCTCTATGCGGGCGTCTCCACTCGGGAATACGGTCACGCCGATCTGTGCGGTGCGTACCTCGATGTGCACGGTCCGCGCGGTGATGTCCGGGTGCTCATCGCCGACCGCTGCCCGGGATGTGCTCCGGGACAACTGGATTTGAGTACGGCCGCGTTCGAACAGATCGCGGATCGGTCCGACGGCGTCGCGCCGATCCGCTATTCTGTGGTCCGCGATCCGCTGCCCTCATCCGAGCTGATCTTCGAGCTGAAGCCGGACTCCTCGCCCTCCTGGCTGGCCATGCTGGTGACCGGATCGGGAAATCCCATCCAGCGGATCGCATTACGTTCCTCGGCGGACGGACGGTGGCACGAGCTCGATCGCGGCATGGACAATTACTGGACGATCACCGGCGCTGGGCCGGGACCGTTCTCGGCACGAGTGACCGATGTCCACGGGCATCAGGTCGAGATCTCCGGCATCTCTCTGGAACAGGGCGAGCGGTACATCGGTTCGAGCCTCTACACCGAGCCTTTCCCGGAACCACCGCGCGCGCCGACGCCGGAGATCGCGGCCGCGACACCACAGCCGCCGTCCAGCGTCGCCGCGACGAGTTGTCAGAGCTGACGGTCAGCCGAGTTTCGTTGCGAGAGCTCGGCCGGCGACGCGGCCGGAGAAAATACAGCCACCGAGGAAGGTACCCTCCAGCGCGTTGTAGCCATGCACACCGCCGCCGCCGAATCCGGCGACCTCGCCCGCGGCGTACAGTCCGGGCAGCGGGGTGCCGTCCGGACGCATCACCTGCGAATCCAGATTGGTCTGCAATCCGCCGAGGGTCTTGCGGGTCAAGATGTTGAGCCGCACCGCGATCAGCGGCCCGTGCGCCGGATCGAGGACGCGATGCGGTTTGGCGACGCGGCCCACCTTATCGCCGAAGTACTGGCGCGCATTGGTGATCGCCATCAGTTGCGCATCCTTGGAATACTTGTTGGCGACACCACGGTCGCGGGCGACGATCTGTCGCTCCAACTCGTCGTAGTCGAGCTGCGGGCCGCGCGCGATCTTATTCATGCCATCGACCAATTCGCGCAAGGTATTCGCGACCACGAAGTCGACCCCATGCTGTTTGAACGCCTCGACCGGTCCGGGCGCGCCCTTGGCCAACCGGCTCTCGAGGGTGAGCTTGAGATCCTTTCCGGTGATATCCGGATTCTGCTCCGAGCCCGAGAGCGCGAACTCCTTCTCGATGATCGTCTGGGTGAGCACGAACCAGGAGTAGTCGTGGCCGGTGGCCAGGATCTCCTTCATGGTCGAATTGGTGTCGAAACCCGGAAAACATGGCGCGGGCAATCGCTTTCCATTGGCGTCGAACCACATCGAGGATGGACCGGGAATGATCCGGATGGCGTGATCGGGCCAGATCGCATTCCAGTTGATAATGCCCTCGGTGTAGTGCCACATGCGATCGCGGTTGACGATGGCGCCGCCCGCGGCCTCGGAGATGCCGAGCATTCGCCCGTCTACATGTGCCGGCACACCGGAGATCATGGTCTCCGGTGCCGGACCGAGCCGTTCGGTGGGCCAATTGCGACGGATCAGCTCGTGATCGTGGCCGATACCGCCGGAGGTCACGACGACCGCCTTGGCGCGGAATTCGAAGTCGCCCACCACATTTCGCGATGAAGCGTGCCCGCGCTCCAGATCGGTCGGCTCGAGCACACTGCCACGCACGCCGACCACCGCGCCGTCCTCGACGATCAACTCGTCGACCCGGTGCCGGAAACTGAAGCCGACCAGCCCACGTCGCTCACCCTCTAGCACCGGCTCTTGGAAGACCCGCACCACCTCGGGCCCGGTTCCCCAGGTGAGGTGGAAGCGCGGCACCGAATTGCCGTGCCCATCGGCGAAGGCGCCACCGCGCTCGGCCCAACCGACCAGCGGCGTCACCCGTAGACCCAATTCATGCAGATAGTCGCGCTTCTCGGTGGTGGCGAAGCGCACATAGGCGCGTGCCCACTGACGGGCCCAGTAGTCCTGGTCCTCGCGATCGAAACCCGCGGAACCGAACCAATCCTGCAGTGCCAGTTCGTAGGAATCCTTGATGCCGAGGCGGCGCTGTTCCGGACTGTCCACGAAGAACAGCCCGCCGAGCGACCAAAACGCCTGGCCGCCGAGGTTATTGCGATTCTCCTGATCCAGCACATGCACCTGGTGGCCGGCCTTGACCAGTTCATGGGTCGCCACGAGCCCGGCCAGGCCCGCGCCGACGACGATGACATCTGCCTCTTGGGTGAATTCGGAACTGGGCTCGGTCATGGTCA